>JAKEGM010000027.1 GCA_022615575.1 Planctomycetales bacterium
ATAGCCAAAAGGATTGCCGCGGCTGCAATGGATCTGCCGGCAGCCGCGGCAGTTATCAAAAATGTAAAATCGCAACATTTTAGCCGGCTGGTGGATGGTATTGTAAGAGTTCACACTTTAGTGTGTAAACCGCTGGAAACAAGCTAAAGCATAAACTCTTACGAGATGTCTGCGTATGGCTGAAATGTTACAAAGATTCATTATTTTCGGGAGTGGAAGATGAAAAATTTTATGGGTTTGATAGGTATTTTAGCGATGGCCAGCGTGATAAATGCAGCTCCGATAGCTCATTTTGACGCCCTTTCTTTGGACACGGATTCTTATTGGAGCGGAAATTATACAGTTGATGGAATAGAAGGCAACTATGACACCGCCTCCTTTCAAAGCGGTTCGGCAGCGTTTGAAAACCATTCGGATGGCGATTGGGCATCCTGGGGCGGATTTGCTTATTCCAATAAGACCGATACAGTGACGGCGGGCTTTATGAATCAGTACAGTGCCTATGCCGGACAGGCCCACAGCGGTACGAATTTTGCGGTCGGTTATCAGGATGCTTACAATGGCTTCAATCCCACGGCGATTTTTGGGGGTCCGACACGAGTTTCAGGGCTGTATGTAACCAATACGACCTACGTTGCGCTGGATATGCTGAATGGCAATCCCGGTAAGTTCGGTGGAACTGCCGGCAATGACGAGGACTGGTTTTTGTTAACCGTTACCGGAAAAGATCAGGCCGGTGTTTCTGTGGGGGCGATTGAGTTTTACCTGGCCGATTATCGGTTTGCAGATAACGGTCAAGATTACATAGTTAATAGTTGGGAGTACATCGATTTATCCTCGCTGGGACTGGTCGACAGGTTGGAATTTACCCTGACCTCGAGTGACGTGGGACTGTATGGCATGAATACCCCAGCATATTTTGCAATGGATACGATTGTTCCCGAACCGGCAGCGATTTTCCTGCTGGGTATGGGAATCCTGATGCTTCGGAGGAAGGAAACCTGAAAAAAGCAGTATTCATCTTGTTTATGCTTTGGACTTATCCGGCCTGCAGCGCAGGTCCTTATGCCCCCACAGCTGAACAGCCTGGGTCCACGGCCATTCCGATGCCGGCCGATCCCAATGATACATCGGTCTTTGTCGGGTGGGCCGCAGGGGTATCGATACAGCGCGGTCTGCTCAAGATTAATGACCCCTCGCAGGGGTATGTGTCGTACGGCTTGCCGTCGGATGCGCTCGGTCCGGCGAAAGGCCAAAGCACCACGGGTGTCGTCTCTCTGGGGGATGCAGGCGCCGCCATTTTGACTTTTGAAAATCCGATTGCCAACGGACCTGGCTATGATTTTGCGGTCTTCGAAAATGGATTTGCCCCCAATCCCTCGGAACCGAATAGAATGTTCCTGGAGTTGGCCTTTGTGGAAGTCAGCAGCGACGGCATTCATTATGAACGATTTGGCGCTGTCTCGTTAACGCAGTCGCAGATTCAGATTTCGGCATTCGGATTTACAAGCACGATTGACACCACAGACATTCATAATTTCGCCGGAAAGTACAGTATGGGATACGGCACCCCGTTTGATTTGGACCAGCTTCGGGACGTCAATGACTTTGTGGATGTCACGGCGGTTACCCATGTGCGGCTGGTCGATGTGGCAGGCACGCTGCAAAACGGATATGCGGTCTGTGATTCCATGGGACATGTTATTAATGATCCCTGGCCGACTAATTTTTCCACAGGGGGGTTTGACTTGGACGCCGTTGGCGTGATGCACGAAAAAACATTAACCGGCGACATCAATGGCGATGGTATCGTGAACATCAGGGATTATGCGCGTTTCAGTGTGGCCTATCTATCCACTCCTTTGATGGACAACTGGAATCATACATGTGACATGGCCCCATTTGTCGATGACCGGGTAAACCTTGATGATTTTTGTGTTTTCCTGGAACAGTGGCTGCACGCAGAAAAGTGGTACAACGGATGACACAAAACAGGTGCAATGCAGTCCGCGGGGCATCGGCGTTCACCCTGATTGAACTGTTGGTCGTGATCGGGGTGATTGCGGTGTTGCTGAGTCTGCTGATCCCAGCTCTTGCCGGGGCAAAGGAGCAGTGCCGCCAGATTGTCTGCAGAAACAATCTGCGTCAGCTTGTTTTTGCGAATTCGGGATATGCGGTTGAAAATAATTCGCTGTTTGTCCTGGCGGCGCCGGATATTTTCACCGGACAAAATTTGAAGCGATGGCATGGGATTCGCGATGACCTGAACAGTTTCTTTGATCCAACGCGAAGCCCTCTGGTTGACTACCTGGCGGACGGCCGGGTCAAACAGTGTCCGCAGAAGGTGAATTTTCGAAACGGGGACCCTTGGGATTGGGATTTTGAACAGGGGTGCGGCGGCTATGGTTACAATATGACCTATTTGGGCTCACGGGTTTGGGAAAATTATACGGTGGAGCATTGTGCTCGTCCAACCCGGGAGACGGAAGTGAAATCTCCCGGATCTACCGTGATGTTTGCGGATACGGCAATGGCAAAGTTAGACAACGGCTGGCCTTATTTCCTGGAATACTCATTCGTCGAACCCTATTTTTTTGTCGTTAACGGACTGCCCGATGCCGGGTGGGGGCATCCTTCTCCATCGATTCATTTTCGGCATAATCAGCGAGCGAACATCGCCTGGTCGGATGCGCATGTGGGTTCCGAGTTGATTGCCGAAGAAGACGGCATGAATGTCTATGGCGTCCGCTCGTATGATGTCCGGATCGGATGGTTTGAACCGCTGAATAATAGTCTTTTCGACCTGGAATAATTGTTTTTAAAGTCTGGTTCTTTATAATGTCAACCATGGCAAGCGGAGCAAAACGATTAGGCAAGGCGATGATGCATCATATTCAGCCCTTTTGGCAGGCGGGGGCGCATCTGCTGTGGCCGGGCAAATGCCTGATTTGCAAAGAGTGCATCCATCCCGCCGACGAGGGGCTTTGTCCTTCTTGCTGGCAGGACCTGGCCCAGGCGGTCGGTGCCGATTACTGCCGGCGATGCGGCCGGGATGTCAGCCCCTACGGCATCATAAATGGCCGATGCGGGCATTGCCAGGAGTTGAATCTTGCCTACGATGGTATTATCCGGGTTGGCAGCTATGAATCGGCGCTGCGGTCGATGATTTTGTCGCTGAAATTCCGCGAACGAACCGAATGGACCGACCGCCTTTCGAGGATGCTCGAACAGGCGCTGATGGCCAGTTCTTTTCTTGCACACATTGACCTGCTGGTTCCTGTACCGCTGCATTGGCGGCGGCAGTTGGGACGGGGGTTTAACCAATCCTGCCTGCTGGCCCGAAAAATGCGGTCTCTGCAAATCCCTGTCGCGACCGACCTGGTGCGGATACGCAATACCAAGCAGCAGTGGGACCTGACGCCGGCACAGCGGCGGCGCAATGTCCGGGGGGCGTTTTCCGTCCGGAAAGGGCATCGGTTCGCCGGAAAAACGCTTGCGCTTGTGGACGATGTAACCACCAGCGGGGCCACCCTCGAAGAATGCGCCGCAACCCTCAAGCAGGCGGGGGCCTCGAAGGTGTACGCGGCGGTTCTGGCAACCGCAAATCCGGAAAAAAAGATATGCTGATTTGTTCTTGACTTTGCCGCCTATACGGGTATAACTCCCTCCAAACACCGGAGTTTTTGTCCGGTATTAACGAAACGCTGACACGCTGTGTATAGATAAGGATTCTGCGGGTCGTAATTTGACCTGACTTAACGGAGTATAAATCATGATATCCCCGATGCTAACAGGGAGTTTCCGTATGAAAAAAACTGTTATCTGCCTTCTTCTGTCGATAATGGCCCTCATCTGTTTGGAAGGATGTAAGCGGTCAGAGAAAAGAGACTTACAAATCAAGGGGTCGGATACCATGGTCAATGCCGCCCAAAAGGTTAGCGAAGAATTCATGAAGGTAAATCCTGACATTTTTGTCGCGGTAACCGGCGGGGGCAGCGGCGTCGGAATCGCCTCTTTAATCAGCGGGACCTGCGATATTGCAACGGCGTCTCGTGAAATGAAACCTCAGGAAATTGAGTCCGCCAAGAAGCGGGGGGGCAATCCCAAAGAAATTATCGTGGCCTACGACGGGATTGCGGTGATTGTGAATTTAAAAAATCCGGTTGAACAGTTAACGCTGGACGATTTGAGACGGATATTTACCGGCGAAGCGAAAAACTGGAAGGAATTCGGCGGCCGCGATTTGCCGATTGTGCTGCTGTCTCGTGAGGTCAGTTCCGGCACCCATATCTATTTCAAAGAGGAGGTCATCCGTGAGGGGAAAAAAGACAGCACCGCGGAATTTTCGCCGGATGCATTGTTGCTGACATCCTCACAGACGATTGTGGAAGAAGTCGCCAATAATGAGTCCGCCATCGGATATTTCGGTATGGGATACGCTTCGGACCGGACCAAGACCCTTAAAATCGGAAAAGATAACACGAACTTTTATTCGCCCGATATTCAGCATGTTCTCAACAAAGAATATCCGCTGTCCCGCCCGCTATATTTTTATGTCAACGGCGAACCGGCCGGCATCCTGAAGCAATTTATTGATTTTACTCTCAGCCCTCAGGGGCAGCAGCAGTTTGCGGAAACCGGTTTTGTCCCCATGGAGTCAGAGATTGCGAAATAAATTTGGAGAACGCGTTATTGAAACGGCGATTCGCTTCAGCGGCTTCGCCATCATTGCGTTTGTTATTCTGATTTTTTTATTCCTGCTGAAAGATTCTCTTTCTCTCTTTCGTGTCTATTCATTCAAACGTTTTATTCTCGAACAAAAATGGCTGCCGATTTCGGAGCCGCCCACCTTTGGCATCGTCCCACTGATAACGGGTTCGCTCCTGGTAACGGTGGGTGCGATTGTTATCTGCGTCCCGGTCGGTGTGGCGACGGCGCTCTACATTGCGGAAATTGCACCCGGGTATCTCAAAACCATACTTAAATCGCTCATCGAAGTGTTGGCATCCATTCCCAGTGTTGTTTTGGGATTTATCGGTATCATCTGGCTTGGGCCGTTTGTTAAAAACACGTTTCATTTGAGTACAGGGATGTGCGGCTTAACCAGTGTTTTTCTGCTGGCGTTTATGGCGCTGCCGACGATTATCAGCATTTCAGAAGATGCCCTGGTCGGCGTGCCTCGCATGTACAAGGAGGCGGCCTATGGTCTTGGTGCTACCCATTGGCAGACACTGTGGAGGATTGTCTTGCCGGCGGCTTCTTCGGGCATTATGGCGGCCGTCATGCTGGGAATCGGACGGGTCATCGGCGAAACAATGGTCGTGATGATGGTGACCGGCAATGCCCCCATTATGCCGAAATCGATTTTACAGCCGCTTCGTACATTGACCGCAACCATCGCGGGTGAAATGGGTGAAACCGTAAGCGGTTCCGACCATTATTACGCCTTATTCGCTGTCGGGCTTATTCTGTTTATCATCACGTTCGTTCTGAATTTCACGGCAGAGGTGTTCCTGCGGAAAGGGCGAAGATGAACCGCGCCAAACTCCGACAGAATATTGCGTTCACCGTATTGGGGCTTATCACGCTGCTGGTGGTTGTACCGATTTTACTGGTTCTTTATTATGTCATCCGTCACGGCTGGAATGCCATTACGTGGGAATTTTTGACAGCCGCACCGAGGAACGGGATGAAAGAGGGCGGGATTTATCCGGCGATTGTCGGGACGGTGCTTCTGATTACAGGAACGATGGCGTTTTCACTGCCGTTAGGAATCCTCTCTGCGATTTACCTGGTGGAATACGCCCGTGATACCCTGTTCACACGCCTGATTAAATTGTCCGTTGTCAACCTATCGGGAATTCCTTCGATTGTCTATGGATTATTCGGATTTACCCTGTTTGTTGTTTTTATGCGTATGGGGGCGTCCATTCTGGCCGGCTCGCTGACCTTGGCGATCATGAGTTTGCCGGTGATTATTACCGCAACCAAAGAAGCCCTCGAAGCGGTGCCGATGGTTTATCGGGAAATCAGTCTTTCGCTGGGAGCCACTCGCTGGCAAACTGTGCGGTCTTGCGTTTTGCCGTATGCCATCCCGGGTATCCTGACCGGCACGGTGCTGAGCTTGAGCCGGGCGGCGGGCGAAACGGCGCCGATTCTGTTTACCGTGGCGGCTTTTTATCTACCGCGGCTGCCGCGGTCGATGTTTGACCAGGTCATGGCGCTGCCGTACCATCTTTATGTCATTTCAACCCAGGTTCCCAACGTGCCGGAAAAGTTCAGTTTCGGCACGGGACTGGTTTTGATTGCGCTGGTGTGCCTGATGAACCTGGTCAGCATCATTTTGCGTGCTCACTTTAGAAAGAAAAAACAATGGTAGAACAAAACGCCATTATTAAAACCATCAACCTGAATTGTTTTTATGACAATTTACAGGTATTACGCGATATTAATATCGAGGTTTACCGGAATGAGATTCTGGGGATTATTGGTCCGGCCAACAGCGGTAAGACGACTTTTTTACGGGCCTTGAATCGCCTGAATTCCCTGAACATCAATTATCGGCAAAAAGGCGTTATTGTTTTTGAAGGTCAGAATACGCAGGATATCCCCGACTCCCTGATTCGCCGCAAAATCGGAATTATCTTTGCGATGCCGCAGGTGCTGCCTGTCAGCATCTATGAGAATATTGCGTATGGGCCCAAGGTACACGGAATTCGAGACAAACACAGAGTTGAACAACTGGTTGAAGAATCACTTAAAAAGGCCTTTGTCTGGGATGAACTGAAAGACCGTCTGAAAACTCCAGCAACAAAATTGTCCGGCGGCCAGCAGCAGCGGCTGTGCATCGCTCGGACACTGGCCATCGAGCCGGATGTGATTTTATATGATGAGCCGTGTTCAGGGCTGGATCCCATTTCAACAGCCAAGGTGGAAGACACCATGTCTCTGCTGGCACAGTCTTATACCCAGATTTTGGTTACAAATAATACCAAACAGGCTTCTCGCGTCAGTCATCGCTGCGCCTTTTTCCTGATGGGTGAACTGGTGGAAGTGGATCAGACCCGAAAGATGTACACCCATCCGAGTGATCCGCGCACCGATGACTATATTACCGGTAAATTTGGATAAAACTATGTCTTTTGAAACACGAATATCCATTGAAAATCTTAACCTGTTTTACGGCGAGTTTCACGCGTTAAAAAATGTATGTTTGCAGGTACCGAAAAATAATGTGACTGCCCTGATTGGCCCATCCGGCTGCGGTAAATCCACGCTGCTGCGGT
The DNA here is from genome assembly GCA_022615575.1 of Planctomycetales bacterium. Classification (GTDB taxonomy): domain Bacteria; phylum Planctomycetota; class Phycisphaerae; order Sedimentisphaerales; family Anaerohalosphaeraceae; genus 4572-13. The sequence goes on from JAKEGM010000027.1 coordinate 7,287, forward strand.
GCATCAACCGGATGAACGATCTGATTGACGGCGTCCGTATGGAAGGACGCATTGTTATTGACGAGCAGAATATTTTGACGCCGGGAACCGATGTCGTCGCGCTGCGGAAGAACGTCGGCATGGTCTTTCAGCGGCCGAATGTCTTTGACCAGTCAATTCTGAATAATCTGAAATTCGGATTGCGTATCCATCGACAGATGCGATCGAAAAACGAAACGAAGGATCTGATTCAAAAATGCTTGGAAGATGTCGGATTATGGGATGTTTTGAAGGATCAATTGCGGAAAAATGCGAGGGAATTATCCCTTGAACAACAACAACGGTTGTGCATCGCCCGCGTGCTGCTGCTGAAACCGGAAATTATTTTGCTGGATGAGCCCTGTTCGGCCCTGGACCCGATTGCCACCCTGCACATCGAAGAGCTGCTGCGTGTTTTGAGGGAACGCTATACGATGGTCATCGTTACCCACAATATGCAGCAGGCGGCAAGGGCGTCGGACTATACGGGATTTATGTATATGGGCCAACTGGTAGAGTTTGGCGTGACGCGGGAGATTTTCACGGCTCCCCGCCAGGAACTGACTGAAAACTATATAACCGGACATTTTGGCTAAATAACGCAAAGGATATTTTTATGAGAGACAGTTTTCGCAGACATATTCATGACCTTGAAAAAAGAATCCTCGCCCTTGGCGAGGCCGTCGAAACGGCGATTCGGTCTTCGGTCAAGGCATTGCAGGAGCGCGATCTGGATACGGCTGAAAAAATTATCCAAAATGATGAACTGATTAACCGCCAGCGATGGGAAATTGAGGAAAATTGCATCACATTGATTGCGATGCAGCAGCCGGTCGCCTCTGACCTGCGTGAAATTATTACGATTCTGAATATCGTAACCGAGTTGGAACGGATGGGCGATTATGCGGAAGGCATCGCCAAAATCGTGCTCCTGCTGGGCAAAGAACCGCCAGTCAAGCCGTTTGTCGAAATTCCTGTCATGGCTGAAAAGGCCATCAACATGCTGCGCCAAAGCATGGATGCGTTTATCCGCCGGGACGCCAAAACCGCAGAAGCAATCTGCGCGATGGATGATGAAGTGGACGCCTTGCACGATAAAGTTTACAATGAATTGATTCAATATATGATTAATCAGCCCCAGACGGTAACCCGCGCCACCTATCAGATTTGGACGGCGCATAACCTGGAGCGAATCGCCGATCGGGTAACGAATATCTGCGAGCGGACGATCTATCTGGCCACGGGACTGATGCCTAAACTGGTGAATATTTCAAAATATTAAATCGTATTTGTCAGGGATAAACGTGCACCCTTCAACGATGTAAGAAAGGGCCGATATATGGATTATCAGAAATATCTTGAAATGTTTTCATGTGTTGTAGGGGGATTAGGGATATTTCTGTACGGCATGAAAAACATGTCCGAGGGTATGCAGGCGGTTGCCGGAGAGCGGCTGCGACGGATGATCGGAGCCATTACCAACAATCGCCTTCTCGCCTGCGGCGTGGGAACGCTGGTCACCTGCATCATCCAGTCCAGTTCGGTTACGACGGTCATGGTTGTGGGAATGGTCAATGCCTGCATCATGACGCTGATGCAGGCCATCGGGGTTATTCTGGGGGCCAATATCGGCACTACGATTACCGGCTGGATACTGGTGATTAAAGTCAGCCAATACGGGCTTCCGCTGCTGGGACTTTCCTCGTTTTTCTACCTGTTTTCCAAACGCGACGGCATCCGTTTTTTCTTCATGTTTCTGATGGGATTGGGGATGGTGTTTTTCGGGCTGGAACTGATGACGCATGGGTTTGCCCCGATTAAAGACATGCCGGGGTTTATATCGTGGTTTCACCGTTTCAGTCCCGACTCCTATTTAGGCGTCTGGAAATGCGTTCTGGTCGGGGCAGCTTTAACCGCCATCGTTCAATCATCATCGGCAACGCTGGGCATTACAATGGCTTTGGCGCTGACCGGAGCGATTGACTACAGAACCGCCGCCGCCCTGATTCTCGGCGAAAATATCGGCACTACGATTACCGCCATCTTGGCTTCGCTGGGGGCCTCCACCAATGCCCGCCGGTCGGCTTATGCACATGTCGCTTTCAATGTCATCGGGGCCTGCTGGATTACCATGATTTTCACGCCTTATACGAATCTGGTTTCCTGGATTACGATGCGAACACAGCTGCGCAATCTATCCGCCATTGTGGTTGAGGCCCGAAATGACGAACTTATCAGGCAACATGCCCGGGATTATCATATTCCCGAAGAAACCCTGTATTTTTACAACAACAAGGGGCAGAAGGCTAACGTTAATGGGGATATTCTGCGGGAGGATATTCCCTATGTGCTGGCCAAGGATTTTGAGGAGGCCGTGCAAGACCATAAACTGGCAGACATACCTTTGTACACCGGTGCCGAAGCGAAATACATGTTCACCGGTCCGGCAATCGCCCTTACACATTCCGGCTTTAATATCATTAACACCATTCTGTTTTTGCCGTTTGTTGGTTTTCTGGCTCGCTTCCTGATGTGGCTTGTTCCCGAAAAGAAAATTCCGGAAAAACCGCGTTTAACGTACCTGAATATTCGTATTCTGGATGCGCCGGCAATCGGAATCCAGCAGTCCTATAAGGAATTGATTCGAATGGCACAGATGTGTCGGAAAATGCTGAAGAATTTCAGACAATTTCTATCAAACGCCGAACCGAATCGCGATTTAGCGGCGGATATCTTTCAGAAAGAAAATGACTTGGACGTCATTCAGAAAGAGATTGTTGAGTTTATCGGCGAAATCATGACGGGCAGCATTTCCCACGAACTGATGCAGGTTGCCAGTGGACAGCTTCGTATGGCCGACGAACTGGAATCAATCAGCGATTACATTCAGGGGCTGATGAAGCTGCGGCTGAAAATCCGGGATACCGGCCAGAAATTCAGCGAGGGCGGACTGGCCGATCTTGTCCGGCTGCATGAGAAAGTGGACGAATACCTTGATTTGATTTATAGAGGCATCCAAGAGGAAGACAATACGCAGGAGTATTTCAGCGAGATGCAGACCAAGGGCCTTGCGATCACAAATTTAATGAAAGAATGCCGGGCACGGTATCTGGTGCGGGTCGGGGAGGGGGTAACCAATCCGCTGATGGGCCTGATTTATACCGACATGCTGACGGCCTATCGCCGCATCAAAGACCATGCGTTCAATATCGCAGAGGTTTTGGTAGGCGAAAAATAGCAGGACTGGCTGGGGTGTCTATAACCTTCAAATTTCTTCATTTTTCCATTGCCAAGGGGGAAAATGTAGCTACAATATGCAGTTATGGATGGGAGTATAGCTAAAAACTCGGGACCAATCATCGCACTTGTGATTGCGGTCGCTGCGAGTATTCTGTTTCTTCCGCTTCTAAACGCTGAATCCCCGCAAGCAGGGGGGCAGGGGGGTGCCCTGCAGGAGCCCCCCCAAAAAACCGCTGCCGTTCTGACCTGTTACAAGATGATCGACCACGGCCTGTATCAATCGATTATCCGCCGCAGCCAGGAAGCCATCCGCAGGGGGGCCGACTACATTATTCTCGATGTGCAGACCTACGGCGGCCTGGTCAAAAGCGCCGACGACATCAGCAAATACCTGATTCTTGAACTGGGCAATAAGGTGCATACTGTTGCGTATGTCAGCACGGAGGCAATTTCCGCAGGGGCTATGATCAGTGTTTCCTGCCGGGACATCGTTATGCGGAAAAATACCACGATTGGGTGCAGCGCGCCGATTGTCATGGGCGGTTCGGAAATGGGTGAAGCCGAGCGGGAAAAGGCGGAAAGTTTTGTCAGGGCGACATTCAGCCGGGCGGCTCAGGCCAACGGCTACCCGGAAGCCCTGCTGAAGGCGATGGTGTCACAGCAGCTGGAGGTCTGGCAGGTCAAAAATCTCAAAACCGGAAAGACGGAGTATTTTGAGAAAGAATATCTTCCCACGGAGCCGAATGCGTTTGACCTTGCCAATAAAAAGCTGGTTGTCAAAGAAGGGGAGTTGTTGACGCTGACCGACCAGAAGGCGCTGGAATACGGCATCGCAAGGGCGGTTGTCGATGATCTGGATGGGGCGATTGAGTTTATCGAAAAACGGGACGGTGTGGCGATTTCGGACAACATCCTCCGGCTGGAGACAATCTGGTCCGAAGAGTTGGTGCGATGGCTGACTTCGCCGATGGTAGTGAGCATTCTGGTGCTGGGGATATTTTTGGGAATTTATGTGGAGTTTAATACACCCGGGCTTGGACTACCGAGCTTGCTGGCGGTTGTTTGTCTGGTGATTTTGGTGGGCAGCCGGTATTTGACCGGGCTGGCGAATTGGATCGAGATCGCGATTCTGTGTGTCGGGTTTATTCTGCTGATGGTGGAAATCTTTGTGATTCCCGGTTTTGGAATTGCCGGTTTTGCGGGGATTGTCTGCATTTTAGCCGGACTGTTTGGAATGCTCGTTCGAAACGCCCCCGGTGAAATCCCCTGGCCCAAAGGTCAGAATGCATGGCAGGTCTTTACGGATGGTCTTTCCGGCTTTGCGCTGGGATTTATTTTGTTTATTGTGTGTGCGGTCGTGCTGGCTAAATACATGGATCGATTGCCGTTTTTGCGAAGCTTTGTCCTGAAAACATCCGGCATTGGCGAGCGATTAACCATCAGCCGGACCTGCGAACCTGAACACAGGGAAAATCCCGTCGAAGCCGGTCAAACGGGTAAGGCCGTTTCAACGTTGCGACCGGCGGGTAAAGCAAAGTTCGGGAATAGCATTGTCGATGTTGTGGCGGACGGCGCCTTTATTGAAAAAGGAAAGCACATTTGTGTGCGGGAGGTCCATGGAAACCGGGTCGTTGTTTCAGAGATTAAGAACAACCGGAGTACTTAACAAGGATTTTATCAGAAATGCTTGCTCAAGCGTTAGGCATTACGTTTGCGGTTTTTTTGTTTATTCTCTGTGCGATGCTGCTGGTGCTGGAGATTTTCATCCCCAGCTTAGGGCTGCTGACAGTTCTTGCGCTGGTGTGCCTGGCAGGGGGGATTGCGCTTTTCTTTCAAGTCAGCGCAACGGTTGGCTGGATTGGCGTCTGGACGGCAGCGGTTTTGATTCCGGTTGTATGGGTGATAGTGTATAAGATTCTTCCGAAGACGAAAATCGGGAACATTCTTGAGCTTAAAAAGGTTCCGGATGCACGGCCGGGCATCCCCGATCAGGAACAGTTAAACGCTTTGGTCGGGAAAACGGGCGTTGTTTTGACGCCTTTGCGGCCGGTTGGGATGTGTGAAGTTGACGGAAAAAAAGTGGTTTGTGTGTCGGAAGCAGATTTTTTGAGTCAGAATACAACCGTGAAAGTGATTCACGTGGAAGGTAATAAAGTAACCGTTCGGAAAGTAGAATCCGTTTGAAAGGAGTAGCAACATGCAAGATTTATTTATAATTCTGGCGATGCCGCCAGCGGTAAAAATCGGAGCGATCATTGTCGGTATTTTTGCCGCCATCGTGTTTATCCTGATGATTTTCGCCTATGGCAGTTTGTGGCTACAGGCACGATTGTCCGGCGCTTCGGTCTCGTTTGCGGAGCTTATCGGGATGACGCTTCGAAAGGTCAACGCCCGCACGATTGTCGTCAGTCGAATTACCGCGATCAAGGCCGGTCTGGAGGTGTCCACGGCACAATTGGAAAGCCACTTTCTGTCGGGCGGGCGTGTGGCCAATGTTGTGCGGGCGCTCATCGCGGCCAATCGGGCTAATATCGAACTGTCGTGGCAGACGGCCACGGCGATTGATTTGGCGGGGCGCGATATCCTGGAGGCGGTTCAGACCAGCGTTAATCCGAAAGTGATCGATTGCCCGGCTCCGCGTCCGGATAAAGATACGATTGACGCGGTTGCGCAAGACGGGATTCAGCTTAAGGCCAAGGCGCGCGTGACCGTGCGTGCCAATATCGCGCGTTTAATCGGCGGGGCGACGGAAGAGACGATTATCGCCCGTGTCGGCGAAGGCATCGTTACCACCATCGGCAGCGCCATGTCGTATAAAAGCGTGCTGGAAAACCCCGACAATATTTCCAAGTCCGTGTTGGCCAAAGGATTGGATGCAGGAACGGCCTTTGAGATTCTTTCCATTGATATTGCCGATATCGATGTCGGCGAGAATATCGGCGCCCAACTGCAGGTCGCCCAGGCCGAAGCCGACCTGAAACGCGCCAAAGCGGAAGCCGAAAAACGCGCTGCGATGGCACGAGCGCGCGAGCAGGAAATGAAGGCGGCGGTTGAGGAAAACCGCGCCAAGGTGGTTCTGGCCGAAGCGGAGATTCCAAAGGCGATGGCGGATGCGTTTCGTCAGGGCAATCTTGGCATTATGGATTATTACCGCATGAAAAATATCAACGCCGACACTTCGATGCGTGATTCAATAGCCAAAGGCGGAATACCGAAAACGGAGGATGAAAAATAATGCGGCCGGCCGAATTATCATCTCTTTTGGGCGAGGGATGGGGCGATTTGGTCACATTCATCGTGATAGCGGCGTTTTATCTGGTCGGTGCTCTGGCAAAAGTATGGGCAAACCGCGACAAGGACGACAAAAAAGAACAGAATTCAACGCTGCGCCAAATGGTGCAGGAAGCGAAACACGCTCTGTCCATGGAGCAGACAAAACAAGGCGACAGACAAAAGCGTCTTTCTGAATGGGATCGCCGACAACAGGCACTTAAACAAAGTCAGCGCCAACCACCGGTATTAAAGCCGGCGGCTTCGGAACAGAAGCCCCCTGCCAAAACAGGCCATAGTGGACTGGCCGTGTCGGCTAAAGAGCAGGGCGGTCGCAAAGCGGAGCAGCCCATCATGCAGGCCGTTTATCAGCGGAGTCCTGTTGTTCAAAGAACGGTCGTTTCCGCGGCGGCTAAGCCCGTTTTGCAGCGTCAGCAACAATCGCTGGACAAAACCGAGCCGATTCGGCCTCACATTATGGGTAAGTCAAAAACATTGCGAGATGCTTCTTCTTTTGCAAAGTTCCTGCGGTCGCCTGGGATGTTGCGAAAAGCGGTTATATTAAAGGAAATCCTGGGTCCGCCAATGGCTATGAGAGAACCGTATTAAGTTGACGGTTTTGAAGATTGTCGGGTGTTCTGAGCCAATAAACATGTATCCCTGAAAAGAATCGGGTCTTTTAAAAGCCGTAAAAAACAGAATATATAACGTCTCATAAGATGCGTTATGTTGCATTCAAAAAAAAACAAACATTCGTGGAAATCCGTGTAACTATCATTAAATAAATGGTTTAAAGTCAGAAATGCCGGTTTTTCTGTGTTTTGCTGCGATATTGCAACAATCATCCCTTATGAGGATGACAGGCCGTCTTTCTTTCTTTGATTTTAACCAGGCAGGTCGAACTTTCGCCGAGCCGCTCCCAACTGGTAAATGTGCGGTCGATCAGGCCCAAATTTTCCAGTACGATTTCCAGGTTGACCTGTGTTTCCGCAGCATCCGCCATGTCCGCCGACCGGATCCTGTTTAATCGCTTAACGGCCTCCGTAAATGTTTTTTTGTTTGTGTACAAAACAGACAGCCGATAGTATCTTTCATAGACGCACGCACCGAAAGATTCCGTGCAGGCAAGCATCTTTATCGCCTTTTCTGGTTGGCCTTCATCGTATGCACAAAGAACCAGTTTCTGATGGGCCCTGAAATAGATTGGATTTAGTTCAAGGGTGTTTTGGAACAAACTTGCCGCCATCGGAAGATTATGTTCACCCATCATGAGAAGGCCGTATTTGTAGCTAACGTCCGGACGACTGCCGGATCGTTTGAACTGTTCCTGATAAACTCGGATAACATCGCCGACAGACACAATGTCTTTATCGGACGCCGGCTTGTCCGCATTTTTTTCATCCATAATCGACTGAAACTGCAAACAGGCCGACTCAGAGAACAATAAAATACTGTTTTGCTGTATCGCCGAAGCCAGCGAAAGTGTTTCCATCGCCTCTTTTGCCCGTCCGCCGGCCTTTTGGGCGACTGCCAGCCCCATATAGGCATCCAATATCTCTTCATTGATATCGGCAGCCCTGTTGAATTGTTCCGCCGCCAGCGAAAACCGTCGGTTTTTCAGATAATGAGTGCCTAATTTGATGGTTCCTTCCAATGAGCCGGGATGGATACGAATGGCCTGTTCAAAGCAGGCGATTGCTTCAGCGTCTTTTTCCCATGCGCTGTAAACATCTGCCATTCGGATGATCAATTCCGGCATAGCGCCAACCTGCTGAATCGTCCCTTGTATCTTTTCCAGCGCCTGGTCAAACATTCCGCATTGTATCAGCGATTCAATTTCATCTTCTTCCTGGAATTCCATGAAATTGTCCGGATGGGACAGGATGGCAAGATTAAATGTATCGATGGCCTGTGAAATCTTTTGGGAGGCCAGATAGAGATGCCCTAGCAGTACCAGCGACGGAATATCATCGGGATACTCTGAAGTCAGTTGTTCGTACTCGCTGGTTGCTTTATCGATCCGCCCCTCCTGCAGGTAGATGGCCGCCATCCGCTGGCGGGGCAATTGCAGGTGGCTTTTAAATTTCACACAATCTTGGTAAAACTCCAGGGCCTGCTCGATATGTCCCAGCCGTTCGTGGCAATACCCCATGACATAAAGGGCCATGGTGTTCGATGGTTGCCGGAAATACACGCTTTGGGTTTGTTTCAGCGATTCTTCGATGTCATTTTGAAGCAGACAGGCGGCCGATGCCGCCATCCGTTCCCAAACGCTGTTTGGGTTATCAACGAGACGGTCGCGGATTTTTGACTCCGCCTGAACGAGTTCGCGATTTGCAAGATGGTCCAGAATTTTGACCTTGGGGAAATCCGAGTCGCAGGACTCCTCCGGGGGCAGGATCTGGTTGAGCCAATGCCACACGATTTCGGCCGTATTAACTGTAATTCCTTTTCCAAAGATCTCAAGAAGTTTGCTCATTCAATGTTTTCCTGCGGCTGTGTAAGTTCAATCGGTTATTGTCAAGAGCCAACAAACGTATCGACACGTTCTTTGAGGGGATTAATCCGAAGAAATCAAAACGTATCCGGAAATGCGCGTCCAAAAAGGCGGACAGGGAAATCGTACCGAATATAACGATTATTGCGGCCCGAAAACAGTTTATCGGAACTTATTGCGAAAATTATATCCCCCCTGCGTTGGGTAAAAACCCCGCCGGGCGGGTGTATTTTGCCTGTTATAACTGCTGGGGAGGATTTTGCTCGATTTCGTTTAGATAGGCCAAGGTTCGTTCCAGTTGGTCCGTCAGGTGTTTTAGTTTCAGCATGGTTTTGACGCGAGTCAAAAGCTCCCATTTGTTGACGGGTTTGCTCAGGAAATCATCGGTGCCGGAGTTTATCGCTCTTTCGATATCGCCCATTTCATTCAGCGCAGTAACCATAATAACCGGAATATCGGATGTTTTGGGGTTGTTTTTGATTCTTTTGCAGACCTCAAACCCACTGATTTTCGGCATCATAATATCCAAGAGCACTAAATCCGGGAGTTCATTATTTATGATTTCAAGGGCCTGCTGGCCCCCTTCCGCGGACAGAGTTTGACAGTCAATATCTTCAAGGTACGCCAGAATCAATTCAAGATTCTGCAAATTATCATCCACCACTAATACTTTCGGTTTTTGAGACACATTGTTGGGCATTCCGTTTTTCCTTGCTGAGTTTTGAATAGTAACAAAAAAATCTACTCCGTTGGGCCGTATTTGTCAATAAAATCTCTCACAATCGGCAGCAAATAAATACTCTCGAGGTCGCCAATAGTTCGATGGACTGCACGGGCACAACTTACGGCAACCTCAAACGGAGACGCATCGGTGTCAAGAAAGAAGACCTTCCTGTCCTTAATACAGCAAAAACCTCCCCCGCCGCCGCCCATTGCATCTTTGCGGGTGGTGACCCCTCGTGTTTGCAGCAAGTCCAAGAGTTGTTCGGTTATGGGTAGATAGTCCATTTGTTCAAGTAAAGTTTCGACTATTGCCGATATTGTTTTGGCAGATATGAGTATTCTAATGGCGTGAGGTACAAAAAACAACGGATAATTTTTTCGATGGAGCGCGGGACATTGGCACGTTTACTTGAGAACCGAAAAGCGTTGCATCATCAGATCACAGAGGTCGAAAATCAATGTAAAGCCCTCGAAGAACAGGCGGCTCAGCTCCAACCGCTGGCCAACCTGGGTCTGGCCTGGGCAATGACAGCCCATGAATTGAACAACCTGCTGACCCCGATTGCTAATTATGCGCAATTGGCGCTTCAAAACCCGCAGGATGCCGCCCTTCACGAAAAGGCCCTCAAAAAAATGCTGCATGCAAGCAGTCAGGCGGCGAAAATGCTCGAAAAAGTGATGTTTCTGGCCGGTTCAAGCAGCCAGGAAAAAAAACAATACCCCCTGCTTTCGCTGCTGGATGATGTATTTGAATGTTTAGGACGGGATTTTTCCAAGGACAAAATCTGTGTTATACGCCAAATCCCGGAGAATATCTGTGTGTGGGGCGACATCACCGCCCTTCAGCAGGTTATTATGAACCTGGTGCTGAATGCGCGCCAAGCCATGCTCGAAAGAGGCGGTACGCTGAAATTTACTGCATCCGAAGACGCAGAATTTACGCGCATCGAAATCGCGGATACCGGCTGCGGGATCAGGCCGGAAAACCTCAAGCAGCTTTTCACGCCGTTTTATACATCCGGCAAGAAAAACGGAAATGGACTGGGATTGGTTTTTTGCCGAAAAGTCATTGAATCCCATGGCGGCTGTATTGTTGCGGATTCCGAATGGGAAAACGGCAGTCATTTCAGGATTCTGCTGCCAAAATCAGGCGCCTGATCCCGTCTACAGCTTTCTGTCATAAATGGCTTTGGTAATATCATTGATGCAGGTACGGGTTGTGCTGCTGCCCCCCTCCGTAAGAATACTGAAGAGAATGTCGCCCTGCGGCGTTCTGCATATTCCCGAAAAAGACCGCACCCCGGCAATATAACCGGTTTTTCCGAAAACAGTTCCCCTGTAAGGCGCTTCCTGGAAAAACTTTTCGGCCGTTCCCTCAAGCCCCCCCACCGCAAGCGACGAGATGAAAATCTCGGCGTCCTTGCTTTGATACATATCCTTGAGCACCGCAATAAGGCAATCGGCGGACAAGCGGTTATTCCGGCTCAATCCGCTGCCGTCGTCCAGAACATAATGGGTGTTCGGGATGTCCAGCGACTGCAGATACCGTGAAATAAGATTTAATCCGTGCGGCCATTCGCCGTTGATGTTTCCCTGTGTGTTTTCGGCAGAAATCGTTTTGACCAGGCACTCGGCAGCCAGACCGAGGCTGTTGGTATTGCAGCGTTTCAATACGTCCGCTATCGGGGTTTCAAAAATAACCAGATAGCGGATGGTTTCGTTTTGTTTTACATAGCGCTGCAGCAACTGCCCCCCTACCGTAATACCGGCGTTCTGAAGGCGATTCTTCAGAATCGACGCCAGCAGCCCGGCGGGATTTTCAATCGCCACATCAAAACTTGCCGCTTGATTGAGTTTGCCTTTGACCAGCAGCTTATTGGGCACCGAATTTCTATAAGCACCGATGGCGCTGGACCCCTTGGAAACGACCTGTACTTGATTATGCAGGTCGATATAGTTATTTTCCGGCGTCATCGTCAGAACGGCGGATTGTCCCCGGCGGGTTGCCTCAAGGTGGATGCAGTTATTGTAGAAATTCAGCCCGCTGGTCTCACAGGCATACCACTGATTCAATTGTTCTTTCGGCCATGAAGGATGAACGCGGTTATTGTCAAAAAAGCTGACGTCCACAATAATGTTGTCAATGCGTTCAACGTCGGCTTCCTTTAGAACAGAAACGATTTTGTTCATCAGGGCATCCGCCGCCTGGCTGGGGCAGGAATCGTTTTTCGGGTCTGCCAGCAAGGGGTCCCCCCCACCCACAACGACCAAGTCGCTGCCGAGGAGGCCCACCTTTGTCTTAAAGGTATAGCTGCCGCCCAGATAATGCATGGCCGCCGAGGACGTAATGAGTTTCATATTGGAGGCGGGTATCATTAAACGGTCGGGATTGCGCTGGTACAAAACCGCTCCTGTTTGAGCATCGACGGCCATAATGGAAAACGCTGTTTGGGTTTGCTTATGCCGTTCAATGATGTCACGAACCCTGTCAGCTCGCCCCAGACCGGAAAGCAGGCAGAAGACGCAGATTGCATAAATTATTTTCATTTTCGTCCTAATCATAGTCGGAGTGTTTTATCACAATCAAAAACTAAATTCAAGAAGAACAGAAAAAAATCACGCTCATTGTCCCAAGGCGTGTTTCTTTTGAAAAACCGCATAGAAAGAAGTATCAATAGATTTTTTAATCTGTCCGCATGAACTCCTTATAAGCCCTTATACTGCAATGGGTTGCAGTTCTTTCGTGCCGGTGTCGCCTTCGCGCCGTCGTCGGGCATGATAGGTATTCGATGGGCTTTCAATTTGCCGGAAAATCTCGCCGGTACCGGTCAAGGCCCCGTTTTGTGGCGGCACAAATGACGCTTTTTCAATAAAAAAAACATCCGGTGTCCGATGTTTAAATTCGGCAGCTGTGTGTGTACGTGGAGGCCCGAATCCAATTCAACGCCATTTCCGCCTTTGTCGCCCTGTGGCCTTTCCGCTTGTTTTTGTGGTAATTTCGATTAAAATGCGGTTTTGTTGTTCAACCTGCTATGGATTGCTTATGGAAACCTTTGGCACATATTTGATTAACCTCCTGTCGCAATTTGCCGGCGGACGCGGGGAATTGGGAAATGAGTTGGTTCGTTTCGGGCTGGGAGCATTTTTCTGGGTGATATTGTTTGCCGCAGCCCGGACGCGAAACAGAGAATTTCCCGCTCAACGGGAAAAACTTTTGCTTTGGGGTTTTATGGCCGGTTTTATCCGCGAAGCGCTGATGTTTGTTGTTTTTTCGCTCATAATACTCGGTTATGTTGACCCAACAAGGATTCACGCCTTTTACCCGCCGGCCGAACATGCCCTGTTAATGATTTCGGTTGTAGTCGTTTCTGCCGCGTTTCTTCAATATATTCTGGACAACCAACGGCTGGCAATGCGATATATGAACATCGGATTGGCTTCCATCGCTGTCAGTTATCTGGCGACATTTTTCTGGTGGGAGCGTTACATCATTGACCATCCAATGTCCAAGTTCGGGCAGGTATGGTGCGACTGGGTTTTTCATATTCTTGGGTGCCTTCTGATTGCCTATGCTATCAGCCGGATTATAAAGAAACCCGGCTGGATTTGTCGTGTTGTCGGCTTGGCATTGTTGCTATTCTTTCTCAATGAGTTTCTCAAGCTGATCGACCTCTCTCTTCGTGAACGGTATGAGAGCATCCTGGCGCCCATTAGACACGGTTTTCATTTGACCGCCATTCTGCTTTTGGCTTATGTCTATTGGAAGGAGCAGCGCATCGAGCGGCGGCGGCTTGAAAAACAGGTGCTTGAAATCAGCGACCTGGAAAAAAGGCAGATCGGGCAGGATTTGCATGACGGGGTGATTCAGCAGTTGACGGGGATTTCCTTTTTTGCTGAACTTCTCACAAAAAAAATAAAACAAGGCGTACTTCCGGAACCCGGGGAGTGCGGGGAAATGATCGACCACCTCCGCGACACGATAGCACAGGCACGCGCGATATCGAAGGGGTTATATCCCATTGAACTTGAACGGGCGGACCTGCAAGCGGGAATTGAGGAATTGATGCAAAAAAAATCCCGGTTGTACGGGATACCCTGTGTCTTCCGGTGCCGATCCGAGATTAGCGATTGCAGCATCGAAACAACCATGCACATCTACCGTATTCTTCAGGAGGCCATTTCAAACGCAGCCCGGCATTCCGGCGCCGGCGAAATCATTGTTGAAATGTACCCCAAAGACGACCAGATGGTTTTCGAAATCCTGGATAATGGAAGCGGGGTCGACCTTCAGGCCATACGGGAAGGTATGGGAATGCAGACGATGCGCTATCGCGCTTCATTGATTCAGGCGGATTTAACAATTAACAAACGTGACGGAGGCGGCACATGCGTCCGGTTGATTTGTCCGTTGAAGTCACGGGAAACCAGCTAACTCGCCGCGAGGACACGCAAAATGACCGAAGATTTCTATGGCTCCAGAAAAAAAATTGCGATCGTTGATGACCACCCGCTTGTCCGCGAAGCGATCGCACGCGCAATCAGCAATGAGTCGGACCTTGAAATGTGCGGTTCCGTTGGGGATGTTGAGGAAGCGATGGACTTAGTTCGACGTCAAAAGCTTGACCTCATCCTGATAGATATTTCTCTGCATCAATCGAGCGGATTCGTTCTATTGGATACACTGAAGCAGAGATTTCCCGATTTGCCCGCAATTGTGCTGTCGATGCATGAAGAAACGACGCATGCCGCCAGAGCGATCAGATGCGGAGCACGCGGCTATGTGATGAAAAAAGAAAGGTTGGAGACCATCATCAGGGCCATTCGCCATGTCCTGTCCGGGAATATCTGGTTCAAGGAAGAATCTATTCGGCAGGCCTTAAAGGATCATCGAGTTAAACCGCAAAGCATCCCGAATTTGCTGACACAGCGTGAATTGGAAATCTTTGAAATGATTGGCAACGGAACGCCGGTGGATGTGATCGCCAAGCAATTGTTTATCAGCAAAAGGACGGTCGAAAGTCACCGTGATCATATCAAGGTCAAGTTAAATGTTTCGGATATTCTGCATTTGCATCAGCTTGCCTATCAGTGGATTCATGAAAAAAGGATATAGAGACAATGCGAATCCTGTATATCTTGATGATTTGCACTCGATGCCCTTTCCGCCTATAAAACCTCGTTGAAGATATACACAACCATCTAACCGGAAATAGATTACGTAAATTACGTACATAAAAATCCCTGTTTGACGTATTGACATGAAATCGCCTTTTTTGTTAAACTTCTAATATGGTGGCTGGGTGAATGTGCGATTGAGGGGGATAACGGGTGATGAACAAGAACATTAACGCGGGATTATCTGATTGAATTCAGGCAATCCGAAATGGCGGGGTGCATTTATGCAGCGATTCTTTGCGTGACTTGTGTATTGCTTGTGTTTATCCGGTATTAGAAAAATTATCCCGTTTTTGTTTCTGAGTCAAACAGAGAGGATATTCAAATGAAAGTATCGCGACGTGAATTTCTGAAGTATTGTACCGCCAGTGCCGCGGCACTGGGCCTGGGGCTTGGGGATCTTCAGCGGTTGGAAGCGGCTCTTGCCAGCAGCGGAGCGCCAACGCTGATCTGGCTCCATGGCAGCGGCTGCCAGGGTGATTCGGTTTCCTTCCTCAATTTGTTCAGCGATGATTTTGCATTGCCGGGTTCTGTGCTGACATTGGCGGATGTTCTGATTACCCATGTGAATCTGGCCTATCATACGGTCGTAATGGCATCGGCAGCACAAACCGCCGTCACCATGGCCAACCAGGCCAAGCGCAAGGGAGGTTATGTGCTGGTCCTTGAAGGCGGCGTGCCGACGGCCTTTGGCGGGCGGGCGTGCATCATCGCGACCGATGGAGGCCGGGAACTGACTTATCAGCAGGCGATTATGAATTTAGCGGGCGGCGCAGCGGCGGTGGTTTGTGTGGGCACATGCGCCTCCTTTGGCGGTATCCCGATGTCCGGTCCGACTCCGGCCGAGGCCAATCCTACGCAGGTCGTCAGCTGTAAGGACGCTGTCCTCTCGATCGATCCGGCTAAACTGGTTATCAATATTCCCGGCTGCCCGACGCATCCGGAATGGGTGGCCTGGGTCGTGGTTCAGCTGATTCTGGGCAATGTGCCGGCACTGGATGCTTTCAATCGGCCGCAGACGCTCTTTGGAAACAAAACCGTGGACCCTCACATGGGGAATATTCATGAAAATTGCCCGCGAAACCCAAATTACGGCGGAAATCCGGAACTGGCGACCACCTTTGGTCAGGACAACCGTTGTCTGCAAAATCTCGGCTGCCGCGGCCCCACAACTTTTTCGAATTGTCCAATCCGAAAGTGGCATGCCGGTGAAAACGGGCCGATCAACTGGTGCGTGGACGGCAATGCCCCGTGCATCGGCTGTGTGGAACCGGATTTCCCGGGCGGCGATTTTTATAACCCTTAATCGAGAACCAACAAGAAATCCCTTCTTTGGATAAGATGGATTCAACCGGCAAGGAGAAGTTATATGAAAATTACAGCAGCATTCGACCCTGTGACGCGCATCGAGGGACATCTGAATATTACCATTGATATTGATACCGTCAACGGTGTTCGCCAAGTGGTTGATGCCAAGGCAGTCGGCGGTCTGTTCCGTGGTTTTGAGAAGATACTGATCGGACGCGACCCTCGCGATGCCCAGCATATTACTGAGCGTATTTGCGGGGTGTGCCCGGTGGCACACGGCATGGCGGCCGTGAAAAATCTCGATGCCGCTTTCGAGGTGACAATCCCTGACAACGCTCTGATTATGCGGAATCTTGTGAA
The DNA here is from genome assembly GCA_022615575.1 of Planctomycetales bacterium. GTDB lineage: Bacteria > Planctomycetota > Phycisphaerae > Sedimentisphaerales > Anaerohalosphaeraceae > 4572-13. The sequence goes on from JAKEGM010000027.1 coordinate 23,878, forward strand.
TGGTTCAAATTTCGTCGAATCTCACATCCTGCATTTCTTCCTGCTTTCGGCCCCGGACTTTGTTGAAGGCCCGGCGATGCCGCCTTGGCAGGCCGACTGGGAAGTGGACCGGCGGTTTTCAAAAGCGGAGAATGACCTGCTGATGAGCCATTATGTACAGGCACTGACTATACGCCGAAAGGCGGACCAGATGACCGCTATTTTCGGCGGCAAGGTGCCACATCCGCCGGCTTATATTGCCGGGGGTTTTACCTGCACCCCGCGTCAGGAACGAATTGACTTGTTTAACGATTTTCTGGATGAACTGATTCCATTTATTCAAAACGTTTATATCCCCGATGTCGAATTGCTGTCTGCCAAGTATCCGGACTATTTCTCTTTCGGCCGGGGATGTGGGAATTTGATGGCGTTCGGGGTCTTCGATCTGGATACCGCCGGCAGCAGCAGGCTGCTTGCCCGAGGCCATATTGAAAACGGTTCACGGTCTGTTCAGGCGCTGGATGTCAATCAGATTACCGAGCATGTCACCCATTCATGGTTCCAGGACGGTCCTGCATTGAATCCCGCCTCAGGAGTAAGTATTCCCCAAAATCCCAAAGACGGCGCATATTCATGGCTCAAATCGCCCCGTTATAATAACCTGCCTTATGAGGTGGGGCCGCTGGCACGCATGTGGGTCAACGGCGATTACCAAAAAGGCATATCGACCATGGATCGGCACCTGTCCAGAGCGTATGAATGCCTCAAGATTGCCGAGGCCATGCGAACATGGGTCAATAATCTCAATCCGGCGGGAGCGGTTTATAATCAACCAACTGTACCGCAAACGGCAACGGCTTATGGATTGACCGAAGCGCCTCGCGGGGCTTTGGGGCATTGGCTGGAAATCTCGGCGAGGAAATTGTCGCGCTACCAGGTCATTTCACCGACCACCTGGAACTGTGCCCCGCGCGATGACGCCGGACAGCTTGGACCGATTGAGCAGGCGCTTTTGGGGACGCCGGTTGAAAATCCCGATAAGCCGATCGAAGTGATGCGGATCATCCATTCGTTCGACCCCTGCTTGGACTGTGCGACGCACCTTATTCAGCCGGGAAAGGGAGCAAAAATAATCAGGATGGGCGTTTGCTGATGACCCGGGGAATAAAACAAATCGAAGTGCTTGTAGCGGGACTGGGCAACGAACTGCTGACCGATGACGGCGTGGGTGTTCATATTGTCCGAATGCTTCAAAAAGAACCGCCGGCAAAAGGTGTTGTGTTCGCGGAGGCGGGCACGGCGATTTTACACAGCCAAGACCTTTTGGAACAGGCCTGTCACGTGATTGCTATCGATGCAGTTCAGACGGGCGGCAACCCGGGAGCACTTTACCTGTTTGATGTTGATCAGGCAAAATTAAATCATCCGGCAACCCTCCACGAATTGGGGATTGTCGGAGTTTCAAAGTTAATTCCTGAACATGCAAGACCGGCAGTAACCATACTCGGAGTCGAGCCGGAAAAGATTGACTACGGCATGACACTCTCGCCTGCTGTTCAAGATGCTGTACCTCGTGCCGCTCGGATCGTCCGAGAAATAATAGCTGTTCTGACCCGCAAGGCCGGATGCCGTGCAGGGTTTGCAGTAGAAGACATTGATGTGCGTTATGACTTGTCTGCGGTATGATAAACAATAGGGAGTATTTTATGAAATCTCTTAAACTGGCCGGGTATATTCCGGCGGCGCTGGCTTCTCTTGTTGCGGTTTTGGGCATCTTTGCGGATACGGCACAGGCGGCGGATGCGAATCTGAATATGGTTTTTACAACAACGAGTGCCGGCGGTTCTTATGGCAACAGCCATGTTCACGTTGTATGGATCAAAGATGCATCCGGCAATTTTGTCTATACCGCCGGTTCCACGACAACGGACACCAAACGGGCCTTGTGGGCAAACTCAAGGGCTTATGCGCTTTCGGAATGGTATAGCAGCAACCCCTCGGCCAACCGCAGCGCCGATATCGCCGCAAGAACAGGGGCGACGCAGACGGCCTACCAAACATATAATTTGAATTGGAATTGGCGTAAAAAAGACGGCACAGTCGTACCGGATGGAACCTATCAGATTCATTTTCTGTGCACGAATTCTGACAGCGGCACCCCCCGCAATAAATTTACGCGCACGATCACAAAAGGCGCCACGGCATGGTCAATAGGGCCGGTAACCGAAGGGGGGTATACAAATGTTTCCCTCATCTACACCCCGGCCGGTCTGGGGATCAATGCCACGGCGGCCACCAACGTGACTTCGTTGTCTGCCACGCTCAACGGCGAAGTGACAGCCACAGACGGCGTAAATCCCACTGTAACCGTTTACTGGGGCGATAACGACGGCGGGACAACCGCCTCCAGCTGGGACCACTCGGTCAGTCTCGGCACGCTTGGCGTCGGGCCTTTCTCGAGCGATATATCGGAGCTTGCCCCGATGACAACCTATTATTATCGCTGCCGGGCCGTCACAACTAGTCCGGCGAAAGATATCTGGAGCAGTTCGGCCATCAGCTTCACCACGCCAACGCCGGACTCCGCTCAAATCGACCTCTCGCCGGCGACGGTGGATTTCGGTCAGGTTCTCCTGAATGCGTCGAGCGACAGGACCGTGTTGCTAAGGAATTTTGGCAAACTGCCGCTGCAAGTGAGTTCTTTGAAATTGGTCGGTCTGGAAAACGACGCGTTCACGCTTGTATCGCCGCCCGTTTTGCCGCTGACGCTGGATGCACTGCCAACGAGCTGGTCCAAGCAGGACATCGGAAGCGTCGGGGCAGCCGGTAATGCTGTGTTTAACGGAAGTACGATTACAATCGAGGGGTCCGGGGTCGATATCTGGGATACGTTGGACGAGTTTTATTTTGTCTATCAAACGCTGAACGGAAACGGCCAGATTATCGCCCGTGTCGACTCGCTTGAAAATACCAATGGTTATGCCAAGGCCGGCCTCATGATGCGAAATACACTGAGCGCCGGCTCCCGGAATGCCTTCATGGGATTGATGGTCACCGACGGCGCCGCATTCCAGCAGCGGCTCACGGACGGAGCGACCACGGGCAGCGTGCACACGAACACGTATGCGGCGCCCTATTGGGTCAAGCTGGTTCGCAGCGGCACGACATTCAGCGGATTCGCTTCGCCGGATGGGATTACCTGGACGCAAATAGGGACCAATCAAACCATCTCCATGAATACGACGATTTATATAGGGCTTGCCGTAACCAGTCATAATGACGGGGTTCTTTGTACCGGGGTCTTCTCAAACACGAGCGGCTTTCAAGCGACGACCCCGGACCAGGAAATGTTGACGGTTCGATTCAGCCCAACATCGGTTCAGGACTACAATTATGCCAAGCTGGCAATAGGCAGCAATGGCCCGGATAAGGTTGCTTATGTGGGCTTGCAGGGAGTCGGCGGTTCGGATGCAGCATTGGGAACACGCCCGGTCGGCGGCATCGGCGGGAATGCAAAGGCACTCGCTATGTACGGCGATAAGGTCTTGATGAGTCAGGGAGCTATGTTGGTATTGCTGGATGTTTCCAATCCAGCCGCACCGTCAAGAGTCAATCAGGTTCGTCTGGAGGGAGTGATCGAAGCCATTACGGTTCAGGGTAATGCAGCTTATGCGGCCTTGGGCAACAAGGGATTTGCCGTCGTGAATCTGAACAATTTTAAGCCGCTGCCTGGAACAACAACCCTTGAAACAGGCGGTTTCGCGTCTGATATCGACAGCGACGGCAGTACTCTTTGTATCGCTGACGGCGTCGCAGGAACACATGTGTATAATATCTCTTCCCCGCTGGACCCTGTGTTTGTAAAGACGTATGCGACAACGGGCGCGGCCGTCGCCATCGATATTTCCGGCGGCCTTTTATATGTTCTCGACGAATCCAAAGGAGTTCAGGTATTCCAACTAAATACGGCTGATTTTACCAAAACACCGGCGGTTCATTGGGAACTGGACGAAAAGTCCGGTCTTGTCGCAACAGATGCCTCGTCAAACAATTATAACGGCACCTTGACGAACATGGACAACAGCGACTGGGTTGCAGGAAAAACGGGAAATGCTCTTAATTTCGACGGGGTGAATGATTACGTGGAAGTTTCTGGTTACAAGGGCATTGCCGGCACCGCCAGCCGAACCTGCAGCGCCTGGATTAAAACGACCAGTACCCAGCAATCCACTATTATCAGCTGGGGAACAGAACAAAACGGTCAACGATGGGTATTCCGTACGGAATCCGACGGAACCCTGGCCGTCGGGGTTGGGGGCGGATATATTAAAACCGCAGCTGCTGTCAATAACGGTCAATGGCATCATGTTGCCGCTGTACTGAACAATAACGACAGTCCGACCGTTGGGGAAGTTCTTCTTTACATTGATGGAACGCTGCAAACCGCCACTCCCAGTAATTCACAGGCCATCAATACGGTTGCCTCACAGAATATGATGGTGGGCGCCGTTAAAAATGCCGCTGTCCCCAGTTTGTTCTTTAACGGTTCAATTGACGACGTCAGAGTTTATGACCAGGCTTTGGCGGCGAATGAAATCCAAAACATTAAGTCCCAGAAAGGATATTCGGGAGTTGAATTGGGAGTGCGGATAGGAGTTGATCAAAGTAAGGTTTTCGCAACGGATATTTCCGGGAACTTCTTCATTTTGGATGCCGCTGGAGATATAACCTTGCAAAGTGAAACAATCTTGCAGATTGGATCGTGCAAAGATATAGCCGTCCAAAACGGGTATGCATACATAACGGGAGAAACCGGCATGGAAATTCTTGACATATCCAATCCTGCCGCCCCTGTTTCCATATCGGTTTTTTCGAACTTAGCCGGCCCGCAGGGGATTCTGTTAGATGGGACCGTTGCTTATGTTGCCGATGGTACGGCCGGACTTAAAATTCTTGACATTGCTGCTCCAGCAGCTGTTTCTCCGCTGGGCAGCTACGCATTGGCATCTGCGCCGAGCAGTGTCATCGCACCGGACTCCCTGGAAAATGTTTATGTTGCCGGTAACGGTCAGAATTTGATGAATTATGATTTGTCGGCCTCGGCCGCACCTGTTTCAAAAGATATCTATGGCATTCTCAACCAGGCGGAAGATGTCGCCATCGAAGGGCAGTATGCTTTTGCAGCGGCAGGACTTTCGGGGTTGCAGATATTTGATTTATTAAATCCCGGCGCCGCCCCGAACACATTCGCAACGGCCGGTTTTGCATCCGCTGTTTCTGTGAATGGGTCGGCGGCGATGGTTTCGGACAGTAGCAGCGTTTATATTTTAGACGTTTTATCTCCATGGGCGCCGTCGCTGCGTGGTTCATGGGAGCCAGATGGATGGGTCTTTGACATAGCCGCAGGGACTACGCACGGCTATATTGCCAAAGGCGGTCTGGGGATCACAATTTTGAACCTTTCTGATGCCTTGCCGGTGGGCTCGTACCCTATCGACGGTATTGCTTACGCTGTTGCGGCAGACCAGGACATTCTGTATGTTGCCAGCGGTACCGCAGGCCTTACCATTCTTGATGTTTCGAATCCCGAATCGCCTTCACTGGTTTCCGAATACGATTTGCCAGGGGTGAGTGTCGATGTGGCGAAAGTCGGCAGCAGAATTTGCATTGCCGATGCGACGTCTGGTATTTCGGTTATTGATGTGTCCAATCCGGCAATGCCTGCCTTGTATGCCAGCGCACAAACGAGTGCCCCTGCCTTCCATATCAGCAGTGCGGGGTCAAGAATCCTTGTTGCAGACAATAAGGGCGGATTGGCGGTACTGGGGGTAACCGATTGGCCGAAGGATTTAATACAGGGCAATATCTCAGGCGACGACAGGGTTGATTTAGAGGACTTGACCCTGCTGGCAGAACAATGGCTGTATGTTGAAACAGAGCTTAACCATGCAGCAGGCAATATCGATTATTATGACACCGTTGTGAATCTCGGCGATTTAACTGTATTGGCGGTTAACTGGCAGGATGTTATTATCCCTCCGCATCTGATAGGTTACTGGCAATTAAATGAGACAGCTGGTTCTATTGCATCGGATTCAACACCAAACGGTTATAACGGCGTCTTGACGAACATGGACAACAGCGACTGGGTAGCAGGAAAAGTGGGGAATGCCCTTGACTTCGACGGAGTGGACGATTATGTTCAAATCGCGGGTTATAAAGGCATCACCGGCACTGCCAGCCGAACCTGTATGGCGTGGATCAAAACAACCAATGCTCAGCAAACGATTATTCTTAGTTGGGGCACAGAATTACAAAACGGCCAAAAATGGACGTTCCGTACGGAACCCGATGGGACCCTGTCTGTTGGAGTTTGGGGCGGAAATATCAAAACCGAAGCCACTGTCAATAACGGACAGTGGCGCCATGTTGCGGCGGTACTGGAGAATGACGGCAGTCCGACCGTCGGTGAAATCCGTCTTTACATTGATGGAACGCTGCAAAATGCCGTCCCTAATAATTCACAGGCAATCAATACGGTTGCTTTACAAGATGTGGTAATTGGTGCCCATAAAAATTTAGATGTTCCGGGGTCTTTTTTCAAAGGGTTGATTGACGACGTCAGAGTTTATGACCGGGCTTTGACGGCACAGGAAATCCTGAATTTGGCACAATAAAGCGGTTTTGCTGCTGCCCAAGTTTAGAGTATCAAAAAAGTCCTCCACCTTCCCCGAAGGTGAAGGACTTTTTTAAACTCTCCAAAACCCGGGGGACATGAATCCCCCATACATTTGCGCCCTGCCAAAACCGTTCATTTGTCTTGACAACACCGGTCCCAATCATTACCCTGTTGACAACCGTGTAAGCACAATCAGATATTTTGCCTGTTTTCAGAACGAACGCTGAATGTCTGCTGGCTATGGAAATACCGTAAACAGAATTAAATAAAGGAATCGCCAATGACAATCGCAAACAAACTTCATTTATCCGGCAATCCTGTGCTGAGAATCGGAACCCTGTGCATTATGTATATCGCCCAGGGTATTACGCATGGTTTTATCGCCATCACATTAGTTGACTACCTGACCAATGAGGGGGTGGGCACGGATCGTATCGCAGGCATCATGGCGATTGCTGTTTTGCCATGGACGGTTAAGTGGATATGGGGTCCCGTCATTGACCGATTCACCTACCTTGCCATGGGGCGTCGTCGCCCCTGGCTCATTGCTTCGCAGTTAATGATGACCCTGACAATGGGAGCAATTTTATGCCTCGGCAATATCTCCGAGCATATCACCGCCCTGATGTATATATTTTTAATTCACAACATATTCAAGTCCTTGCAGGATGTATCCGTTGACGCCTTGGCCGTCGATATCCTCAAAGAAGAGGAACGCGGGCGCGCCAATGGATTGATGTACGGTTTTAGCTATGCCGGCTCATTCATCGGCATTGGACTCAATTACATCGTGGACGGCTTCAGCATGGAGACAGCCGTCAGCATTATGATAATATTCCTTTTGGTCATTATGGCATTCCCGCTTTTGCTCAGAGAACGTCCGGGCGAGAAACTTCTCCCTTGGACAAAAGGCGAGTGCGTCCTTTCAAAACAGCAGGTAAGCGTCACGTCAACAAAAGAGCTGTTGGGTCTTCTCGTAAAGGCATTTTCCATTCGTTCCACGGTATTAACGGCGGTTGCGGCAATCCTGATCTATATTGCGGCCAACTTAATGGGACCGTTAGCGTCCATGCTGTACACTCAGAAACTTGGCTTCAGCTCGAGTTTTTTCTCTACCATTGGAGTGATCGATACCTTGGGCATGATGGTCGGGTCAATGGCCGGAGGATACATCGCCGACAAACTGGGCCATAAACGAATCATCTCCGCTTGCCTGATATTATTGACTGTAATATGGACAGGAAATGGTTTTTTAATGCCATTATGGCAAATGAAACCCTATATTTTAATTACCGGCATAATCTCAGGCGTGCTTATCGGATGCATGGCGGCCGGCTTTTTCTCATTGGCAATGGACGTATCGTGGAAAAGAATCGGAGGCAGTCACTTTGCCGGCTACATGGCAATGTTAAACCTGTCTATAATGATTGCTCTCAAGGCCACGACCCCCGTTGAAACATTCGCCCAAAAGCTGGGTATGTCCGAGTTTTTCAAAACAAACATGGGGCAACTGGAATGTTTCAGCAATCAGGATTTACTGCCGTACGGCTTGATGTCTATTTTTATGGGCCTGTTCAATCTTGTCGTTTTGATCCCGTTGGCATTTATCGACCCGCATCAGACGGCCAGGGTCCTCGGCAATCCTGAAGAGCAAACAGCATAGCAATACCTCGTGCTTCTCACCGCACGGCTGGCAAAGAAAACGGGGATAGGTACGTTCCGCCGTCAGGCGGATTAGACCTGTTCCCGCTGCGAAGCATTACTGCTTGAATATCGCCCTGGCCCGTATTAAAATAGGGGGGATGATTTATTTTTGGATTACCCTCTTGATTCTGCTGAACGGCTGCTGGCTGGCAACGGTGCCGTTTACCCTGCCGGGCAACTGGCTGATGGTCATAACGACCTGTCTGTTTGCCTGGTGGCAGTGGGACAACGGCATTCTGGGATGGCCGCTATTGGTGACTATTACGGCGCTGGCGTTGATCGGTGAACTTGCTGAGTTTTTTGCTGGGGCCGGCGGGGCGAAAAAGGCAGGGGCAACCTGGCGGGGAGCGGCCGCGGCTATTGCAGGCGCTATTTTCGGCGCAATCTTCGGTACAATCATCCTCCCTGTGCCTTTGTTTGGAACGATGCTGGGGGCCTGTTTCGGGGCGGGACTGATGACCTGGACAGTCGAACGCAGCGCAGGAAAAACAAAGGACCAGTCCGTCCGTTCGGGCGTGGGGGCCGGCAAAGGGGTTCTGATTGGTACGCTGAGCAAATTCGCTGTCGGCTGTCTGATTTGGCTGCTAATTGCCATCGCCGCATTCCGGCCTTAACCCCCTGCTGTTTTTTCTTATCGCAGAACGCAACCCCGATTTTTCTCTTTGCAAATACAGGGCGGCTTGTGTATAGTTCGTATCATTTAAGGAAGGGATTTTGATATGAAAACTCGATGGACATTTCTTGCGTTTTGCCTCTGTACATTCGGATTTCTCTGTGCCCAAACACCGCTTCCCCCGCCCGCCGTGTCCTATGGCGATGCCGAGGTAGCCGCGGTCCTGCGCCTTGATGAGAATGTCACCCTGTTTTGCGACATTGCGGATTTTCCCCCCGTCATCGGTAAAAATATGCCGGTTCAAATCAAGGGCCTCAAGCCCGCTCCCAACGCTCAGGATAACCTGAAACTTCTGGTTTTTTTGAATGAGATGTTCTTCTCCAAAGATGCCAAGCCGCAAAAAATCATCCTTCGGAAAATCCAGCGAGGAGACCGTTTTTGCTTTGTCGCAGATGTCGAGGTGGACGGCAAGGACCTCTGCGACCTGCTTGTTGAAAAGAAACTGGCCCAAGAGGTGATCGAAGTCCCTTCTGCGCCGAATGTCCAGCCGGCCAATCCCGGCACGGATGGACAAACGCCCACAAACCAGCCGGCCGCACCCAGCGGCGCCTATATCGCCGCCAAGTCCAGCAAAGTCTTTCATCGGGCCGATTGCTCCCATGTCAAACGGATGGATGCTTCAAAGGCCATCACCTTTACAACCCGCCAGGATGCCGAAGCAGCCGGACGCCGTCCCTGCAAGACCTGCAACCCGTGATCATATCTCCCAGTTCGGCGATTGCTTGATAAACTTGTTCTGGATGATCATTCCAATCACCGTTGGAAGAATCAATACCAGCGGCAGAAACCAGTCGTGCAGGGTAACCAGATTGTGAATATGCCCGGTCGGCGGAGTTGTTACTTGTGTTTCATATTGATGCAACAGGGCCAGCATTCCGGAAACCAGAATCAGACTTCCTCCCAAACTGGTGAACAGCATCACCGATACTTTCAGCAGAATAAACGAAATCAGCCCGCCGGCGATAAACCCGACGATAAACCCCGCGGGCAAATAGACCTGCGACAATCCCAGCGCAATCCACAGTCCGCCTGTTACAATCCCCCCTGCCAGTGCCCCAAGGACAGACACACACCACTTCATCAGCGGAATCGACACTATGGCAAACAGAATCATTCCGGCAAGACCGCCCCAGATGACCGCATTCGGACTCGTACTAAGTTTTTCGCCGGCCAGAATGCCCAAAAACAGTCCGATGAATCCAAAACTGATAACAACCAGAACACGGAAAATCCGCCAGCCGTACAGCATGTAAACCACACCAACCGAAATCATCAGCAATGCAAATCGCCAATCCAGCGTACTGATAAGGTCCCAGAAGTCCTTTTTCACTTCGCCCACATTGAGAAGTTCCGCAGCACGTCCGGTTTCTTCGGTTACGGTTGCCAATAACATTGTCAGGTCCATTTTTTGTTTCCCTCATTTAAAATTTGTTTCGCAGCATCCTGTTTGGTTTTCTTTACCGGGCACAGCCACAACTGCAGCAGTACGCCCGCGCCTGCCATTCCAAGCCACAACACCCCCCCAAATAACCACTGCCGGTCGATCATCGCAAACGGCGAAGCTCCTTTATACAGTAAAAGCAGCATCATTCCTGCAGCGATCAATAAGGTTCCCGTCACCGAGGTCGTCGCGGCACATATCAGTCGCTAACTGAAAAATCCGATCCCTGCGACGGCCAGTCCAATCAGCATCGCTAAAGATTTTCTGCTCTGAGGGATCGTTTTGAAAAAATCCGTCATCTGTTGTCTGAGCGTACCTGCCAGGACTTCAATCCGTTGAACGCTTTCAGTAAGGTTCCACTGCTGTAAGACCATCGAAGAACCATCTGCCCCGAGCCGATTTTGCGAAAGGTCTGATTTGATTATCAGCGGCCCGGCTAAAACCACAGCCGCGGCCAAACAGCCGCCCATCACGACCGGCAGTGCCACCAACGGAATCAAACTGCGGTCGGTAAACGCCCAAGCACAGCAAAATCCTGCCAACGCCATTGAAAAAGCGGCAACGGGCTTCAGCCAGCGGAGTCCGCCCAGCCATGCAAAAAGGCCGCAGACAGTCAACACAACCCCCGACCCAAGCACAAGCAGGGGAACAACCTGTTGAATAACGGGTTGGATGTCCTCATTCGATATCGCCACAACCCCTTTTATAAAAAGTATTTAAAGTGAAATATATAGTTTCCGGAAACGAGGCCGTGCCTTTGCTTGTATCGGTTTTGGCGTCTGTTTTTCATAAAATATCCCCAAAAATGAATTGTTTATCAAAACCCTCTCTCAAACACCTTATGGCATCACCCACACTGCCGCTATGCGGAAATTTGAAACGATTGAGCGATTGCGGAAACCCTCAAAATATAGTATTCCTATCTACATTCAGGGGTAATATGTAAAATTCCTATTGCAAATCTTTTTTGTTGCTCTATAATGCTTGGCTTATATTGGTACCGGAAAATCATATTCTTAGAGTTAGTGCCGTAAGGATAAGGTGTCTTTGCGGAGAAATGGATAGATAAACCCTGAAACATCAAGGAATTCAAGGAGCTGTATAGCCATGGTATCTTTAGCCGACGCACCTGTTAATCTGTTTGGGGCGGAACTGCCAAGCTTTGATCAGATCAAGAAGCTCGGACAATTTGTCAACGCAAGCGAAGCGAACCGGATAAAATTCCGCCAGGAAGCGGATAAGCAAAGCGATGCTCTCGTACAGGGACTGGCCATGCTTTTGTGCGGCCAGACGCGGGACGCCATCGAAAAGCTGACCAAAGGAAAAGAATGCGTGCAAAAACATCTTGCACTGGGGCATGCATTCCGCAGGACGGGGCTGTTCGACAAGGCCATCGAACAGTTTGACAAGGCCGCCAAGCAATGCGAGGGAATTACAATTGCAATGGAAAAAGCCCAGACATGGCGGCTCGCGGGCAAACTGGACAAGGCCGAAGCAGAATTGAAAAACTGTGCCAATTTTAAGAATGTCAGCGCTGAATACCATTATCAGCTCGGCCGGCTTCTGGATGCCGAGGGCGAATACGAAAGCGCCATTGACCAGTACGAACACGCCGTTGATCTGGATGGCAACCACGTGAATGCGATTTTCCAGCTTGCCTATTCCTTTGACCTTCGCGGCGACGATGAAGCGGCGGTGTATTATTACAAGGAACTGATTCAGGTCACTCCGGCACACGTCAATGGGCTGCTGAACCTGGGGGTCATGTATGAGGACATGGGCGAATACGAAAAAGCCCTGCACTGTGTCGAGACCGTTTTGATGTCCCACCCGAATCATTCCAAGGCCCTCCTGTTTCGCAAGGATATCGCCAGCGCCAGCGTGATGGTTTATGACGAGGAAAAAGAAAAGCGGCGAGATCGCCAGAACAAGATACTGGAAATCCCTATCTCGGACTTCGAACTCTCGGTTCGCAGCCGCAACTGCCTCAAAAAGATGAACATTAATACCTTGGGCGATTTACTGCGGACCACCGAAGCGGAATTGCTGTCCTATAAGAATTTCGGCGAAACCAGTCTGATGGAAATCAAGAAGATTCTGGAGTATAAAGGGCTTCGGCTGGGAATGGCGCTCGAAGAAAAAGGAACCGTCAAATCGACAGACCCCGACATTGCCGGACAAGCCAGTCCTGAAATTCTGCAGAAGACGACGGACGAACTGGAATTATCGGTTCGTGCTCGTCGTGCTCTGGAGCGATTGGGAGTCAAAACGGTGCTGGACCTGATCAGCAAAACCGAAGCGGAGCTGCTGGGCTGCAAGAATTTCGGGGTCACCAGTCTCAATGAGATTAAGGATCGTCTGACCGGCTTGGGATTGGCCCTCCGTAAGTTAGAGTAGCAGGAAGAACGCTTGTTACGCCCATCAGTGGAATGAATGTTGATATGAAACGAAGTCGCGGGCTCACGGCGTACCGAGGTGTGTCGCTGTGGGCCTGTGTGATATGTGTGCTGTTGCCGGCCGGATGCCGGCGGCACGTAATTGAGCCGACGTTCGGGGCCGACAGCCCCGAACAGACGTGGATACGTGTTTTGCTCTTTGGCAATATAAGAGAGTGTACAATCGCTTCAATCAGCGGTTTTTGGGTTGACGATGCCGACAGCGGAAGCAGCGCCGAATTTACGACACATGCGCCGGTCCGGGTGTGTTTGCGGGATACCGCCATTGTTGTCGGAGAACATCGCTTCGGCAGCGACATTACGATTAAACCGCACGCCCCCTATGTTGCTTTTGATATCGAGGGCAAACCGTACCGTGGCTATGTCCGACTGCGAATCCGACCGGACGAACTCGGTTTTGAAGCTGTTAATCACGTCCCGCTGGAATCGTATCTCTTTGGCGTGGTGGGCAAAGAAATGCAGAGTTATTGGGAGCCGGAGGCGCTCAAGGCGCAGGCGGTGGTTTCACGAACCTACTGCTTGTATATCAAAGACCGCTTCGGCCCCTCCCGGTCGTGGGATTTGATGCAGTCGGAGGCGAATCAGGTTTATCGCGGGGTAGAGGCGGAAACGCCCTCCATCCGGCAGGCGGTGCTGGAAACGGCCGGCCAGGTTCTGATTGGCAAATTTGACGACGGCAGCCAATCGCTGTTTCCGACGTATTACAGCAGTTCCTGCGGCGGTCACACGGAACCGGCGGAAAATGTCTTCGGCGGGCCAGCTATCGAATCCCTGTCGGGCGTTATGTGTCCGTACTGCCAAAGAGTGGCGCGGCGCCGCGATTTTTACTGGCCGGCTGTGACGCTCACGAAACGCCAAATCAGCGACGCGCTCATCCAGCGTTACGGCTTGCTGGACAAACTGGAGGAAATTGAGGATTTTGAGATTTTGCGAATCGGTTTCCTCAACCGTGTCACCCTAGTTCGGCTGATTGGAAAAAACGGCAGGACCGATACCGTCCGCGGAGAGGATTTTCGGCTGTGCCTTGACCCGACGGGACGCAAGCTTAAAAGCGCTGTCTTCACGGCTGCCAAAACCGCTCAGACGGTTGTTTTTCAAAACGGCCTTGGGTTTGGACACGGCGTCGGGTTATGCCAGTGCGGAGCGCAGGGGATGGCGCGAAACGGCAATGATTACCGGAGTATTCTTGACTTTTATTTCCCCGGCTCCAAACGAGTCGCCATAGAAACGTCGATGGAACCATGAACGGCTTTGAACTCAAAAACAGGGATTCGCACAGCCATGCCCGGCGCGGCGGCTTTTTAACGGCGCACGGGACTGTCCAGACGCCGGCGTTTATGCCGGTGGGCACGCGCGGCTGTGTCAAGGGGATTACCCCCGAACAGCTTAGGGCGACCGGCGCCGAAATCGTGCTGGCCAATACCTATCACCTGCTGATCCGTCCCGGAACCAGGGTGGTTGAATCGCTGGGCGATCTGCACGGGCTGATGAGCTGGCAGGGGCCGATTCTGACGGACAGCGGCGGCTATCAGGTCTTTTCGCTCAGTACGCTGAATCGCATTGGGGACGATGGTGTGGAGTTTGCCAGCCATATCGACGGGGAAAAGATTTATCTGGATGCCCGAATCGCAACCGAAACGCAGAATCGGCTGGGCGCTGACATTATTATGTGTTTTGACGAGTGTACGCCGTGGCCTTGCCCGCAGGAGCACCTCAAAAAGGCGGTCGAGCGAACAGTCCGCTGGGCACGGCAATGCAAAGAGCATCATGCGAATAAAAAACAGTTGTTGTTCGGGATTGTGCAGGGCGGCGTGAACTTGGAATTGCGCAGTGCGTGTGCGGCCGAATTGGTGCCGATGGAGTTTGATGGATACGCCATTGGCGGTCTGAGCGTAGGTGAAGGTCATGAAGCCATGGCCAAAACAGTCCGACATACCGCCCCGCTGCTGCCGGACGACAAGCCCCGCTACCTGATGGGAGTAGGAATGCCGGTGGATATCGTCGAAGCGGTACGGGCGGGCGTTGATATGTTTGATTGTGTGCTCCCGACACGGAACGGGCGAAACGCCTACGCCTTCACTGATAACGGGCCGATCCGCCTGCGAAACAGCCAGTATCTTACGAATACCGACCCCATTGAACCGGGCTGTCTGTGTTATACATGTCGGAACTTTGGAAAAGGAACCCTCCGGCATTTTTTTAATGTCGGCGAGATGTTAGGCCCGATTTTAGTATCGATTCACAATCTGACCTATTACCAGCGTCTGATGCATACCATTCGGACGCAGTTGGAAAACGGAACGTTTGGCCTATGGGCAAACGACTTTTGTGCAAAACATAAAAATGAAACAGGTGAAATAAACGAAACGACTATCGTTATCTAAAGGAGTATGCAATGAATAGTATGTGGATGTTGGCAGCCGCCGAGACCCCGTCAAACGGCGAAAGCGAGACGATTACCATGGAAGAATCAACCGGCACGCAGCAGGCGGTCACAACCCAGGACGGCAGCGTCCCGCCGACAAACGTACCGGCCAAACAGCCTCCTAACCCGTGGATGCAATTTCTGCCGATCATTCTGATTTTTGTCGTGATGTATTTCTTCATGTTCCGCGGTCCCAAGAAAAAACAGCAGGAGCATCAAAAAATGGTCGATTCCCTCCAGAAAAATGACCGCATTCGGACCATCGGCGGCATTTTCGGGACGGTGCTGGATGTGCGGGAAGATGAGATCGTTCTGAAAATCGACGAATCCACCAATACCAAAATGCGCGTCAGCCCGGCGGCGATTGCCGCGGTGCTCAAAGACAAAACGGAATAAGAAACAGCAAACAGAAACCAAGCACATCTGCTTTATTTTCAGGAACCGGTTATGGACAAGAATTTAATCTGGAAAAGCTTGTTAATTGTTGTCATCATCGCTTTGGCCGCATGGAACCTGTACCCGCCGCAGGAAACGCTCAAGCCGGGCATTGACCTGGCGGGCGGCACCAGCTTGATTTATGAAATTGACACAACCGATCTGGCCCCCGGCGAGCAGCGGAATCTGGCGCAGAACATGATTCCAATCCTGCTCAAACGCATCAACCCGACGCATGTTGCCAATATCGTCATGCGTCCCCAGGGTGATACCCGCATCGAGATTCAATTGCCGGTCGCCAGTATGGATACACAGAAGAAACGCGCAGCGTACGAAGCCGCTCTATCCGCCCTCGAAGAGGAAAACATCAACCTGCTGAAAATTCGCCAGGCCCTCACCCTGCCGGCCGAGCAGCGTCAGCCGGCCCTTGAGCAGTACGCCAAGGGCAACGATTCACGCGGACAGATTCTGACCGATCTGGCCAACATCTATGATCTCCGCAAACAGGCCCAGCAGCAGCGGGACCAGCTGGTCGCCGAAATGGACGGCGTCAAAGCCAAATTTGAAGCCGCCGGCCTGAACGTTGAAACCCTGCAGTACAATTTCCGTACCTGGACCAAGGAAGAACCGGCCAAACAAAAAGAAAGCGTTGAAACGTATATAAAAACCAATGTCAAGGAGGATGCTGCCGCCGACGGTTCTCTGGGCGCCCGTCAAACACAGGCCGTTGCGCTGATCAGCGATTATCTGAAACTCTACGGTCGGTGGTTTCCGGTTGTGGACGATCTGACCAAACCCGAAACAGGGCTGAATGATCGATGGGATGCTGCGGTAAAGAATATGGGCCAATTGAATCTGAGCATTGATCTGTTTCAGAATGTGCTGGAAATGCCCAAGGATTCGAAGCCGCGCAACGAAAAACTGGAGAGTTGGAAAAAGGCGTTTCCGGAACGCAGCGGCAAGATTGATGCTGTTGTTACGGCCTTCGATACCTACCGTGTTGTCGGCGGACGCCTGGACGACCCGGAAGATCTCAAACGGATGTTAAAGGGTTCCGGCGTGCTGGAATTCCGCATTCTGCCGACCGGCGAAGAGGGCAACGCCACTGAACTTGAGGCCTACCGTGAAGCACTGACAAGCAAAGGCCCTAAACTGGCCTCGGACAGCCGCCATGTGTGGTGTCTGATCGAGGATCCGGCCGCTTGGAACGGCGGAGGTGTAACCGGAACCTTTGGTGAAAAGATTTACGTTTTGTGCAGCAATCAGCCCAACGAGAAAATGCTGCACGGAGGCGACAAAAAATGGAAGCTGAAAAAGGCCTATCCGACCTCCGATGAACAGGGACGCCGGGCCATCGGTTTCACATTTGACGATGTGGCGGCCAACCGCTTTTTTGCGATTACCAGCAATAATATCGGCAAGCCCCTGGCCATCCTGCTGGACGATCAGGTCATATCCGCCCCGCGTATCAACAGTGCTATCCGTTCTTCGGGCATCATCACCGGTTCCTTCTCACAAGTAGAGGTGGCGGATATGGTCAACAAACTCAACGCTGGCTCGTTTCCGGCGCGCCTGAGCGAGGTCCCCATCTCGGAAAAGAGCATCAGCGCCACCATCGGCAAGGATAACCGCGACAAGGGAATCAAGGCCGGCCTGATTGGACTGGCGGGAACGATGTTGTTTATGCTGGTCTATTACTTTCTGGCCGGTGCCATCGCCAATGTTGCCCTGCTGCTGAATGTCCTGCTTATTCTTGGGGTTATGTCCCTGCTGGATGCCACGTTCACTCTGCCGGGTATCGCCGGTTTTCTTTTGAGCATCGGTATGAGCGTGGACGCCAACGTTCTGATAAATGAACGTATTCGTGAAGAACAGCAGCGTGGCTCGTCGGTCAAGACAGCGATCGCCAACGGCTATCATCGGGCGTTCACCACGATTTTCGATTCCAACCTGACAACCTTCCTGCCTGCTTTGGTTCTATACATGGCGGCCTCGGAAGAAGTCAAGGGATTTGCCATTGTGGTCATAATCGGTCAGGTCGCGAATCTGGCCACCGCGTTGTTCGTAACGCGCGTCATCTTTGACTGGCTGACCAGCACCCGCCTTCTGACCAACCGCCTCAGGATGTTTGCGCTGATGCGGAACCCCCATATCAACTGGATGGGTCTGCGGCCGATATTCCTGACAATCTCTTCTATCCTGGTGATCGGCGGTTTAGCGGTCTTTTTCACCCGCAATGAAACGAAGAGCAGTAAATATGACATTGAATTCATCGGGGGTACCAGTATTGAAATCGAACTCAAGGAGGGAACCGGCTATAACCGGGAAAAAGTCGAACAGATTTTCACGTCCTACGCCAGGTCCATCGGCAACAGCGCCCTGACCGCGGCCAAGATTTATGAGGTTGGCCAAAGCGGTCGGCAGTTTGAAATCAGCACTACCGAAACCAACAAAACGACCGCAGCAGTCGCTCTGAATCCAGGCACAGCCGAAACAGCCGCAACGCTGGCGGAAAAGATTCGCCAAGCCGCCGCCAAAACCGGCAAGACACTCCCAAATCTGAATATCACCGCCGCCGGATCGAATGTTTATACGGTTTCGACCGGTCGATTGAATGCCGACACGGTGAATGAGGTTTTGACGGACGCTCTTGGCGCATCGGGTACGGTCAGCAACGTGGAGGTACAGGAAATCGTCAGTAACGCGGTACATGAGGCATTCAAGGAGTTTTTGACGGTACGTAAAGATATTGGGCTGACCGTTGTAAAGGAACAGAAGATTGAAGAGGATAGTGAAGATGTATCGCTGCTGGCCGATTATCAGGGCGGCGTCCGGTTGATATGCGACCTGCAGACAGAAACAACCGCTACGGAAATCGAGGCGCGTATCAGTACGCTTCTTTCCAAACCGGATATGCAGGATTTAGCCCGATACCCCCATAAGCTGCTCAAGCCCGACTTGAGCGAACCGGCGGCTGATGAACTGCTCAACCAGTTCGTCTATGTCAGCGTTCATCCGGACGCCGGATACCGGGAACTGGAACAGAACGAATGGCAGAACTTTGTGGATAACGAAAAAACCAAACTGGCCGGCGCCGCGTCGCTGGCAACATCGTTGTCCCGTGTTACGCAGATTGACCCGTCAATCGGGGCACAGTCCAAACAGCGGGCAATTGTCGCTTCGATCCTGTCCTTGATTGCTATCCTGGGCTATATCTGGGTTCGGTTTGGAACAGCCCGCTACGGTTTTGCGGCCATTATCGCTCTGATGCACAATGTGATTATCACCCTGGGTCTTTTTACGGCCTGCACCTATTTGGCGCCAACAGCCATTGGCAAAGCCCTGCTTCTGGGCGACTTCAAAATCAATCTGGAGATCATCGCAGCCTTTCTGACGCTCATCGGTTATTCCGTCAATGATACGATTGTGGTGTTTGACCGTATCCGTGAAAACCGCGGCAAGTTGGGCATTTTGACGCCGGACACGATTTCGGCCAGTATCAACCAGACGCTATCGCGTACCATCCTGACGGGAACAACCACGCTGATGGTGCTTGTGGTGATGTATATCTGGGGTGGTCCCGGCCTGCGGGACTTTACCTTTGTGATGCTGGTGGGCATTCTCGTAGGCACGTATTCCTCGATTGCCATCGCATCGCCGATTCTCCTGATCGGAAAATCCCAAGTCGATCAGATTACCAAATAATTGCTTTGGTGTTTGAGGCATTCAAAGGCCGGGGCCGTTCAACACGGTTCCGGCTTTTTTATTGCCGTTTTTTCGGTCCAGCCATGACCAGACCATCATCGCTGCGACGGTATCACCGGAGGAATTGACCATCGTGGCCGGCGGGTCCACCAGGGTGCCAAGCATGGAAATAATCGGAAGGGCCTCTGGACCGAAACCATAGAGCGAAACTATCAGAACCTCACCAAGAAAACCTCCGCCCGGAATTCCGCTCATGACCACTCCGCATAGAATGGAAACACCGATGGCGGCAACATATGTATCAAGTCCGGCAAAGGGGCGCCCGTACAGAGAAAATAAGACGGCAATTTTTACAATCGCCGCCAAACACGTCCCATCCATGTGAATTGTCGCCCCCAGCGGCAGTACAATCTCCCGAACATCTTCGGGCACGCCAATCCGCCGGGCTGCCTCCATATTGGCCGGTAGTGCGGCCAGCGAACTGCCCGTGCCCCAGGCCGTCAAGGCGGCTGGCGGGATATGCGTCCAGAACCGTCGAAGGAAATCCTTGCCCCCTGCCAGAAATGCATAGAACGAAAAAGCGACTCCAAAATACAGAATCGCCGCTGGGTAATACAGAAGAACCACGCGAAGATAGGTCCCGACCAGTTTCGGGCCAAACGTTCCGACCAGATAGGCGAAATAGGCCCCCAGTCCCACGGGCGCATAGAGCATAATCAGGCGAATCATTGCCCCCGTGACGGCCGTCCCCGAAATCAGGAATTCCCGGAACGGACGCCCCTTTTCACCGGCGGCCTGCGATGCCAACCCGATTAAAAGTGAAAAGACAATCAGGGCCAGGATATTTTGACGGCTCAGAAGACCTGAAAAATCGGTTACTGTAAATGTTCCAACGATTTTTTCGGCCAAATCACCCGTGCTTGATGGCGCCGGCGGGTCCAGTTGAAGCATCAAACCCTGTGCCGGATCAAAGACCTTCACGGCCAAAAGCATCAGGACGGACGAAATAATCCCCGTCATCAAAAAAACCGCCAGCATCATGCCCGCAATTCGCCCCAGTCGCCGAAGGTTGGAACTGGCGGCCACGGCGGACGCAATCGAGAAAAACACCAGCGGCACCACAGCACAGAACAGAAGATTCAAAAAAATGTCGCCAAATGGCTTGAAAAACCGGGAAGCGGGACCGATCAGGCCTCCGACACCGGCGCCCGTCAGGACGGCGCCCATCAGTATGAGCGTAAACCGCCATTGCTTCAGAAAGGCCTTTATTTTCATATCCTTGGCCGCCATAGAGTGTTAAAAGCATTCAAAACTACGCCCGGGGCGGGATTCGAACCCACGACCCAAGGTTTAGGAATCGCATCGGGCGGTTTTGGCAAGCCCCATCAAATACTCGACTTACTGACCGTAACCTTCGGTCATGCCGCTGCTTACAGAATCTCAATCAGTCTCACAGTGTATCAGGGAATCTCAGGTTTTCAATACAAAAGTTACACGAAAAGTTACAATCTGCCGCTCCTGCAGCGATGAGTTAAGGACTATAACCTAACCCGGCGCAGCCGGAACCAAAAAAGTTTTTTTGTTTATGCCGCTCGACGTTTTTCAGATAATTGTCCGGTACCATTATACTGAAAGGACCGAGCGTGCCGGATTTCATTGAGCGACATCATGATAAAATCAAAAAATCGGGCGAACCCACAAATACTACCCGACCAAATTCGGCCAGCGAATTATTACAACCGCTCTCAAGACCAGAGAACTGTTCGTTATCCCTTCGCTCAGAGGGATACAGGCTCACTGATTCAAATATCTTGACCATTTTGCGCAAGATTTTATTCATAAGATACTAAAAGCTGTATTAACCACAGACGACGCGGATTTTCATGGATTCTATTTTTATAGGCTGTCCCTCTTTAACTTAGAGCCTAATATAGCCAAGATGCAGGTTTTGACAGGCCACCATTAATCATTCAATTTCTCTGCCACACGGGGTGGTCTGGTAGGCATTTTTGAAATTCTTCAATCATTTTCTCTTCGTAATCCCCTTCATACCGGCCCGCAATAAATTTATCGAATGCCTCGTCGTAAAACCTCTTCCAACTGGCTTCTTCGCTGCCAGGAATAATCGGATAAAAATGCACACCCTTTTTCCTTGCGGCATCCAGATCGCCCAATGCATCTCCCAGCATGATTATTTTATCTTTATCATATTTGCCATTACTGACAATCGAAAGGTGCTGGGCCTTGCTTCCCATTTCCTGGCCGGCAATAATTCGGACATATTGCCGAAAGTTATGTTCTGCCCATTCTCGCTCAAGAGCTTCTATGGGTGTTGCCGAACAGACCATAATATCCGCCACAGGATACACTTTTCCCAGAACTTCACGAACTAAGGGAAAGGGCGGGATATTTTTTGCGATTTCGGCGACCATTTCATTGACTCGCCGGCTCCATTTCAGAGCATGCTGGAGCTCTTTTTGTGCATCGGCATTTGCTGATTGCAAAGTCGGCCATGAAATCCCAACTGAGGGTATAGACCAGAGGATTTTCTGTGTTGCGAAGAAGCTGTGCCTGACTCCAGCCGCCGCAGCCATTAAAGCTGTATTGATGTAAAAGCTCGGTACTGAACTGAGCCCATTTCTCCTCAGAACCAAATACCTTGAGAGATGTCTGTCGGCTGTATTCGCTTAGACCGGGATATTCACGGACCGGCTGGCGGTGATGAACCACGTCTGCTGGTATTTCTTTATGATCCAATAAACCAAAAGGATTTTCACAGCAAGGATGTTCTTTACGATAACTACCTCTGGTTAATTGCCAGCGGTAACTGTTGCGTACCCTGACGGGTATTGTGTTTTTCATGGATTGCCCCGGTTTCCCTGTGTACATAGCCGAACGCCTCTTAATCACTCCCAAATCGGTTGCGGCCCGCTGAATTGTGGCGTAACTGTACCCCGCCTGCTCCCCTTCAGACAGTACATCCCCTGCCAATACAGCATCGGTTCCCAGCCGTTCCCTCAGCCAATTAGAGGCCTCGTTCTTTTGTGCCGGTGTATGTCCCCCCTGCATAATCTTATCGATGTCGTGGTGTACCACCTGCCCATCGAATGCCACTTGCCCATCTATCAGATTGAACCGCAGGCCGTCAACATCAACAGAGTAATTAGACTTGACCGGCAGGAATAGCCGGGCCGGTCTCTGCCCTTCAATGTCGGTCTTTTCGGTAACGACCGCCCAAACAGAACGGGCCGCCGCCGTGAAAGCCGTACTCCCCAGCGTTCGGTATATGGCCTCCAAGTCGCTCTTTTTACTGAAGTGGCTAACACCTATAACCGTGATATGCCGTCGCTGGGCCAACTGCTGAAGGCCCAGCAGAACGCCCCTTACATCGCTGTTGCTGTTTTCGTTTGCATTGCCCAGATACGCCGTGATAGGGTCAAAGATTATCAGTCGGCAATCAGGGACATTATCAAGATATGTTTCCAAATGCCTTAGGCTATCCTGAATAGTGAATGCCTGCCCCTTCAGGTCCAGACTGTTGAACGCGAACACCTTAGAGCAATCGGCCCCCTGTGATAATAAACGCGGTTTGATGGCATATTCCAGCGATTCTTCATCGCTGAACAACAGGACCGAGCCGGGTTCCATGGTGTTCTCGGCATCCGGCCAGTTCCGGCCCGTGGTGATCTGCGCCGCGACGTACATCGTCAAGAAGGATTTGCCGATACCGGGATTGCCGACTATCATCGACAGCATCCCCGCCGGTATCCGGTTCGGCCAGAACCAGCTTACGGCCTTAGCGTCCACCTGCGTAAGTGGTGTGAATCGTATCGGACAAACCGCATGGCATTCTGCCTCATTCTTAAGCGCGTCCAGTTCCCCCTGAAGACCGGATAGCAACTCCGCAAGTCCTGCCCCATTGCGGAATTGCTCGGCATAGTGTGTTGTTATTTCTGCCCCGCGTCTTTTGAAGAAGTCCTCCCGTATCATATCGACGTGCATATCGACATCGACGGGCAAATTGGTTGTCTCAAACAGCTCCACGATATAATCGTTCCCGCCAACGGCTGCGAACCGGCCCCGCCCTTTCAACCAGCGCCGCAAATGCACAATGTCATCGGAGAAATCTTCAACCTTTTTATGTTGCTCAGCATATTCCAGCAGTTCAGAGTAAAGAATTTCATTTGTGGCATCGGTGAAATAGTCCGGGCCGATAATCCGGCTGACGGACTCAACTTTGGCGCGGTTTTTAAGCAACTCTCCCAACACAATTTTTTCGGAACCAACCTCTTCGTTCATCATCGCTCTCTCCAGTCGACCGGACACCCGGCCTCAATCCATGCCTCGACCTGCCGCCGGTTATATCGAACGCTTCGCCCCAGGCGGATGGACTTAATCGGGAATCGGCCTGTTTGGCGCATCCCAAAAAAGTGATTGCTTCCGATGCCCAACATTCGGCATATGGCCTGATAGTCTATTAGTAGGACATCGGCGGTGATTTGTTTTGGCTTAACCATTGACGGTCCCCCCCGTTTTATTCTTCAATAGCCCACCGGATGTTTTGGCCTGAAGACCTCTAAAGATTCCAAACAAAAGATAATGCCGCATTATCAGTAAGTCGATGTCGTGGCTGTCAAAATCCCTGCCGTCTAGCTCTGCATAGAGCACCCGGTTCACTTCCCCGGGCGTCGTGTAAGCGGCAGAGATAGCATCCCCCAAAAGCCCTGTTTCGACCCCCCCGTAAAGATAGGCGTACTAGCCACTAAGGGCACTCTCGGTTGCCAGCTCCTGCCTCTCCAGTACGAGATTGGCAGTTGGTTGATATTCGATTTTTTCGGCTCGCCTCTTGAGGACATTTAGGACGGTCGGCAGGTTGAACATCGGAGATTCGTCAACGAAAACCGCCGGAATGCGTTTTTCCCTCGCCTCAGTTTCCAGCCAGTTGGCAGTTGCCGGGATGTTACGGACACGAAGTTCTCGGGCAATGCTCTCCGTGTTTCGCAGATTTTCTTTTTCGCTCATGCATACAAAATATCACGACCCAGAAAAACTTTAAAGCGAACACAAGTAACATTAAGTCTCATCTAATATCTGTAAATACGATAAACCTTTTTCGGTGATTTTGTACCCGCCTCGCCCATTGGATGTTTTGTTTTTTTCCGCAAGTCCCATTTTTACAAATCCATCCAGCCACCGATATATCGTTGGTCTTGATATGGCTGGCTTTGTCTTTTCGATGGTTTTAATTGTCGCTTTGCAAATATCATTTCCAGTTCGATATATCTGTGGGTTATCAGATAAATCATACAAGATTGTAAGCTGTAGTTCCTTTAATCCGATACTATCAAGCCGCTCCTGGAACATTCGCTGTATATTTTTGAGGCATTCTATGGTTTCCGCGGCATAATCGACAATATCATCGTATCGGCCTTGCAAGTCGCCCCGGTCGATCTCATCAAGTTTTGTCCAGTCTTCGTTTTTATATACCCCCGCGGCCAGTATGTCATTTTCCCATCGCCTCAGCTTTATAAGAAGCGACTTCATCCGCAAGGCAAATTGTTCTGCTGTATCGGCTGCAAAACATTTATCCAGCCAGACACGGACAAATTCAACATCCAGCCGCTTAAATACTTTATCAAAATGAACAGAGGGGCGGTTTTTTACATCTGGGGGAACGTCCTTACAAAATTCCTGTAATTTCAAAATTAAAGGTTTGACTGTTATGTCAATCGGATTTGCTTTTTTCTTTGCCATATTGCATCGCCTTTACAATCGCCAAAACTATGAGCGGCAGGTGGTGGCGTTCCACTTTTCGGGAATGACCCTATCCGCTCAAAATGTTATGCCTTTTTATTCTTTCGCTGTTTCGGTTTCTGTCCAAAACTCGGCAGCGCATTGATCGCCGCCGTCTCTTGCTCTTTATTGCCATGCGTATAGAGTGACAACGTTAGGTTTATGTCGCTATGCCGCATCAAGTCCATTGCAACCTTCGGATGCACCCCGTTTTCGGCCAGTAGGGTTCCGAACGTATGTCTCAAACAGTGAAAATCGGCCTTGCCCTGATATGTTTCGACCTTCAAAAAATCGCTGCCCCCGCGCCGCCGATGTTCTTTGGGATTGTCTTTGACGGCCTCGGTCCATGCCTTACGCGCCTTCTCCATGTCCTTTTTGAGCATTTTGGCCGCCGATTGCGGTACGGCGAACGCCGCCGCCATTGGCAGCTTGCCGGATAAATGGCGTTTGAGCTTGTCCATCAGAGCCGCCTTGACGGGCAGCAGAGCCGGTTTCCTGTTCTTGCTATGCTGTGCCTCGACCTTCACCGTAAGCCGCTCAAAATCGAAACTGGTACGTTTCAGGGATTTTATCTCGTCTCTCCGCAAGCCGGTACTGACAGCCAATTCATAGACTAACGCCCTCTCCGGGCCGGGTATGTTCCAGCTTGACGGAGCCGTCGCGGTATAGCTCAAAAGATACTCAATTTCATCGGTCGATAACGCCCGTCTCTGATTCTCGACCCGGACGTTCTTTAGCGATAAATGGATCAGCGGGTCGCCGGCCATGCGGCCATTGACTACGCACCACTTTGCAAACTGCTTGACCGCCCGTAAATGATGCAGCTTTGAATAGGACGCCGCCGGGCCTGTCTCGGACAGTTCGACCTTGTTTGTTTTGGGGTTTGTCCGGTAAACGGTCGCTTGCAACCGCCCTATGGCCGCCATTGCCTTGTCGCCGGATATGTCGTTCAATGAACGGAACCCCCCTTCCCTAAACACCCGCTCGGCTCGTTGTCGCTTTTGGTTGGCGTATGCTTTCCCCGCTCCCCCGTCAATCAGAGCCGCCTGCCAGTCGTCAAGGTGTTTATTCAGGGAAGAACCCGCCGCAACCCGTACCGTGCTGATAAGCCCCATTTGGGTAAACTTTGACAGCATTGCTGTCGATAATTGGCTTAACCAACGCTCGATATGCTTGTCATAGCTGCCGCCCCTCTCGTACTGGGCCAGCATCGTTTCAAGGTCGGCTGCGAAATCCCGGCTCAATTTTTCGTTTTCAAACAAGGGCAACCCATACCGCTTGCCGCCGGACAAGTGTACATCAGCATACCATTTTCGGATTGTGATTGTCTCACCATCTTTATTGATTTTTTTTCGGTAAACTCTCATCTTGAATACTCCTTATTGCTTTTGCTGGAACCGCTGCACCGGGCAACCTTGTTCAATCCATGCCTCAACTTGACGGCGGTCAAAGCGAACGGAGCCGCCCAGCCGGATTTTCTTCAGTGGGATTCTCCCGCTTGACTGCAACGCAAAAACCTGGCTGACGGAGCAACTAAGCATTTCCGCCAAAAGCTGGTACGATACCAGCCGCGTGTTCGGCGTTAGCTCACGATTTTTTCGCATGGACCACCGTCCTTTTTGAAAAAAAGTGGCCGGGGTGTATGGTCCGATGAACAAAAAGGAATGTTTCGGCCCCCGGCCATGATTGCAATAAATTTTGAGGATTCATCAGTACCATACACCTATATAATGCCGCAACCGCCCTACTGTGTCAAGAAAAATATATTAGTTTCCTCTTTAGTTTCCTCTTTTTGCAGGTAATTCTGTGTAATTTGGAGTAATTAGCCGCAATCTATTGAAAAGCCCAAAATTGTAAAAATCTGCGTTTTTGAATGAAAAACGATGTTTTTTTGCTAAAAAGAGGACTACGCCCGGCGGGATTCGAACCCACGACCCCAGGTTTAGGAAACCTGTGCTCTATCCATCTGAGCTACGAGCGCACGTTCCGCAGTTTACCGAACAAGTTGGCGGACTTCAACTGTTCTTTTAGACTCTCTGGGCGATTCGCCGATTAGATGGCCATGACAAAAACAAGACAAACACCATCTTTATGCAGGGCCTGTTGGGGTGGATTTACAGGAATGCAGACGGACTTCGGGAACACGGTAAATATGAAATGCTCGGCAAACAGTATGACTGCGGCGAAGAAAGATTTCACTATTGACTCTATGCCTGTTTTCGGATAGGATGAAAGTGTCTAGAAAAAAGAAGAAAGGATTTACAAGCATGACGCACGATTTATTAGCAATGTTCGGCCTTCCCTCTGGATCAGAATGGATCATTATCCTGATTATTGCCGTCTTGATTTTTGGACGAAGATTACCCGAAATCGCACGGGGGCTTGGAAAGAGCATTACCGAATTCAAAAAAGGTGTTAAGGACACAGAAGACGACGTTAAAAACGCCCTTGATGAATCGGACAAAATCGCAGAGGAACACGGGAAAAATACCTCTGCGAATTAACCCTGACGCTGCCGTTTCCGTCTCCACAGGCGGCAGATGATAATACTGCCCTCATAAAGAACATACAATGGAACCGCCAGCGCTGTTTGTGTAATCATATCCCCCGAAGGCGTTACCGCGGCGGCGATTACAAAAACAGCCAGAAAGACATATTTTCTGACCTTTGCAAGTGTTTCCACCGATACCAGCCCCATGCGCTCAGCGAAAATGATTGCGATAGGAGATTGAAACGCTGCCCCAAAAATGACCGACAATATCAGCACGAAATTGATATAGTCGGCCAGAGAAGGAATATACTTGACATAATCGATGCCCAATTTGAATTTTACGAAAAAACGAAGCGTCAGAGGGCCAATCACAAACAGAAAGAACAGCACCCCTGTAATAAACAGAGCGGCGGAAAAGGGAGCAACGGCATACACGAATTTTCGTTCGTGCTGGTACAGGCCCGCTGAAACAAACGCCCATATCTGGTAAAAAAGCCAGGGACAGGAAATCAGCACAGCCGCCACAATTACGGCTTTGATATAAACCATAAACGGCTCGGTTACCTTGATGGCCTGTATCGATGGCTCAACATGTGCGCTTCTTACGGCTTCTTCATAGGGCAGCAGCAGGAGTTTCACAAAATAATGCCCGAAGAAAAAAGAAATAATCACGGCGATTGCCAAACCCGTCAAAGCCAATATCAGACGCACCCGGAGCTCATCCAGATGGTCGCCTAAGCTCATGCTCTTAAGCTCTTCTCCACGGTGTTTCTGCCTGTTTTCCGCCATACGCTCTATTCCCGAAGCTGTTTCCTGAACATAGACGCCAATAGTGTACGTCAAACCCCGGCAATTGGCAACTGTTTTTCATGGCGGCGTCGGGAAGGATTTTGTACAATGAAATGGTATGCACTGGAAAACCGTCATTCTGTTGATTGCCGGAACCCTGTTCTGTCTGGGCAGCGCCGGCTATGGGCTGGTCAGGGTCATACTGCGTCCAAGACCCGACGACGGTATCGACGAATCCCATTGGGAATTAGAAGACCGTCACCCCGCCCTTCAGCGGTACCAGCGATGGACCCAAATCACCTTAACCGCCGTCATCATCAGCATGCTGTTGCTGTTTCTGTGCATTTGCGTATGAGAATGGAATCGAAGGGGATATCGTCAAGAGGTTCAGCCAACCGGTTAAATGAACCGGGCTCGGATAGAAGTATCCATCCGGGCCCGGGCTTATCGGCCTGTGCGATTCCGTTTGACCGGTCAACACCTCTTTTGATGTTTTCTGATGATGAAACAGCGTAAAATTCAATCGCTTAACTGCCCAGCGACGGATTAGCGGCCGACCAGTTGGCCGGGTCATTTCCGCTGGCGGCAGGAGCCGATGAAATGCGGTTCAGTGCCTTGCCCAAACCATCCGCTTGCCCTGGCCAGGGGTCATAATCGCCATAATAAACCTCATCGACACGAACCCACGATGGGAGGATATCGGGGGCATCCGGGGCTTGCGGACGCTCCAGGGCAAGCCGTTCGCCGCCGTTGGAAAGAGCCCCAACATACGGTCCGAACACATTGACGCCCGGCGTCAGCGTGCCTGTCCCGTAAACGGTCTTGAACGAAGTCAGCCGAACGCTGTCCGCCGGGTCAAACGGTACAACCACCAGTCGCTGACCGGAAGCCAGAGACAGCCCCGCCGGGAATAAAAAGGTGACCGCGTTGTCCAGCCGCCATGGTCCCTCCAGATTATACAGATTGACCGTCATGCCGGTCGGGTTGAGAATCTCGATATATTCGTCGTTGGTCGTTCCTTCGAGCGGATAGTACATGACTTCAGAAATCACCACATCGTGAACCGGCGTCAGGTTGGCGGCGATGCGGGAAGGCGGCATCGCAAACCAATAACCGCCGCCATCCGGATAGCGCCCGAAGGAGACGCCATTTTCCTGTCCTTTGAACCGGATGCAGTCCACAATGCGATCTTGGGCTGTTCCCGGCAGATACGACAGGATAACCTGCTCACCGGCCTTATCCAGGCCGAATCCTACGGTAATCGGGCAGTGAAAGCCGGTCACTTCATCAAAGCCCGCGCGGCCCCCGGTAATCAGCGTCGAGGACGGCAAGGCCCACTTTTTCAGGTTATTGATGTCATCGGACAGATACCAGTTGCCGTTCAGCGGAATATCTGAACCCGTTATGTTGAACAGTTCAATATAGTCATTGGAGTCATACTCAGGGTGCGCCGGGCTGCTGTAATCGGTGTGGGCAATAATCTCATTGAGTACCACATCCGCAACGGAAGCCGGGTCGTCAGTAGCCGGCGTGCCGTGCCGATAGGCGCTGGCTCGCCAGTTGCCGCCGTAATCCAGCGTACCCAGCGGCTGGTCTTCCATCGCAATGTCTTTGACGACCAGCGAATGCCCGCCGCCGTCAGCCGCCAGCGGCCAGCCGAATCCGTCGTTATACGCGAAGGAAACGATGGTTCCGTCCCAGAAATCCTCGATTCGGACCGTCTCACCCGCATTGGCCAGTTTCCCGCTGTATTGTCCGGCAATCCGCCCCGAAACCCCTGTCCCGTAACGGAATTCAAAGGCCGTCCGATTACTGACAACCAGAACATACTGGCCGGGATTGAGCGTTTGCAGGGAAATCGGAGCCGAGGCAAACGAAAACGTAATCCCCTCTGTGAACGATACATTGTCCAGGGAGATGGGACTGAGGCCGATGTTCTTCAACTCAATAAACTCATAGTCATTATTGTCATAAGTCCCCGCAGAGTCGGGCGCCGGGTTGTACATCATTTCCGTCACCCGCAACGAGGACAGCACGCCCTGACTGAGCGGCTGGCCGCAAATAAACTCGACCGCATTCGACCAATGGCTCCAGCGGCCGGTGTTGTCTTTCATCCGGCAGCGGACGCGGTACGTTCGTTCCGGCCTGACGGCGCTGCCCGGGATGTCGACCGTGCTGTTGAACACCGTTAATTCGGTGCTTTCCCAGACCGCATTAATCTCATATTTTCCTTTTGTTACGCGATACGCATAGGACTCTTCGAAGAACGATTCCGGACCGGTCTGTCCCGCCAACTCCCCCGTCAAGCTGACATCAATGGAGAAGTCACTGCTGCTCAGTGATGACTGCAGCCCGTGAACTGCGATGACATTGGTTCCATTAACCAGATAGCTATATGGCGTCGGCAATACCACTGTTTCATAAGCGGCGGCGTCATGGGCGGCCGC
This sequence comes from Planctomycetales bacterium, assembly GCA_022615575.1. GTDB lineage: Bacteria > Planctomycetota > Phycisphaerae > Sedimentisphaerales > Anaerohalosphaeraceae > 4572-13. Next base: position 54,895 of record JAKEGM010000027.1, read on the forward strand.
ACCGGTAAGACTGTTGTATGCTTTATCCCCGGTGCTGCAATGCAGCCGTGCAACTTCAACGCCGTTAATCCAGATAATACAACCGTCATCCACATATACGCTCAGAATCAGGTTCTGCAGCCGGCTGACATCCGAAACGGTAAAGGTGTTTCGTAAGTACACCGTGGAATACAAATTGCACATGTCCGATAAGATCGTGTTATTAGGATATTTAATGTTATAGCCGATGCCGGTCTGGCCGGTTGGCCAGTCGTTGTCATTAAAGCCCATATATCGCCAGGCACTGACGGGATTGGACGGTTCCGACAGCCCCTTGAAATACTTCCATGTTTGGTTCTTGCCCAGAAGCGTTATCGGCGTTGGGTCCGTGCTGCCGCCGGCGGCAACATCCGGCAGAAGCGCTTTCGTAAAGGGCCGCACTTCGGCGATACGCCATTTCATCGCCGCAAAAGTCCCGGCCCCCTGCGGATCACCAAAGGCGCTGGTCTGAAACCTCAGGTCGTTGGTCGGGTAGCCCGTCGTGCCGATATAGGTAATCGTCGGCTTGGCGGGGATGTCCACCTCCGCCGCCGTCTGTGTCAGGGCCTTGACGCCGTAGGTATAGCCATTATTGTAGCCGGTTGGCGAAAGAACCGTCTTGTAGTAGTTCAGCATGCCCGGCCAGTCCTGGGTGCCCCCGTATGTGCTGGTCAGAAATTCATTGTTTCCATACCATTGACCCTTTTTACTGATGCGCGGATGGTAATCCCACATCGCCCGTTCGGCCTCAATGAACGATTTGGCAGCGGTTGAATCACTGATCAGAGCGGCCATTTCATCAACCACCCGGTTGACCTGGTCAGGGTTAAACAGCAGGTCCAGCAGTTCACGGCAGCGGTTTTTATAGGCGATATTGACTTCCGAATAACTCAAAACATATTTCCAGTGCTCCCAGTCCGTATAGTGCTGGCCCCACTCGAACATCAGGTCCAGGTCCCATGGCAGCATCAGCCATTTGCCGGTGTCGGGGTTTCTGTAGTAAATACAGTTGGCCTGAGGCCGGCGGTCGGAATCATTGCAGGCAATGCCTGCCGCATTGGAACTGTAATACGTATTCAGGTCCACATTGGCCTGCCACCAGGACAGGGGCTGATAGGGATTGGTTTTGTTATAGCCGGTACTGCTGCTGATAAAGGCGACTACGTCTGAATTATCGCCGATCTGGGTAGCGCCCTGATTTGTTTTGCTGATCCCGCCATCCATTCGATACACATTGCCGTCGGGCAGACCCCGCTCACCGAGGAAGGCCCCTTCGGGATTTTCAACGGCCAGATACAGCCCCCAGTAATCGCCCACATACTGACTGGTGGCACTCGTTTCGATGACATCGTCAATAATTCGGAACTGGAAATAATTTGTGTTCGGAGAGGGAACTCCGGCCAGATTGTAAAGACGGTACCCCAGTGTCTCGTTAAGAAACAAACCGCCGGCCCCCTGGTCCCACGGCCCAGGGTGCGGGTACTGCCACCACGGGCAGCCGCCCATGCCGACGTTCATCTTGTCCCATTTTTCGGCATATTTATTGCCGTAGTCGTCGCGGGCCTGGAAGTAATGACCCCGCTTGAAATCAATCTTCCACTTGTTTTTGCCCCACATAAACGTGGAGGCCTGGCCGCGAATGCGGTAATGGATATTGTCGTAGACCACGCCGTCATAGACCAGCGTTCCGCCGAAATGATATTCCGTGTCATCCCAGGCACTATTGTACTGGCAGGCCAGCACATCGGTCTCCCGTGCGATTAAATGATAGACCGGCAGCGACCGCATGACAATTTCGTTAAAGTTCTGAACTATATTGAGAGGCGCTGAGCCGCTGGGATTGATCGCCCCGCTCCAGCCGGGCACGCCGTCATAGACAAAATAGGCGAAGTTCTGCTGCGGGTCATCTGCATACGGCACACGAAGAGTCAGCCCAGTACCATCAGCCGCGGTGATCCGATAGCGTACAAGGCGGCGATGTGTCTGGATGTTAGTCGGAATTTGAATGGTATAGATATCATCCCCGGCTACGGTATCACCGTTAAGCCCGTCATCATGCATCGCTGCACTTGTCCAGTTGGCTGCGTTCTCATAGGCCGGATTGGGCAGAGTCGGAAGAGTTGTATTCTGGTTAGGCAGCGTTATCGGGATATAGCTTCCCGGGTTCACAATCTGATAAAGCAGCGTTACGGATGCCACGCCGTCCGGGTCGGTCACCTTGGCGGTAATCGTTACAGATTGGCCGCTCTTGGGCTGTTCGGGCAGGTGATTGACCTGACGGATATGCGGCGGGATGTTCTCGGCAAAGACAGACACACTCATATCGCCGGGCGTCGGATAGGCGCTGCGCCAACTGCCGGCCAGGTTGTTATCCAGTATGGGATTGGTCAACTGAATCGAATGGCCCCCTCCGGCGTTTGTTATCGTATCCGGCACGGCATCGCCGACGGTTGGCCACGGGAAACCCAACTGATAATCCACCTCGTCGATGGTATGGCCCAGTGCATCGCACAACGCAATGCGTTCCCCCTCATTATTAAGGTCGCCGACAAACGGTCCCCTTACGATACCTGGGTCGGTCCCATACTTTTGAGAGATCGTTTTAGGGGTATAAGCTAGGGTCGGGTCTTCGGCAATTACCAGATAACTGTCGGCCGGGAAGTTTGTTCCCGACGGGAAGGTGTACTCCACCCCGTCGCAGAAATGCCAGCCGGAAATATCCACATCCTGCGGACCGGTATTATACAGTTCGATAAATTCGACCAGTTCGGTCTTTAAATCGGGATTATAATGAATCTCATTGATTACGATAATCGACTCGCCCTCCTGCTGCCAGTTGGCCGCAAGGACCGAAAAATCGCTCATATTGACGCCATTGGAGCCAACCAGGTCGGCACACTGATTTTCATACCCTGCGCAGCCCGCGGGGTCCAGCCACTGTTCGGCCATCAGCGCCAAATCGGGTAAACTCACGATACAATCACCGCTTAAGTCCCCCCGGGGACAGGACGCAGAATTCCTGCGTGTGGTGAACTGCCAGACATCGCCCGCCACGGCAAACTGACCATTCACATATTCGTCAACACGCCAATAATAAGTCGTTTCTTGGTACGGTATCGGAAAACCGGGGTACTCGGATGCCGTCACTTCACCCAGATAGGGCAACGGCAATTGGGTCCCGCCATAGACCTTATACGAAGTTGCCCAGGTATCGCCCGACCAGGAAAGGGTTTGATCGGCCACCCGAACATTGCTCTGCCCATCAGCGGGGGTTGGATTGAATGCCTTTCCGCCAGTCATAAATGACCACACATCCCCCGCAAACGTTTCCGTATCAATCACCGTATCAACCCGCCAATAATACGGGGTTATATAGTTCAGCGTTCCGACATTAACGGGCGGATGCACGTTTGATATTTTGCGATTCTGCGTGACATTGGCATTCTGACCGAAATAGAGATCATAGGTCGCGCCGGGAATGAGCGGCTCCACCCAGTTCAAGTCCAGCGAGACAATCGGATTTACATGGGTGTCATTATTGGCAGGGGTCGGGGTGTGGGTGAAAACCGCCGCCCGAATCTGAACATTGTCCACAAACAATTGACTTGTTATGTCTCCCATGCTTTTGAATTCAAGCCAGAGAGCTTCCGATTCTGAGCGTCCCGTTCCCGAATTCAGAAAACACAGGGTTTCCAAGGTCGCCATATCTTCACCGCCGAAGTCCGGCGTAATGGTTACACTGTCAATCAGTGTTGCCCCGACCGTTGTCAGCGTCACTCCATTGGCAGCATTAGCCGGAGTACCTCCCGCCCATAAGCCAATCCGAACCCGGAATGGCTCGCGCCCGGAGCGTTTGCCAAACAGAAAACCGACTTCATAGGTCTGATTGGGCGACCAGGTCCCGACTTGCTGATATGTCGAACCGAGCTGACTGGCTGAACCATCTCCAACAATGCCCATCCAGATATTGCCGTAAGGGGTAAACGGAATGCCATTTCCGCTGGGTCCGGTGGCGTACTCCACCCAGCCGTTAAGATTATACCAATCGTTGAACTCGTAAGTCCACGCACCCGATTCCAGCGGATTTTCCTCAAAACTGGGATTGTCGATCGCAGGGTCAAACAGCCCCCCTGCGGCTGTACCGATGAGAATAATTGCACAATAAATAACGCTCAACCGCTTCATCAAGTCATCTCCGGGTTTTACGATTGGTCCAAAATTGTTGGTAATATTACACAAAAACACAAACTCCCCCCCTGAAAAGCCGCTCGCGGCACGTCCATTCCTTTGACTTCACTCGAACATCCGTGGCCGTGTCAGCGGGTTGTCAAGCCCATAACGGCCATCCTGATCGTATTCACACGGGTAGCCGCACCCGGTACTAACACCTATCCATAATTATACAAAACCCACTCTCTTCTCTCTAAAATACGTCAATTCTCCCATTTCAGTTAACAAAAAACTGCGTATTGACGCGATTTTTATATACAGAAACTCCCTTTTCCCCCACCGCATGCTGGAAAAACGACCGAGCAAGCCGTGCATATCCTGCACAGCCCGCCCGGGTAACCCTTTTTCAACTCATATGTTTACGCTTTACAAATTAGCGGCGTTTACGCAACGGCAGGCCGCCCAAGGCCAAAAGGCCAATCGCCGCCGGTTCGGAAATCTCTTCGATGATTACGGCTGACAAACTTCCACAACTGCGGCCTCGCCGCAAAGCACTTTTCGACGGCAAACGCCCGAATGCCTCGCTATCAGTACTGATAATGCACTTGCGGCATTAAGGGGCGGCTTGTAATTCCAGCGCCGGATTCGCAAAAATTGTCCAGTCGCCGCCGTTCCCGTCGCCGCCATCTGTGGCCATCAGCGTTAAAAACCGGTCATGGCCTTGAATATCCACGCTAAAAAACATGACGCTCGGCATTTGACCCTGCACAAAGCGGGCTTCCTGGCGATTTTGGCCATCCACAAGAACCCATAGTTGCGACACTGCCGCCTTTTCCTTATGCTCGCTCGACCCCGCAAGTCCGGCAATGGATGTAAATCGAAGTATTCGTGTGCCGGGAACAGCCGCACGTATGGCATCCAGGTCAAAGGTGACACCCAGGTTGGCATGCATCATAATCGCCGGAAGCTGGGGCGTTCCATACTGAATCCCATTCAGAATCGCCGGCTGCATATCTTCCGGCTGCTTTTCGGCGTCGCCGGAAAAACTGGCTACCGGATAGTTCGTCAGGTTCATCCAATATTCCCCTGTGGTTTGGGGGCACTGACTGAAGGTATGTCCCTGCGAAGTTACCACCTGCGGTACCGTCCCGCCAACAGGAACAAAAACGCCGTCAATATACGACATCGCGGGGATTGGACAATACCGCTGTGGATCGAGCTTTCGGTTAAACATCCGAAAGTCGTCGCTCATCCGGCCAAATGCGGGGTCGATGGTGATGCGCTGTCGGCCGGTCCCGAAGCCACTGCCGCCGCCGACGATATCGGCCAAATCGATTCGTTTGCCCGGCTGGCCGAAGTGCTCGGCCGCAGGCAGATTGCGAACATAGGACGCCGGCTGATAACGGGTTTCGACGGTCAGCTTACCGGCCTGATCCACCTGGCCGGCCTGCCCGGAGGTCAGCTTGCGGGCCTCTGCAAAACGAATCGGATCGGCACCTGTGCGTAACTCAACCCGCCCTTCAAATACCTGAGCTTCGGTCCGGCCGAGAAAATCGGCCGTAACGCCGAATTCGGTACCATAGTCCACAATCGAGGCACCGGGTGTCCGCACGACAAAACCGACTGCGGTCGGGGGCACCCGCGCCGCCAGCTTTCCGCTTCGCAAAAAGATTTGGCCATAGTCCTCGATATCGATTTCCACCGGGGACTGCAAAATAATTCGGGCTTGGCTATCGAAAGTAATTTCGGCAAAGCCCTCCATGAGTTTTAATGTCGAATGGGTATAGAGGCGGCTTTTATCCCCCACACCACCGGCTGTGGTTTCCGCCCATACCGCCTGGGTCTGGCCTGTCACGGTCGCCGTAGGATCTGGCAGCGTCCTGGGATGGGTCACGACATAGCCGATTATCAACAGCAGCGCCGCCGTGGCGATAACGGCCGTATAAAGGGCCAGCCTGGAAACATGATGCGGTTTCCTGACAATGGCATCTTTGTTGATAGGTGAAATGGAATTAACCGGTTGGGGTTTTTCGATCGGTATTGTCTCGGCCGTCCGTTCCGCTTCGGCAAGCGCCTGCCAAAGGGCCGACTGTCCAACATACTGGGGACAGTAAAAAACATCATTTGCCAAAGCATTTTGGCGGAAACTGAGCAATTCGCCATACAGGACAATAAACCCCAGATAGGACGTTCTCGCGTTTGCATCGCAGCCGAGCATGCAGTTCAGTTCGGCATGTTCCTCATGGCCGATCGTGCCGTCCATGCTCTTGAGAATCAATTCTTCGAGGACCAAATGTTTGTCTTGCGCCGTCAATTCATTTCCTCTATCGTTACCGTTTGCCGCACACAGCGAAAAAGCAACTTGTGGACACGAGCCATCGTTTTATAGATTCCCTGAATGGGGCGTTCCATTAACTGAGCCATTTTTTTGACCGTTAATCCTTGTTCATACCGCAAAAAAAGCAACTGGCGGTCTCGCTCGCATAAACCTGACAGGCACTTTTCCAAGGCCTGCATCCGCGGCGATATTTTTTCAAAGACCGGCTCTGCCTCGGCATCGAGCAAATGAACTACATCCGAATTGAACCGAACACGAGGGTTGGCTCTTTGATTATTCAATTTCAGTATTTTGTACCGGGCAACCTGAACGCCCCACGCCCCAAAGTTGGTTCCCGGCTTATATTCATCAAAATGACTCCACATCCAAGAGGCCGTTTCCTGCATTAAATCCTCCGCGTCAGAGTGATTTGGCACGAACATTAGGATGAATGTAAAGAGTTTTCTCTGGTTGGCTAAAAAGAGACGAAGAAAGCCATCCTTTCTCCCTTTTTCATCCCCTTCGCCATTGTGATAAGAGCAATTTTCACTCAATCCTGAATCACCCCGTCGCCAAACTGCATTTTCGTCGGTAGAGAGAAAACCCTCGGCTGCCAGCCAAGTTATCTCCCTACCTTACATAATAAAAACACTTCTGTAAAATTCATAAATATTTGTTAAATAACGACTTATAGCGTTATTTTTCTTGCAATCTCCTCCCTCTTTGGTTATTACATAAGCGTCTCCATGCTGCAAACTACCGTCTCCACCGCAAATCCATCGCTTACCTGCTCCGACCTCTGCTTAAAATCACTTATTTTGCAGAAGTCTTTACATAATACGCTATTTGCTGAAAAATTAATCCGTAAAAATAGGGTATTTTTCTTAGTTAAAGCATTTTTTCGGTCTCTTTTCAATGGACCACTGTCAACAGGCAGAAACGGTACGACAATCTCGTATTAACGACTTAACATGTCTTTTTCAAGACCGCCCATTCCCCGTTTTTCCATACCGGCTTTTCTGCTGTCGAATAACCGACTCGTTCTGTCCGTATTAGGGTTAACGAAGCAAAGTCCGCCCCAATGCGACTTAAAAGAGGATGCGATATTCCCTTGCCTATCCCGGAGGGTTTCATTTTTTTTCTTTACAAATAAAGAGCGTATGGATACATAATAGGCGATAGTGGAGATATAAAATTTGTTTTTACCTTAAGCAGGAAAGATAATTATGGAGCAGAATATGGAAAGCCAATCCCCCGCACCGGAAGTGTCGCAGGATTCCAAAAACATGGCGATGCTGTGCCACTTGCTCGGGTTGTTCACCAGTTTTGTCGGTCCGCTTATTTTGTGGCTCATCAAAAAAGATGAAGACAAATTCGTGGACAGCCAGGGCAAAGAAGCGCTGAACTTCCAAATTACCG
>JAKEGM010000028.1 GCA_022615575.1 Planctomycetales bacterium
AAGCGCGTTTATTATCTCTATGATGTGCCGGGGGGCGGAGTCCGGGGCGGACACGCCCATAAACAACAGCACGAGTTTATTATCGCCGCCAGCGGCAGTTTCGATGTAATCTTAAAAGACGGGCAAGGCAGCGTCCGGCACCATTTGAATCGTTCTTGGTACGGCCTCTATATCCCCCCAATGGTCTGGCGGGAACTGGACAACTTTTCCTCCGGCTTGGTCTGTATCGTTTTGGCGTCGGATTATTATGACGAACAGGATTACATCAGAGACTATGCTGAGTATGCCAAAACCATTGCTCGAAAACCGGATTAACTTTCTATGAAAGATGAAAACGACAGCCCGGCAATGATCCATCCATCGGCGGATGTTCAGTCGAATCAAATCGGCAGCGGCACGCGTATCTGGCAGTACGTGGTCGTTCTTCCGGGAGCCAAAATCGGAGCGGAATGTAACATCTGTTCGCATTGTTTCATCGAGAATGACGTGGTGATCGGCAGTCGGGTAACCATCAAATGCGGCGTTCAAATCTGGGATGGGGTTACCTTGAAGGATGATGTTTTTATTGGACCGAATGTGACATTTACCAATGATAAATTTCCGCGTGCAAAACAGCATAAAGAACCTGAAAAGACCTTTGTGGAAAAGGGCGTTTCAATTGGCGCTAATGCCACCGTCCTCTGCGGGATTACGATTGGTGAAAATGCAATGGTGGCTGCCGGAGCCGTGGTAACAAAGAATGTCCCTTCCAATGTTGTTGTCGCGGGAAATCCGGCCGCTGTTGTCAGGGGGGTCTAATGATCAAGTTTCTGGATTTAAAGGCCGTTAATCAGCGATATGCTGAACAAATACGCGTCGCCGTCGATCGCGTCCTCGAAAGTGGATGGTATCTGCTGGGAGCGGAACTGGAACAGTATGAGGTTGAGTACGCCGCCTATTGCAAAACGGTACATGCCGTCGGCGTGGCCAGCGGATTGGATGCGCTGATTCTGATCCTTCGCGCCTATGGTTTGGGTCCCGGCGACGAAATTATTATCCCCGCCAACACGTATATCGCAACGGTACTTGCCGTAACAAACTGCGGGGCTGATCCTGTTTTTGTCGAACCGGATCCCTGCACCCACTTGATCGATCCGGAAAAAATCGAAGAAAAAATATCGAAACGCACCAAAGCGGTCATGCCTGTCCATCTGTATGGCCAACTCTGTAATATGAAAGTGATCTGTAACTTGGCCGGCAAACATAACCTGAAAGTTGTAGAGGATGCGGCTCAGTCACATGGGGCGGTGTGCCCGGAAGGCAAAATCACAGCCGATTATCCGGCACGCGCAGCAGGGCACAGCTTCTATCCCAGCAAGAACTTGGGGGCTTTGGCGGATGCGGGAATGATAACGACGAATGACGGCCAGCTGGCTGAAAAGATTCGAGCGTTAAGAAACTATGGGTCTTGCCAGCGATATTATAATAAATATCTGGGGATCAACAGCCGAATGGACGAAATGCAGGCCGCCATTTTACGGGTTAAGCTGAAAGGGCTTGATGAAGATAATGTGCGTCGTCGGCGAATTGCGAGCTATTATCTCGAAGAGATCAAAAACCAAAAAGTTGTTTTACCGAAACCACCGGTAAACCCGGAAAGCCATGTCTGGCATTTGTTTGTAATACGAACCCGACACCGGGGTTCCCTGCAACGGCATCTGGAGGAAAAAGGCATTCAGACACAAATTCATTATCCGGTTCCGCCGCACAAGCAGGAATGTTACGCGAAATACAACGGTTTGTCTCTGCCGATTGCAGAACAGTTAGCCAACGAAGTGTTGAGTCTTCCGATTTCACCTGTAATCAAAGAAGAAGATGTTCTGAATATAGTGAGAACCATTAATGACTGGAAATAATCCGCCGCTGGTTTCTGTAGTCATGCCGTCTTATAATCATGAACTATATATTGCGCAGGCAATCGAAAGCGTACAAGAACAGACAGTTCGGGATTGGGAATTGATTATCATTGATGATGCTTCCCGTGATCAATCCCGTCAGGTTATCGAGCGGTATGCCGCTAATGATAAAAGAATACGAACGATTTTTCATGATACCAATCAGGGAATTGCGCGGACATTCAATGACGGATTGGATGCAGCAAAGGGGAGGTACATTGCCTTGTTCGCGTCGGATGATTTATGGATACCTCTAAAACTTCAAAAACAGTTGCCGATACTGGAGAAGAACGATAATTTGATCGTCTGGTCCGAAGGACTGGTGGTGGACTCAGAAGGGAATCCGACCGGAGAATTGTTTACCGAAAATTACGGAGGCAAAGGCAGGGAAAAGAGCGGTGATCTTTTTGCGCAGCTTCTGGAGTCCAGTTTTATATGCGGCCAAAGCTGTCTTTTCAAAAGGGACAACATTCGGAATATCCGATTCGATCCGGCGTTGAAGTATTTTAATGATTATAAATTCCAGATCGACCTGGCAAGCCGTTATTCATATTATTTTATCCCCGAACCGCTCATCAAGTATCGCCGGCACGGAAATAACACCACCTCGCGCGATTCGGAAAACTGGTGGAAGGATACAGTGCTTCTTCGCCAGACCCTGATTCGGGACTATGGTTCTAAAATGTCCCCCGCCGTAAAAGGCAAATTATTATACAGCATCGCGAAAAACTTTTCTCTGCTGAAAGACCAAAGCCGGGCACGCGCTTATGCGCAGAAGGCGTTTTTGGCCTATCCCTTTCGGTTGCGGTATGCAAAGGCCTTATTGACGGGGGAAATTTTATGAGCCGAGAGAGATAAAGGGGTCAGAGAGATAAAGGGGTCAGACACCTTTTTATAACCGCTTATCCCTTATGCACTTATAGAACTTTAATCTATGTCCCGTTACCTTTTGTTATTTTGAAAAATCCGTATCAATCCGCGGCAAAAATAAAGAAAAATGGTTTTCTTCATTCGCTTCACGTTCTTCATGGTTAAAGTTATCCACTACCCCGTCAGGAGGTCGAATTGTTCGGGGCTTAAGCTTTGGCGGAGTTTCTGGAGGGCTTGCAGTTCAATCTGGCGGACGCGTTCCTTACTCAGGTCCAGTTCGTCGCCGATTTGTTTAAGCGTTTTCGGCTTCTGGGGAATTACGCCGGTACCAAGGGCATAATGATTCAAAATCACATATTGTTCCCGGGCGTCCAAATTGTTTTCGATGATTTTGCGCAGATCCCGCCGGGCCTGCTCGACTGCCGCCACATCCGGAAGCTGCTCGATACGGATATTGGCCGGCAGATTCGTAAAATCAGCACCGCCGGCCCGATCCGGCCGTTGGAATTCGGCGGGAATCAGACGGGCAAAGTCCTTGGCAATGGCCCAGCTTGCATAGGTGCTGAAACGATAGCCGCGGTTGTAGTCGAATTTTTCGACCGCCGCCATCAGCGCCACGCTGCCTTCGCTGACTAATTCACTCATCCCCTGCCCCGGGGCCAAGTGCTTGCCGGCAATGCTGACCACCAGCGGCATATTGGCCTCGATGATGTATTTTTTGACGGTATCGGCCTCGGCAAGAAGCATTTCGATGCGATGGAGGCGATCGGAGCGGGGCCGCCCCCGTTCAATCTGTCCACATTCCCGATGCGCCAGGAACTTGAGGCAATTGTACCGCCGGAACAGCTCCATCTCCTGCCGGCGGCTCAGCAGTACCGTGTCAGCATCCCGGCCGGGGGCGATTTCTTCAAGCGGCGTCAGCAGGATTCGCTGTCGGATGTCCTCTTTTAAAAATTCTTCACTGTCAATATACTCAATCCTGCGGCCCAGCAACTCTTTGGCACGCTGCTGATTCATAATGCGATAGATTGAGCTTCGGCTGCGTCCAAACCGCTGCATCAATTCCCCGATGGAACCGCCCTGCTGATTCAGCTTATACAGCTGCGCCGCTTCCCGTGCGCCAATTCTGCCGCGTGACGACGGCAGGGCCGGGGCAGAACCGCCTTTTTTCTGCCATTCCGTCAGGACCGAACGAACGGTTTGACGCGCTCGCCCCACACGCCGGACGATTTCGAGAACAAGCTCATTCTGGGTGCGATAGGTTCTGGCGGCGGTTAATTCCTGTGCCGCCGCCGTAATCTGTTTTTTCTGCAATTCGTCCAGCAGCGAAAATCTGCCCGATTGGCGAACCTGCTCGGCATGCGACCCAACAAATGTATTAACCGCCGATTCTAAAAAACCCAGGCGTTTGCGGCCGTCCTCAAAAACATACATTTTGCCCGCCAGACCGCGTTTCTGCCAGCGGCGGATGGTCTTTGCCGACACGTTGAACCGCCAGGCAAGCTGCTCGACGGAAAAAACCGGCTCGGTCTGTTCGGCAACATTGATTTGAAGTTCCTCGCTGATCTGGGATATCCAGATCCGCAGGTCCGACAGAAGTTCCTTTCCGGGAATCAAACTCTGCTGGGTCTCTATTCGCGGGCGGTAGCCGGTAATTCGATAGACGATAAAATCATAGGGGTATTCCCGCTCGGCATTGAGAATCATCAAAAGCTGTTCTGCGGCGGCAAGCTGCTTTTTCTTCTGCCCCATCGGCGCAAACCGCAACTGGTCGAACAACTCCCGCAGCGCCGGATGACTGATGCGTATTTTCATAAATAATCCGTCCCCCCGGGCCGCCCGCTAACGAATCTCAATCGTATAGCGATTCTCAAAAACATCGACAAAATCGAAGACATTGTCAAAATCCTCGATGGTGTCGGTCTCCTGCGAAGTCATCCAGCCGGAATCAATCATCAGATAGACAATCTCGCCGAAATCCCGCGTCGTATGCAACCCCCAGTATGCCAATACCATCGCGGCCAGCCGGCCCCAGCGTTTTTGGGCTGTATGCGCCAGCCCCCAGGCCAGTTCCTGACCTGAAATATGACGGGGCGCCGCATCGGGTTCTTCCTGCTGACGGAGCCGGTCAATGGTGGCCGCCAACCCCTCAAACACAAACTTCATCGCCCGCGCATCATACCGCCCGTCTTCCCTTGCGATTTCTTCAATGGTCTTTTTCATTATTTTTACATCTCATTTCCGCTTATTCAATGAACGCGCTGGCCGGGTTTGGCGCCACTGTCGGGACTGAGCAAAAAGACATCGGCTCCCCCCGGACCGGACGCACAGACCATCCCTTCGGACAGGCCGAATTTCATCTGGCGGGGTTTTAGATTCGCCACGCACACCACCAGCCGCCCCACCAAATCCTCGGGCTTATAGGCCTTGGCGATTCCGGCAAAAACATTCTTCTTCAAAGCGCCAAGATCCAGTTCCAGCGCCAGCAGCTTGTCCGCCCCTGCCACAGGCGCAGCTTTGGAAATCCGGGCAACCCGCAGGTCCACCTTCATAAAATCCTCAATCGTGCATTCCGGGGCCAGCGGTTCATCCAGCTGCGCCTCGGGTTGGGGTTGGGTCGGCACGGCTGTCTGCGGTTTGGTTTCTTCGATCATAGCGTCCACCTTTTCTTTTTCGATACGTTCTATCAAACGAATGAATTTACCGATGGTGTGATGTTCCATCGCCGTTTCAACATCCGCAAACGTCAGCGGCCCGACAGCCAGGAACCGTTCAATTTTCTCCGCAAAGGCGGGCAGCACGGGCTTGAGATAGACCGTCAGTACCTTGACGGCATTGAGGATTGCCGTCAGCGCCGTGCGTGCGCCTTCGGGGCTGGTCTTGATTGCCGACCAGGGCTGGTTGTCCTCAACATACTTATTGCATACATCGGCCAGCGCCATGATTTTTCGAATCGCTGCCGCATAGTTGAGCGACTTATACGCCGCGGTGATTTCGGTTTTGGCCGCCGTCAGCTCATTAAGCAGCGTCCATCCGTTTTTGTCCAGCGCACCGAGTTTACCGCCCAGTTTGTCCGTCAGCATCGGCCCGGAGCGGCTGGCCAGATTGGCCAGTTTGCCCACCAGATCGGCATTGACACGGTTGACAAAATCCTCCACATTCAGATCAATATCGCTCACATCGCCGGACAGCTTGGAGGCGTAGTAATACCGAAGATACTGGGGGTCCAGATGCTTCAGGTAGGTTTCGGCCATGATGAATGTGCCTTTGCTCTTGCTCATTTTCTGACCGTTGACCGTCAAGAAGCCATGGACAAACAGTTTGTTCGGCGTTCGCAGGTTGGCGCTGAATAACAGCGCCGGCCAGAACAGGGCGTGAAAATACATAATATCTTTACCTATAAAATGGCAAATCTCGTATTCCCCGCCGTTCCAGACCCGCTCAAAATCCAGCCCCTTTCGGTCGCAGTAATTTTTGCACGAGGCCATATAGCCGATGGGCGCATCCAGCCAGACATAAAAATATTTATTCTCCTCGCCGGGAATCTTAAAACCGAAATATGGGCCGTCCCGCGAGATGTCCCAGTCCCTTAACCCCTCGCTGAACCACTCGTCCAGCTTATTCTGCACGGACGCCTGCACATAGCCGTCGGCGAACAGTTTCTTCAGCGCCGACTCAAATTGACCGAGCCGGAAGAAATAATGCGTGCTTTCCTTCATCACCGGCGGCCGGCCGCTGATGGTGCTGACGGGGTTAATCAGTTCGGTCGTCTGATAATGCGCTCCGCAGGCGTCGCAGGAGTCCCCATACTGTTCTTCGGCTTTGCAGCGGGGACAGGTTCCCTTGATGTAGCGATCCGGCAGCCACATTTTTTCCTGTTCATCATAGGCCTGCTGAATCGCTTTTTTGACAATCGAACCGTTTGCCAAAGCCCCCTGATAAATCCGTTCGCTGAGCTGGCGGTTTTCTTCGGAATGGGTCGAATAATAATTATCAAACTCAATCGCAAAGCCGGTAAAGTCGCGGTAATGCTCCGCATGAACGCGGCGAATCAGCGTTTCGGGCGTAATGCCTTCGTTACGGGCACGGATCATTACCGGCGTGCCGTGTGTATCGTCCGCACAGAAATAATGGCATTGGTTGCCCATAAGCTTCTGAAAACGCACCCAGATATCCGTCTGGAGATACTCCACAAGATGGCCGATATGAATCGGACCATTGGCATACGGCAGGGCTGAGGTCACCAACAGTTTTCGCATCATTGTTTATTCTCCGCCGGGCCGGGGGCTTCTCCATCGGGTGAAGAAGAGGGTTTGTTCGGACGGTTCTGTCTGTTCTGCGGCTGATTATTCTGCGCGGCCGGGCCACTTGAATTATTTCGAGGGCCCCTGTTTTTATTTTTTGGTCTGTGCCGACGGTTTTTAGTATTGCGGCGGTTGTTCGGCCCCGAGGCATTTTGCCGCTGCGGCCCATTGCCGGGCTGCATTTCAACGCCTCTTTCCGCGGCTTGGGGCAAATCACCTTCATCCTCAGCCAACGGCTCCTCATGGGCCGCGTCAGCGGCGACGGATAAACCTTCGGTCCGATCATCCGTTTCCTCCCTGCGGTCAAAGACCCGCGGACGCTCCTCGGAAAGGTCATCCTGTTCCGGCTCGTCTTTCCGCTGTTCCGGTACACCGTCCCTGCACACCTGAACCTCATCCACAGGCCATGCCTGGCGGTCGCCGGCCTCGGTCTGCACCACCACCAGCTGAGTCAAAATCTGCATATCCACGATTTTGCCGATGCCTTTGGGGGTCTTGACAACCGTGCCGCGATAAGGCAGCCGCCGTTTGAGATCGATGTAGGCTTCGTCTTCATACCGAAGGCAGCACTTGAGCCGGCCGCAATGACCGCTGATTTTGGACGGATCCAGCGTGGCCTTCTGCAGCTTGGCCATCCGCATGTTCACCGGTTCCAAAATCTTGAGAAATCGGCTGCAGCAGCATTGCTGCCCGCAGGTCTCATAGTCGCTGATAAGCCGGGCCTCGTCCCGCGAGCCGATCTGCCGCAGTTCGATCCGTGTCTGGTATTCTTTGGCCAGCCGCTTGACCAAATCGCGAAAATCCACGCGGCTTTCACTGGTAAAATAGAACACGATCCGCTCGCCGCCAAACAGATGCTCGGCCTCAATAATGCGCATGTTCAGGCCCAGTTCCTCCGCGATCCGCTGACAGCATTTGGCTTCACCCACAGCGTTTTTCTCAAGATGTTCCTGTTCGTGCAAATCCTGGCGTGTGGCAAACCGAACAAACGCCCCCCCCTCGCCCAAAGGATAATCCTTGGTCCGATTGTGAAAATACTGCTCGACCTGTTCGGGGCTGCTCTTGAATTGTCCGGCCCGGTAGTTATAGATGCCGACGATCTCGCCCAACTCCAACCCGCGTTCGGTTTTAATAACCACGTGCGAATTCAGGCGGGGGATACGGGCCTCATGGTGTTCAAACCACCCCAGAAGCCCCAGCCGGCCATAGCGAACCAGCATCTGCTTTGCATTTTTCGGTACTTTTGATTTTGCGTTGTCAACCTGTGACATTTACAGATAAACTCCTGAAATTAAAGAAGATAACTCCACCACCCGGAGCTTTCGCCGCCGGCGGCACTGTTAGAAACTATTAAGTATATCCGAATTGGAAAGATTTAACAAGAGTTGTTCGAATATCAGTTTTTCATTAACGCTTGAATCGACCCATTTATGCATCTGACAGCACATTTCAACCTGCCGGGCGGCGGTTTCGGCGTCAAATTGCCGGGCCAATGCCCCGATTCGCCCGGCCTGATCCTCGTGTACCAGCCCCGCAGATTGGCCGTTAGCTAGTTTCATCGCATCATTGAAGGCACACGCCGTCATCCGAATCAGCCCATGCTGCGACCGACGGGTAATGTCGGTCGTACTGACATTTCCGGCCCGGCCGGTCCAAGCAGCGGCGATTTTTTTAGCCGTCTGGCCCATCCACTCGGCCATATCAATCGTACCGGCTAATTCGAGTGAACAAAGCCGCTCCACAAGCTCTTTTTTCAGGGCAAAAGGCGTTTTTTCTTCAATTTGTAATTGTGCCCAGGCCAACGCCCACCCTAAACTGCCCTGCGAAAAACGCGCCCAGAAGGTCGCCTCTGTACCCGAAACTCCCTCGGCGCAAAGCCGTTCAACGATACGGGCTTCCGAAACAGGACCAAACCGCACCAACTGACACCGTGACCGGGTTGTCGGAAGCATTTCTTCCAGTTGAGAACACAACAGGATAATCACACAATGTTTCGGCGGCTCTTCCAGAACCTTGAGCATCGCGTTTTGGCTGCTCTTGTTGACTTTTTCGGCCTCGTCGATGACATAGACGACAAACTGCCCCATCATCGGACGGTTGGCGACCCTTTCGATGAGAAATTCACGAATCACGTCTATCGGCATATCGACCGGCGTTTTTTTGTTTTTACCTTCTTTGGTATATTGCACCAGTTCTTTGGAAATGGGACGATAATCCGGATGTCCGCCGGCTTCAAATGTCTTACAGGAATGGCACTGCCCGCAACTGTCGATAAACACGGGCTTTTTCCGAATGGTTTGCTTATTTTCACACAGCAGCATCCTGGCCCACGCCTGTGCGGCCGAAAACTTTCCAACGCCGTCGTCGCCGCTGAACAGATACGCATGCGCCATCCGCCCCGCCGCATACGCATGCTGCAGCGATTCAATCGCCGTGTCTTGACAGAATATCTCGTTTAAGGTCATTGCGTTCACAATTCCCGAATACAGCTCACTATCTCTCGATGCACCGCCTCTACGCCCTGCCGTGCATCAACAACTTTGGCGCCAACCGCATACCGGGGTAATTTCAAAAATCCTTCGCGTACCCTTGTATGATAGGCGTCGCCCTTTTGTTCCATGCGGTCCAAATCCCGCTGCATCCGCTGTCTGGCCGTCGGCAAGTCCACATCCAGCACAATCGTTATGTCCGGCCAGACACGCTCCAGGGCATCGGTCGCTATCTGGATGACCTTCTCTATCCCGAATCCCCCCGCCCAGCCCTGATAGGCGCAGGTACTGGACACCCAGCGATCCATCAAGACACACTTGCCCGCTTGTAAATCCGGGCCGATATGCTCCAGCCACAACTGCGCCCGCGCGGCCATATACAGCAGAACCTCGACATTATCGCCCATGCCTTTGTGGGACGGATCCAGCAGAATGGAGCGTATTTTTTCGCCGACAAGGGTCGTTCCGGGGTCGCGATAGGACACGACATCGACACCCTGTTCGGCAATCCACTCGGCCAGCAGCCGCACCTGCGTGCTCTTGCCGCAGCCGTCCGGACCGTCTAATACGATAAATTGTCCCCTGAGTTTAGCGTTCATGCGTCATTTTCCTCCTCATGCTGGGCGGCTTCGAGCTGTTCCTGCATCCACAGCACCGCCATCAGCGTCGGCGTCAGAAATACCAGCGAAAAAACAATATGATGCAGACCCAAAAAGACATAATAGGCGGGCGTCTTTTGAGGAATCGCACTGGCCAATAGCATTATCACCAAAACAACTCCCAGCCCGAGTATTGTCAGTTTCAACAGCGAATCCAATCGTCCGATTTTGCAGGTTCGCATTCCTGCGATGGCCTGATACGTCGAATCGTCATAGACCAGCATCCGGGCAGGAACCAGCAGCATCGGCTTGAGCACAATCAGGATTGCCGCCAGCCCGCACACTTGCATGAACCATTCGGGAATCTCCGGAAACGGCCGCCCTTTCCAGAAAATCGCCCCCCCGGCGCCGACCAGTACCCCATTGACAAAAAACAGCACACACCCCAGGAGTATCTGAAAAAACAAAATCCGCCAAAAATAGGGGCGTCCCGACCGTACCAATTCGGCCGGCGGCTGCGGCCGCGGGCCTTCGACCGCGGCGGTTTTTAAGAAACCCAGATACATCATCTGCCACAGCACCGCATACAGCATCGTTCCCACTCCCAGCAGAAAACCCGCCCAGAATGGCAATTGTGTCCGGTGGGATTCCGAAACCTGGACACCGGCCGCAAGTTGCTCGGCCAGCAGCATCAGGGCCGCCTGCAAAACAACAACCAGCATCACCTCCGGCCACCGGGTCTTCAATATATCAATCGCTTTGGGGAGCAAGTCATTTCTTCCTTATCATTCCAACCCCTGGGGGTTGTTAATGTTTTATGGGTTCCAGCCCACGGCATCAACCCGCGGCTATTATTAAAGCCCGACGGACTTTTGCAAGCGCATTATGCTACCCTTTCAGGCCGATTTCTTAATCGTTCTCAATTCGTGTTCATCCGCGTGCATTGGCGGTTAATTCCGCATCAATTTCACATTCCCCCGCCCGACGACGGTTTCCAACTTGCGGCAGAAGTCCACATCCGCCCGCACGCTAAGGGTCTTGTCCGCTGCCGCCACGATGCGGTAGCCGCCGGGGGTCTGCACCGTAACATTCACCGGGCTTCTGCCCCGATGGGTCGAACACAGATGGCGGATTTTCTGAACTTTCTCTTCGGAAACATCCAGCGTCAGCAGGTCAATCCACACCCGTGCGGCCAGTTTGTCAGCGGCATCCTCCATCGCAAACAATTCGTCGCAGAGGATATTCGGATTTTCCCGCCGGCAGTCTACCGTCCCTCGAACAAAGACAATCTTATCAACCGCCAGCAGATGGCCAAACTTTTCCAGGGCCTTGGGGAACAAGACCACCTCGCACTTGCCCTGCACATCTTCCAGTTCCAACACCGCCATCTTGGAGCCGGCATGTTTCCCGTTTTTGGTCACGGTATGACGGATTTTGACGATCATCCCGCCGATGGTCACCGTGCTTCCTTCGGACTTTTGCGCCAGCTGGCTGGTATTGACTGTCGAATAGACGTTAATCATGTCGGCGTGCCGGCTGATGGGGTTGCTGGTGACATAAAAACCCAGCACATCTTTTTCATACTGAAGCATCTGCTGTTCAGGCCAGGGGGGCACATCCGGCAAACTTTTGGCATCCGGCTGTTCGGACATCCCACCCCCATCGCCGCCGAACAAGACCCCCTGTCCCCGGGCCTTATCGGCCTGGACGGAGGACCCAACCTGCATGGCTTTTTCCAGCCCGGCCATCATCTGGGCACGGCTGCCGCCCAAGCTGTCAAATGCGCCGGCCTTAATCAGGGCCTCCAGCACCTGCTTGTTGACCGCCCGCAGGTCCACCGTCTCACAGAAATGAAACAAACTTTTGAAACGGGCCGCTTTCTGGCGGGCTGCAATGATTTGCTCGACCGCCCGCTCTCCGACTCCCTTGACCGCCGCCAGACCGAAACGAATGATGCCGCTGTCTTTACGGTGGTCGCGTTCTTCGTTGTAAATCACCGTAAAATCGACAAAACTTTCATTGATGTCCGGCGGCAGCACCCCAATGCTCATTTGCTTGCACTCTTCGATGTACTCCACCACCTTGTCGGTCGAACCCATTTCGTAGGTCAGCAGTGCGGCCATAAATTCGACCGGATAATAACACTTCAGCCAGGCCGTTTGATAAGCCACAAAGGAATACCGCGTGGCGTGGCTTTTGTTAAAACCATAGCCGGCGAACCGTTCAATCAGGTCAAAAATCTCTTCGGCCTGCAGGGCCGTCAGTCCCTTTTGGACGCAGCCCTCCACAAAACGCTTCTTTTCGGCCTTGATGACCGATTCCTTCTTCTTTCCGATGGCCTTAATCAGCCCGTAGGCCTCGCGCAGCGGGATGTCGCCCAGGCGGTTGCAAATCCGCATCACCTGCTCCTGATAGACCATGATGCCGAAGGTTTCCGCCAATACCTCGCGCATAATCGGGTGCGGCACATCCCATTTGGCGCCGTGTTTGCGGTCGATGTAATCGGGAATCAGGGCCATCGGCCCGGGACGGTAGAGCGCATTGGCCGCAATTAAATCCTCGATGCGGTCGGGCTGCAGTTTCATCAGCAGGTCCTGCATCCCGCCCGATTCAAACTGAAATACCCCTTTGGTGCGGCCCGCCCCGAAAATCTCACGGAACACCCTCTGATCCGCAACATCGAAGGATTCAACATCGATTTTCTTACCGTGCAGCCCCTCAATCAAATCGACCGCCCGCTGAATGATGCTGAGGGTCTTAAGGCCCAGAAAGTCCATCTTCAGCAAACCCACTTTTTCCACCGTTGGGCCTTCAAACTGCGTAATTAAATCGTCTGAATCGGTCTGCTTGTACAGAGGCAGAAAGTTGGTCAGCGGTTCATCGGCAATAACCACACCGCAGGCGTGCACCGAGGCGTGCCGCGCCAGACCTTCCAGTTTCCGCCCGATGTCAATCACCCGGCGTGTCGTTTCGTCTTTCTCATAGGCCGCCTTCAGGTCGGGTTCAACCTCCAGCGCCTTGTCCAGCGTCATCTTCAGTTCTGCCGGCACCAGCTTGGCCAGCCGATCGGCCTCGGACAGCGGCACACTCATCACTCGGCATACATCGCGGATAACGGCGCGGGCCTTCATCGTTCCAAACGTGATAATCTGCGCAATCTGACCATATTTCTGCCGGACATACTCCAGTGTTGCCGGGCGAGAGGCCTGGCAGATGTCGATATCGATATCGGGCATCTCGTTGCGTTCCGGGTCCATAAACCGTTCAAACAGCAGGTCATACTTGATGGGGTCTACATCACAAACCCCCAGGCAATACCCCACCACTGTGCCGACCGCGCTGCCTCTGGCGCCAACCGGGATATTGTTTTTCTGGGCGTAATTGCAGAAATCCCAAACAATCAGAAAGTAACTGGCAAATCCCTTGCCCGAAATCACGCTCAATTCCCGCTCAATGCGCTGTTCGATCTCACCGGTGATTTTACCGTATTTTTTCTTTGCCCCCTCATAAACCCGCTTTCGGAGAAAATCCTCCGGCGTGCTGCCGTCCTGAGGCCGATAGACCGGGGCGTGCCGGCTTTTCAAATCCAGCTCCACTGTACACCGCTCGGCAATCCGCAGCGTGTTGTCGCACGCTTCGGGCACATCGGCAAACAGTTCCCGCATCTGCCGGGGGCTTTTCAGGTAGGCGCTGGGCGGATATTTAAGCCGGTCGGGGTCGATTATTTTTTTACCGGTATTGATGCAGCACAGGGCGTCGTGTGCTTCAAAATCATCTTCATTGAGAAAATGGACATCGTTGGTTGCCACCAAGCTAACCCCCATTTCCTTTGCAAGTTCGACCATTTTGCTTCGCAAGTCGGGATATTCGTTGCCGTCGTGTTCCTGTATCTCGAGGAAAAACCGGTCCGTCCCGAAGATTTTAAGGTATTCGCTCACCGCCTTGCGTGCCGCATCCCAGTCGTTGTGCACCAGCGCCGCCGGCACCTGACCCGCCATGCAGGCTGTCGTGCAGATTAACCCCTCGTTCATTTCAGCCAGAATCTGTCTATCAATACGGGGACGGTAATAGAAGCCCTCCGTATAGCCGATGCTGCTGAGTTTAAGAAGATTCCGGTAGCCGGTCTGATTTTCCGCTAACAGAATCAAATGGAAGGTGTTTTCCTTGACACCCCCGCCTTTTTGCTTGTCAAACCGGCTGTCGGGGGCAATGTAGGCCTCCATCCCCAGAATCGGTTTGATTCCCGCTTCCCGGGCCTGTGTATAAAAATCAACCACGCCGAACATGTTTCCATGGTCGGTAATCGCCACCGCATCCATGCCTAATTCCGCACAGCGGCCAAACAGCTTTTTAGCCGAAATAGCGCCATCCAAGAGGGAATACTGCGTATGTAAATGAAGATGCGTAAATCCTTTACCTGCCATCGGGTCTCCCTATCAGTCCAGATTTTCATCACCAAAATCTTATCCTAATCGCCGCCGCCGTAAAAATCAATGATAACCTCTCCGGCGGGCGATAATTTTGGGAGGCCATCCGACAGATTTCCACAGAATTCCGCCAAAAAGGGCTTGACGGGCGGGGAAAAAAGTGTACAGTACCTTTTTTCTGTTGCGGATGTGGCGGAATTGGCAGACGCGCAGGCTTCAGGTGCCTGTGGGCTTAACGCTCGTGGAGGTTCGACTCCTCTCATCCGCATTTTTTATGCGCATCAAGCCCCCTTTTCCAATCATACCGGCAGAAACCTCTTTTATCTGCCTTGGGGTGCGTTGTCCGTAAAGATATGTCGATTGAGGACGCCAAAGGCATCGAAGCATGTTTTTCGGCTCAGTTCCACGGCCAGCCAGACGGTGATCGCCGTGCCGGTGAAGATGGCAATCATGATGGCAATCTGGTAAAAAATCGCCGTCATCGGTTCGGAACCGCCGAGGATAACGCCAGTCATCATGCCCGGCAGCGACACCAGGCCGATAGTCGCCATAGACGCCAGGGTGGGCGAGAAGGCCTCATGCAGGGCGGACCGCAGGTAAGGACGGACGGCCTCGGCCAGTGTTGCGCCGTCGGCCAACTGCTGGCAAAAGGCCTTTTCGCCCTGCCGGATGGACTGGTAAAACCGGCGGATGCCGATGATGTCGGCCCGCAGACAATTGCCGAGAATCATGCCGCCAATCGGGATGACAAACCTTGCATCGAGCAGATTGGATTTTTGCAGGATAACATCCACAAAATACAGCAGCGGCACCGCCGTACCCGCCAGCAGCGCCACAAACAGCGGCCAGGCCAGCCGGCCAAAGCGTATGCCCGTGCCGCGAATGACGGAAATATCCGCCACCAGAATCATCAGCCCCACCCACAGGGCATTGAGCCAGGGTTTGTTCAGGGTGAACACAATCTGCAGATAGAAGCCAACCAGAAGAAGCTGGACGGTCATGCGGACAGCGCCGATGAGCATCGTGCCAATAAGGGGCACCCTGACCCACAGCAGAATTGCCAGCGGGATAATGAACAAGCCATAGCCGGCCGCAAGCCCCCACACTGAGATTGATGTAATATTCACAGCCCCCTCCTGAAAACGGCGATATCAATAACGGCATCGGCGTTGTCCAGCAGGACTTCGTCATGCGAGACAACCAGAACCGTCTTTCCTGACAACTGACACAGCGTGTTTTTGAGTATCTGTCGGCTTTCTTTGTCGAGGGCGGAGGCGGGTTCATCCAGCAGCAGGATCGGACGGTTCAGCAGCAAGCCGATAATGATCGCCACACGCTGCTTTTCGCCGCCGGACAGGTCGGTTGTCTGCTTTTGGAGCAGTTTGGGGCTGAGCTTAAACCGCTCGAAATACCCCTTTACCGCTTGTGGAGACCACGCAAGATGAGCATTGGTTTTGTAGTCGAAGGGGCGGCGGATGCGGTCAAGAACAACTTCCTGCCCTAAATCGGGTTCCTGGGTGACATAGGCAATATGCCGGCGAAGATGCCAGACGGATTTGTCGTTCATCGGCTGACCGGCGATGGAAATTGTGCCCTGCTGCGGCCGGATAAATCCCAGTACGGCACGAAACAGGGAGCTTTTGCCGCAGCCGGAAGGACCCGCGATGCAGAGCTTTTGGCCGGACAACGCCCGAATGGACAGATTCTCGAACAGCAAATGCCCATCGTAACGCAGCGTCAGGTTGTCTATCAAGATTTCCATGGGCGTTCCGGGGTTCGGCGATCAGGCATCCGACCTTAACCATTCCTCGAGGTTTTTGGCGAGAATCTGGACATCCTTTTGCTGGAGGATGTGCGATTTAACTTCCGGCGGCACATCCATCTTTGCAAGGATCGCCTCCACCCGCTTCCAGAGCCGCTTGCGCACAACGCCTGTTTCGGCAAGGTATAAGTCGGTGACAATTTCCTGCAGACGGGTCAGCACGATTGTATCCCGGTTTTTGTAATAATTGCGAATAATCTGCTGCTGATATTTGCTGAATGCTTTTGGAGACATCGTCAGTCCTTTCCATGCTCACATTTGAAAGCCCATTATTGCCCAGCATTTCGCCTTTGGCAATCCAAATTTCAGCGTTGTGCGGCTTTGTTTTTGCGGGCATCAAGAAGAAAACGCAAATCCTTTATAACAAACATCTTATGGACTAATCGAGATACAGAAAACCGACTTCATCTCGTGAAATAGCATGTTTTTTGAAACCCCCTGTCGCACAGATTTTCACCGTTTTTTTCTTAGCGGCCCATAAAAACATCTGCTGGAGGCGCAGAGGGAACGCGGACTTGGGGGTTAGCAATTAATGTGAAAAGAGATTAAAAAACTCGAGTTGCTGAAAGACGGAACGACCACTGTCCGCTTAAAAAACAGGAATTTTAAGCAGCGCGGGTTTTGAAATCCCGGATTTTCATATCCTGTAAATCTGCAAGAACGGCGTCACAGAAAAGAAAATCTTGCCCATTCAGAAAGATTTCTGTATCATTCTCATCATCGCGGGGGGAGAAGTATGTTTAAAAAACATTTAGGGAAATGTCCGTTTGTCTGCTTGGTTTAATCGTTCTACGGGAATAAAACAAGAAGCAGCGGGCTAAGAACAGGAAACATTCGATTGTTAATACCCCTTACGGCATTTTCAGGGAAAATAATAGATGAGGTTGGAGTGTCCTATGCAGAGTTTCATTGACCGTCATGTGCAAAAACTGGACCCTTTAAACGCCCGGATGAATCAAGCTTACTACGCAGCGCAGGTTTCCGGAAAACGAGAGGACTTCCAGAACGTCCAACAGATTCACCTGGAAATCAACGAACTGTTTACGAACCGCAAAGATTTTGAGTTTCTTCAAAAGAAAAAAACATCCGGAACCGTTACGGAACCTCGACAACAGCGTCAGCTTGAAAAACTTAACAGGGCCTTTCTGGTCAGTCAGATGGATGCGGACCGGCTCAAAGAAAGCATTCGGCTTCAAACCGCGATTATTGAGCGATATAACAACTACCGCGGCAGTATCGACGGCCGGGCCGTTACCATGACCGAGATTTACCGGATTATGACACAGGAAAAGGATGTGATATTTCGGCAGAAGGCCTGGCGGGCCTCCAAAGAGGTTGGCCCGGTGATTGCTGAGGATTACCTGCGATTGGTCAAAATGCGTAATCAGCTTGCTCGGCAGGCAGGGTATGCCGACCATCACGCGTACAGTATCGACATGCATGAACAATCGGTCGAGGACATGGAAACAATCTTTGATGCGTTGGCTCGGTCAACAGATGCACCGTTTGCTCTGCTAAAGGAGGAACTGGACGGCATTCTGGCTGAAACCTTTAAAATCACGGTCCATGACCTGCGGCCATGGCATTATCACGATCCGTTCTTCCAGCGGACTCCGCTGGTGTATGAGATTGACCTCGATCCGTATTATGCCGAGCGAGATGTCGCACGGCTATGCGTTGAATATTTTGCGGGCATTGGACTGCCGGTCGATGACATTATGGGGCGCAGCGATCTCTATGACAAGCCCGGCAAAAACCCGCATGCCTTTGCAATCGATGTTGACCGGCACGGCGATGTCCGGATTCTGACCAATATCGCAAATGACGAACGATGGATGGAAACCACGCTGCATGAGTTGGGTCATGCGCTCTACTTTAAGCATCATGATCCGAGGGAACCCTATCTGCTGCGAGAGCCGGCACATTCATTTACAACCGAAGCGGTGGCAATGTTTTTCGGGCGGCTGTCTCGAAACGCAGCATGGATGCAGGTAATGCTGGGCTTAACAGATGCTCAGCGGAGCCAATTGGAGAGGGTAACAGAAAAATACCTCCGCTTTCAACAGATTCTCTTTGCGAGGTGGACGCTGGTGATGTATCACTTTGAAAAGAGCGTCTATGCCGATCCCGACCAGGATATAAACACCCGCTGGTGGGACCTGGTTGAAAAATACCAGCGTGTAAATCGTCCGGATGGGAAACCGGATGCGGGATGGCTTTCAAAACTGCACTTTACCGTCGCCCCCTGTTACTATCATAATTACTTACTTGGGGAACTGCTGGTCTCGCAATGGTATCATTATCTCCGGGGACATGTCCTGGATTTATGCGATGATACGCCGGTTAGCTGCGTCGGCGACAAGCGCATCGGGACCTATTTCAAGGACGCCGTATTTGCTCCGGGAGCCGTCCATCACTGGAACGAAATGATCCGGCGAAGTACCGGTGAACCGCTGAATGTGAGCCACTTCCTGAAACAGTTTGTGCAGTAAAATGAATCCGCATGAGCATGACAGAAACAACGTTTCGGCTTTTATTGGGCTTGTTTTTTCAAAAATAGGTTGCCCATTGCATTTGTGCCGAACAGGCAGCGGGTTTACGACAAGCCACATCTTTATATCGCGGAAACGGTTTTGCTTTTCGGGTCCGGGATTTGGCATCGCTTCGTGGTTGACCGTAGGGGTTACCAAGGGAAAGTGCGGCGGCTGATGGCGACTTGCGTCCGATAAGTATTTTTTATGAAAGCTTTTATAAAAATTTAAGAATTTTGTCGAAAATTCTTTTGACAATTTTAAAATAGCTTTTACATTTTACAAAATGTAAAAGCTATTTTATTCGGCATCAGCGGTTGTGAGGAAACCTGGATATGCACGTTCAGACGAAAGAGGCGTTTTGTATTCCACCGAAGTTGTATCGCATCGGCGAAATCGTCAGCCATACCCCCTTCACCCGCCAGACCATCCATAATTACACCACCATGGGACTGATCCATGAGTCGGACTGGACAGAAGGCGGCCACCGGCTGTATGACGAATCTGTTTTCGAGCGTCTGCGGCGGATCCAGGAACTGCGAAAAACCAAAACCCTCACGGAAATTCAGAAACTTTTTAAGACGGAAACCCCTGCGGCGGCGGTGTTACAGCTGGAGGAATGATGATAAGGCATTGGCACGGAAGCAGATAGCATGAAAACAACTTCAACAGCGATTGACAACATTACCGAGGTCCTGACACGGATCGTCGAATTCACCGAGCGGCGGCGTGAGGTGCTGACCCGCAACCTTTTTGACTATAAAACGGATGGCTTCCGCCCCAAAGACCTGCCCGTCTTCGAATTTGCCGAGTGCATGACAGAGGCGGTCTCGGAGCATCTTCGCACGCAGCGTCTGCTCCTGTGCGACAGGGATCATATCACCTTCGGGGAAGAGGGTTCTTTTGACGCCCTTGCCGATGTCGACGCGGAGGCCGAAAACCTGCTGAAAACGAATACCAAACACTATCTGCAGATGCAGATACACAAGCTCTCTGAAAATTTAATGAATAACCGAATCGCCGTTGAACTGCTTAAGCAAAAGCAGCCGTACGGGCTGCTTTAACCGGTCGGACAGGCCGTTTGCAGCCGCCGGAAGGAATGCCCCCGTGCCGCCTTGCGAAGGCGCCGGAACCGGCAGTGAAAAAAATCTACAAGCGACGAACAATGTACATGCCGGAATGCCGGGACAACACGAATACAGACGCAATAGTGCTGGCGGTTACCAGCGGCAAAGGCGGCGTTGGAAAGACCAACATCGCCGTCAACCTGGCCATCAGCATGGCCGTCCAAAATCAGCGTGTGATTTTGATGGATGCCGATTTGGGGTTGGGCAATCTGGATGTCCTGATGAACATCCAGGCCCGCTGCACCCTAGCCCATGTCGTTTCAGGCGAACGGGCACTCGAGGACATCATCCATGTCGGACCTGCCGGCGTTGGCGTTATCTGCGGCGGTTCCGGCATCGAAACGCTGGCCAACCTGAACAGCATCCAGCGTCAGCGTCTGATCGCCGAATTGGAAGGCCTTCAGAACCGTTCGGACGTCCTCGTAATCGATACGGGCGCCGGGATCCACGCTTCCGTGATTGGTTTTTGTCTGGCCGCAGACCACACGCTGGTGGTTACAACCCCGGAGCCGACCGCCCTGACGGACGCCTACGCGATGATCAAGGTGCTGGCCTGCCGGAACTATGCCGGGCGCATCAGCTTGCTGGTCAATATGGCCGCTTCGCCATCCGAGGGCAAAAAGGTTTACCGTCAGGTCGCCGATGTGGCAGGCCGCTTCCTGGATGTGCCGGTCTATGAAGCGGGCATCCTGTGCCGGGATGAGAATCTGCTTTCGGCCGTTCGCCGGCGGGAGCCGGTCGTGCTGGCGTTTCCAAAAGCCGAAATCTCCCGCACGCTCGCGGCTATCAGCAACCGTTTGACGCACGGCACAGACAGAAGAATCCACAGAGACGGTTTTTTTCGTAAAGTTGCCAATTGGTTCTTCTAAAGCAGCCGGCACATTGAGCCGATAAGGTCTGGCCCCGAAAAGGGATTTTTTTAAGCGTTTGAGACAGGCGGCCAAAGGGTGACATGAAACTTATCGGACGAATAAACGCGGGTTGCATAAATTAAAGTACTGGAAAACATGGAGGTTTTAGGTATGAAAACTCATCAAATAGAAAATTTCGACATCCAGCAGGTGTGGACGGATTTTTTCAAGACGCACTCCGAACAGAGCCGCAACCTGCTCATGGAAAATTATCTGCACATGGTTAAATACACCGCCGAACGCATCTGGGTCAAACTGCCGGACAAAGTCGAATTGGACGACCTCATTCAGGCGGGCATTTTCGGCCTGATGGACGCCATCGATGCCTATGACCCGGAACGCGGCGTCAAATTTGAAACTTACTGCACCCCCCGCATCCGCGGCAGCATCCTTGATGAACTCCGCAGCATGGATTGGGTCCCCCGTCTGGTTCGAGCACGCGCCCACCAGCTTGAGCGGGCACGCCAGACACTGGAAGCCCATCTGGGGCGAATGCCGACTGAGCAGGAACTGGCCTCAGAACTGAATATGAACAAGGAGGAATTTCATCGGCTGCAGCGCGACGCAAACGCCATCGGGTTGATTTCGCTTACTAATAACTTCAACGAAAACGAGGGTGAAAGGGATGTCCGCGAAATCGATATTATTCATGACCAAAGAAGCAAAAATCCGGAGATCGAAGCCCAGAAGCGGGACCTTAAGAACCTTATTTCAAAGGGCTTAACCCGTGCTGAGCGGCTGATTATCATCCTGTACTACTACGAAGAAATGACGATGAAGGAAATCGGCACCACCCTGGATTTGTCCGAATCGCGGGTCTCGCAGATGCACTCCTCGATAGTAGCCCGGCTGAAAGCCCAAATGACCAGCCGGAAGAAGGAATTTGTCATCCAACTCTGAACCTCCGTTCAAGCACAACGCGATCTCATTCAAACGAGAGCATTTATGCAGGTGGTTTCGGATTGTAATTCTCTGCCCCGACTTTTTTAGAATGCCTTGCAAATCCTGACAGGATTGGGTATAAGAACAACTGCCGCAATGTTAAGTATAGAAGCAGAAACGAAGAGCGAAACTATGGAATTAGCAGAAATCAGGACATCGATAGCAGATTTAGCGGCCCGGATTCAACAGGTCCGGGACTGGCTTTGACGTGCCGGCCAAGATCGCACTTCGCGACAAACTGGAACAACAAATCGCACAACCCCGCTTCTGGGATACCCCCGACAGCGCCCGTGGGGTGGTTACACAACTCAGCGCCGTCAAGGCAATGATTACGCCCGTCCAAGAGGTGGAAACGGCTGTCAGGGACATAAGCGATCTGTTTGAATTAGCCAGCGAGGAAGGCGACGAAGCGACGCTGGTTTCGATCCAGAGCGACCTGGAGCAATTGTCCCTTCGGTGCGACAAAATCGAGATTACGGGGATGCTCAGCGGACCGGACGATATGCGTCCGTGTTTTTTCGGGATTCACGCCGGAGCGGGCGGCACGGAAAGCTGCGATTGGGCCGCCATGCTGCTTCGGATGTACACCCGCTATTTCGACGACAACAAATACCGCTATGAACAGCTTGACATCACCCCCGGCGAAGAGGCGGGTATCCGGTCGATTATGCTGCGGGTGGAAGGACCATTCGCCTTCGGCAAGCTGTCCTGCGAAACGGGCGTTCACCGGCTGGTGCGCATCAGCCCGTTTGATGCAGCCGGACGGCGGCATACGAGTTTTGCGGCGGTGGATGTAATGCCCGAATACGAAGACGATGTCGAGATCGAAATCGACGAGGACGACCTGCGGATCGATTATTACCGTGCCGGCGGCGCCGGCGGCCAGCACGTCAATAAAACCAGTTCCGCCGTGCGGATTACGCACCTGCCGACCAACATTGTCGTACAGTGCCAGAACGACCGCAGCCAGCACAAAAACAAGGCCGAAGCGATGAAAATGCTCAAGAGCAAGCTGTATATGCTCGAACAGCAGAAACGCGATGCTGAACTGGCCAAACTCTACTCCAGTAAAGGAGATATCGCCTGGGGCAACCAAATTCGCAGCTATGTGCTCCAGCCGTACCAGATGATTAAAGACCACCGCACGGATTTCCAGAGCGGCAATGTGCAGGCGGTGCTGGACGGGGAGATCGAGCCGTTTATTGACAGTTATCTGCGCCTGCGGGCACAGAAAAAACATAAAAACTAACGTTCTTTTCAGAAAACGAGGTAAAGACGCGGTGTTTTACGACGGCATTTTTGCCCTAAACCATACCCCTCTTGTGGAAGGACAAAACAGATGAACAAACAACTCATTGACATTTCGATTGCGGTTCAAAAAGCGGATGCTTTAACCTGTACGGCGGATATCGCGGCAGTGGGGGTTTTTGAGGACGGCTTTGAGCGGCCGGATATCAAATCCCTGGACAAGCGGCTGGGAGGACGCATTCGGACGCTTCAAAAGTTAGGCGATTTTGACGGCAAAGCGGCAAGCGTGTGCCTGCTGTATGCCGACAGCAAACTGGCCGCCAAACGGCTGCTGCTGGTCGGGCTGGGAAAACGCACTGCCGTTACAGCAAACACCCTGCGGAAGGCCGCGACGGCTGCCGCAGGCAAAGCCGTCGATATAAACGCCGCATCGCTGGTGATGTGCCTGCATTCGGATATCCCTGCGACGGCGAAATTGAATCCCGTCCAAGCAGGCCAGGCAATTGCTGAGGGCGCCTGTTTTGGGGCGTTTCGATATGATGAATACATAACGGCTCCGGCCAAAAAACGTCCGGCCCGTTTGAAGGCAGTAATCGCCGATGCCGACCCTTCCATGGTCAAGCTGCTTAAACAGGGCGCTGCCGTGGGGGCTGTAACCGGCTCGGCGCAGAACTTTGCCCGCACCATCGCCAACCGCCCTGCCAATGTCATCACGCCTGAAACACTGGCCATGGAGGCGAAAAAACTGGCGCAGCGAACCCCTCGCCTTCGCTGCACGGTACTGAATGAAAAACAGCTCCGGGCCAAAAAGATGGGGGGCATCCTGGCCGTCGGGCAAGGATCGGCCAATCCGCCGCGACTGATTGTGCTGGAATATGCACCCACAGGGGCTTCGTCACACACCCCCACCGTGGCGCTGGTCGGCAAGGCCATTACTTTTGACTCGGGCGGCATTTCGCTCAAACCCGGCGAAGGGATGCAGGATATGAAATTCGATAAATCCGGCGGCATTGCCGTGCTGGGAGCAATGCAGGCCATTGGTGCGCTGGCACCGAAGGTACGGGTTTTCGGGATTATCCCGGCGGCGGAGAATATGCCCTCCGGCTTGAGCTACCGCCCCGGCGACATCATTACCACGTTTAGCGGCAAAACCGTTGAAATCCACAGCACGGATGCCGAAGGCCGGATGATCCTGTGCGATGCCATTACTTATGCCGCCGAAACGCTGGGGTGCTCCACTATCGTTGATATCGCCACGCTGACCGGCGCCTGTGTCGTAGCGCTCGGCCAGAAGCGGGCGGGTCTGCTGGGCAATGACGATGCTCTCATCGAGCGATTGAAGGCGGCCTCCGCCGTCACCGGCGAACGGATTTGGCATTTGCCCTGTGACGACGAGTATCTGGAAACAATGAAAAGCAAAATCGCCGACTTTAAAAATACCGGCGGAAAATGGGCCGGTGCCTGCACGGCGGCGGCATTCCTGAGCCAATTTGTCGGAAAAGCCAAATGGGCGCATATCGACATGGCCGGCGTCGGCGTCTGGGGAGCCGATGAGACCCTGGCACCCGGGTCGATTGGTTTCGGCGTGCGTTTGCTGACGGCTTTCGCTGTAGATTCTGCCCGATAAGAAAAGGGAAACAATTATGGTTAAGCAAATTTTGACGGGATGGTTGGTAATTGCAGCTATGGTTTCCGGCTTAGACGCCCAAAACACAAAGACGCTTTGGCTGGATGAACTTGATGTCAGCAATGCAACCGCCGGATGGGGCCGTACCCGTGCCAATAAATCCGTGGAT
The DNA here is from genome assembly GCA_022615575.1 of Planctomycetales bacterium. Lineage (GTDB taxonomy): Bacteria > Planctomycetota > Phycisphaerae > Sedimentisphaerales > Anaerohalosphaeraceae > 4572-13. Next base: position 25,001 of record JAKEGM010000028.1, read on the forward strand.
GGCAATGTACTGACGGTCAACAGTCAGACCTTTGAGCGGGGTATCGGCACTCACGCTGAAGGCCAGTTTACGATACGTCTTGACGGCAGCGCTGCAGTTTTTACGGCAATGGTTGGCGTCGATGATGAGATTGCTCAAAGTCCCAATGGCCGTCACTATGCCAGCGTAACTTTCTTAGTAATCGGCGATGGGAAAGAACTGTTTAACAGCGGTGCAATGAAAGCACAAACTTCCGCCAAGCCGGTCTCCGTCAAACTGGATGGCATTAAGCTGTTTCGCCTGATTGCCTCTGACAGCGGCGACGGGATTGACTATGACCATGCCGACTGGGCAATGGCAAAAATTGAATACAACGGCAGCCGGCCGGAGGCCATCGAACCGATCAAGCCCAAACCGTATATCCTGACCCCCAAACCGGGTCCTGAACCGCGGATTACCGGGCCAGCGGTGTTCGGCGCCCGGCCGGGAAATCCGTTTTTGTTTACTGTAACCGCCACAGGCGAGCGGCCTATGACTTTCGAAGCCCGCGGCCTTCCCAAAGGACTTGCGCTGGATTCACAAACCGGCCATATTACGGGAACGGTTGAAAAAACCGGTAAATATCAAACAACGGTTGCCGCCAAAAATTCCCGGGGACGAGCAGAGCGTTCCTTCACGATTGTCATCGGGGATACAATCTGCCTGACGCCGCCAATGGGCTGGAACAGCTGGAACTGCTGGGGCTGCGCGGTCGACGATGCCAAAGTACGAGCAACGGCCAGGGCCATGGCGGATACCGAATTAATCCATCACGGCTGGAGTTATATCAATATTGACGACTGCTGGATGCGGAAGCGGGGTTCGAATGATCCGGTGACTGGCGATCCGGTGAGGGATAAAGACGGGCGAATTTTATGTAATGATAAATTTCCGGACATGAACGCGCTGACCGATTATATTCACGGATTAGGGCTTAAAGCAGGAATCTATATTGGACCGGGACCGACGACCTGCCAGAACTATGAAGCAAGCTGGCAGCATGAACTGCTGGATGCTCAGCAGTTTGCCGAATGGGGATTTGATTATCTGAAATATGACTGGTGCGGGTATTCGAGTGTTTCAGGAAATCAAACTCTGGAGGATTTGCAACGGCCGTATATTTTGATGCGTCAAATGCTGGATCAGGTCGGCCGGGATATCGTTTACAGCGTGTGTCAATACGGCTGGGGAGAAGTATGGAAATGGGGTGGCCAAATCGGCGGCAACTGCTGGCGGACAACAGGCGATATTACCGATAGCTGGTCAAGTATGGCAGGTATCGGTTTTCAACAGGCGGATTTATATTCTTATGCACACCCGGGCCATTGGAACGACCCGGATATGCTGGTCGTGGGTAAAGTCGGCTGGGGGCCCAACCTGCATGACTCCCACCTGACGCCAGATGAGCAATATACGCATATCAGCTTGTGGTGTTTATTGAGTGCGCCGCTGCTGATAGGATGCCCGATTGAACAGATGGATGAGTTTACCTTGAACCTGCTGACCAACGATGAAGTGTTGGAGGTCAACCAGGACCCGTCGGGCAGGCAGGCACGGTGCGTCAAGAAAGACAGTACTGCACAGGTGTGGGTCAAGACGATGGAAGACGGTTCCCAGGCCGTTGGGTTTTTCAATCTCAACGGATTCGAAGCAGCCGCCATTTCGGTTAACTGGCAAACCCTCGGGCTGGAACCGGCCAGCCGGTGGCGTGTGCGCGACCTGTGGCGACAAAAAGATTTGGAAACCGCTCAGGGGACGTTCAGCACCCCGCAAGTTCCACCGCATGGGGTCCTGCTGGTGCGTCTGTTTCCTCATAAGTAACCTCCGGCATTCGCAGCATGACAGTATCATGGATTGGGACGAGTGCTGTGCGCACGGTTTTTGCGGTCCATCAGGAAGATGACTTTGCTGAAGATTTCCGCAGACAGTTTGTCCTGAAGCATTTTGCGGGCTTCCGTCATGCTGGTTCGCTGGGTCAAATGCGTAATCAGGATAACCTCATTGTTCATCCGTCCCAGCAGCGGAGCAAATTCATCGATGTGCATGTGGCGGCCGGCGTCGGCGCGTTCGGTGTGCTCATCGGCGAAAAAGGTGCACTCGGCGATAAGGATTTTGCTGTTGGCTACGTAGTCCAATTGCGAAAAATCGACATAGGACGTATCGCCCAAATAGCTGACAATCGGAATTTCCACGGGGGTATCAATGACAACGCCCTGCTTTTTCAACTCCACAAGCTGCGGGCCCGCCAGGGCGTGATATTCGGGTTTGAGTTTTTTTCGCGTTTCGATGACCGAAAAGCCAACGGCCTGGCGGGTATGCTTGGTGGGAAAGACACGCGCAATCAGGTTGGGCTTGAGACGGTATTGGTCGCCCGGCTGGACGGGGACGAGGTTAGCCGGAATGCGAGTGCCGTCGAGTTGGCCCCATGCATCGAGAATCCTGCGAATCGGCTCAATAGCGTTGGGCGGCGTCAGGACGGTTCCCTCCGGCAGACCGCAAAACTTGCGATGCGACAGGTAATAGGCGATGCCTGCGGCGTGGTCCATGTGACCGTGCGTCAAGAGGAGGTGATTAATGGAAATTACCTGCGCCGGGGCCTTGCCGATGTCAAAGCAGACATCCAGCTGAGGCATCCCGACAACGGTTTCCTCGCCGGCAACCGAATAGCCGAGAATCTCCAAATCGTCAATCTGCAATTTCGACAAATTATGACTGGGCATCGTATCTCCTGAATCCAAAACGGCATGGTAGGAAAAAAGAGTCCGACTGTCAATTTCTTTTTACGGCCTTGTACCCGCTCGATGCGGGTGCTATGATAAAGTTATGCCGGACAAACGAAGCCATCGCGGGCCGCATCCGGACGATGCGATACTTTTTACCGACCAAATGAGGGCTGTTCTTCAGCAGGCCGTGGCCGATATGGGCTGGCTACTAAGCCGGGGGTATGCCGGCAACTCCTCGCTTAAATTGGTCGGCGACCGTTACAATCTCAAACAGCGGCAGCGGATTGCGGTGATGCGGTCGGCCTGCTCGGATGCCCAGCTTGTGCGGCGTTGGGCGGCGCAAATTCAAGCGGAAAACAGCCGAGGCCGGTCGCTATTTCTGGATGGTTATAATCTGTTAATCACGACCGAGGCCGCTTTGGGCGGCGGCATTCTGCTGGTTGGGCGGGATGGGTGCATACGGGATTTGGCCAGTATTCACGGAACGTACCGCAAGGTTGAGGAAACCCTGCCAGCTATTGGCGTCATTGCCGACGCGTTGAATCGCTTAGGTGCGGCCGATGTAACCTGGCTGCTGGACAAGCCGGTGTCCAATTCCGGCCGGCTCAAGAAAATCATCATGGAATTTGCACACGAACACAATTTCAACTGGATTGTCGAGCTGGTTCAAAGCCCCGATAAACAACTCGTCGAATCCGACCGGATTATCGCTACCAGCGACAGCGCCGTTTTGGACGGCTGCCGACAGTGGCTAAACTTAGGCCAAATCATCATTGAAGCGCTGAAGAGAGACAGACCCGTCGTTTTGTTTGATTTAAGCCAAGTGAAATGAACGCCCCAAAAACATCGGCCGCCTCCCCCCCAGGGTCAGCGGCCGATGTCTGTTTTGGGCGGGGTGTGTGTTCCTTATGCCATACCGGACCACAGGCACCACCGACATTGCCAAACAGGCATGATGCTTTCGTCAAAGCGTTTTATTGCCTGCTTTGGCTTTTACCCTGCTCCATTTTTGACCGAAACAAGTCGGCGGCCCGCAAGGTATATTCCTCGGCGAAACGAACACAGGTATTGATTCCCCGGCGGATCGATACCGCCCAGGCCGGCGAATCGCTGGTGTTGCCGCCGACCGCAGAATGCGCATTCTGTGACCAGCCGCTCAATTCGCCCGCCTGAGAATCAGGCGATGCCTGTGCTGAAACCGGGGTCAGGAAATAAACTGCCGTAATGAATCCTGCGCTATACAGGATCAGGGAAAACAGGATTTTGCTTCGCCAACGGCCCATCAGAGTTTCTCCCACGGAAAACATCAGTTTTCTCGTTTTGCCAGACCTTTTATCCCGTCCCGTTTCCGTATAAAACCTACAAAATAAAGCGGCAGCAGGCAAATCGGAAACCGGGGGTTTTTTGTGCTGATAATGCGGAAAGATGGGAATTTTTGAAAATGCCCCCTGCGGATGCCAATCGGCGATGACGGCCGCGAATAGACCGATAAAAAACTCCCGCGACAATTTGTCTCAAAACAGGTAAAAAGCCAAGCGGACTGACGAAAAACGGCTTTTATCTGCAGAGGTATCCGCTTTGCCGCCGTTACATAACACAGGCATTTGAACGGAACGCAGGCATCATGCCGGCGCTGTTGGTGTTAGCGCGGGCTGGAAGCCCGCGTTCTTTTCTGTACCCGGGGTTCGTTAGATTTCGTCCAGGCAGGCCTTTAATTCACGGCACACCAGTTGAGCTTCCTTTGGGGTCAGGTTGTTGTGGAACGGCAGCGCGATGGTGCTTTTGGCAACGGCGTCCGTTACCGGAAAATCGCCCTGCCTAAAGCCGTACTGTTTGGCAATAAACGGCTGCAGGTACACCGGCGGGAAATAGTTGCTGACCTGAATGCCCCTCGCCGTCAATTTTTCCATCACCGCGTTTCGCTGCTGCTGGGTGTAGCGGTCGGCCAGGCGAACAACATAAACAAACCAGCTCATCCGGCAATTGACGGGGACTTGCGGGGCAGCTACCCGCTCATCACCGGCCAAACACTGCTGGTACATCTTCGCCACGGCATTGCGTTTTTGAACGAATTCTTCAATCCGGGAAAGCTGTACAATACCCAGCGCACAATTGATATCGCAAAGCCGGTAATTATACCCCAGCCGCTCATGGGCCAGCCAGCCGGGGCCGGTGCCGCGCCCCTGATTCCGCAGCGACCGGCACATCGCGGCCAGGTCGTCATCATCGGTCAGAATCATTCCGCCTTCGCCGGTGGTCATCTGCTTGTTCGGATAGAAGGCAAAGACGCTCATTTTTCCGAAGGTTCCGACCTTTTTACCGTCCAGCAAAGAACCGAGTCCTTCGCAGCTGTCCTCCAGAATGGTCAGGTTGTGCTTGTTAGCGACGGCACAGATTCGGTCGAACCCAGCCGGACTGCCGAAGACCTCGACCGGCACAATGCCTTTGGTCCTGCTGGTGATGGCCGCCTCGATCTTGCCGGGGTTGATGTTGAGCGTCTCGGGGTCGATATCCACAAAGACCGGCTTGGCGCCGGCCATCATAATGATGTTGGCCGTAGCGATAAAGGTAAAGGGCGTTGTGATGATTTCATCGCCCGGACCCCAGCCCAGGGCTTGAGCGCATAAAAACAGGCCGCTGGTGCCGCTGTTGACCGCAATGGCGTGTTTGAGGCCGATATACCGCTCGAAGGCCTGTTCAAACTCCCGCGGTTTGGGTCCGAGGGATAAATTCGGGGTGCGCAGAACCCGGCAAACGGCATCGATTTCGGCTTCGGTAATATCCGGACGTGAAAGATGTACTTTTATTTCCATTTCGTTTTGCCTTAATTAAAGAGGATATTGTCAAATAACGAATATATGTATCGTCCATTATCGCTTTTGTCAAGCACCCTTCCCGCGCTTTCGCAAAGCACAGGGGTAAAATAATTGACTTGTTTTGATTGTTGGGATAAACTGGCTTTTTTAGGAACTTATTCATCGCAATTATTGAGGATTACATGGCAGATAAAAAAGAAGCGTGCGGCATCTTCGGTATCTACGGCGACTCCGATGCCGTCCACAAAGCTTACTTTGCGCTGCATAGTTTACAGCACCGCGGGCAGGAATCCGCAGGGATTGCCGCCAGCGACGGCGAAACCATCCATTGTTATACGGGGATGGGGCAGGTCAGCCGGGTTTTTCGAGAAGGCCGAGGCATCCTTGAGCGACTGAATAATCCGATCGCCATCGGACATGTGCGGTATTCAACCTCCGGTTCATCGCATCTCTCCAATGCCCAGCCGTTTATAGGAGAATACTCCAGGGGGCAGGTAGCCGTAGCCCATAACGGCAATCTCATTAACGCCTCGCTGCTGAGGGATGAATACGAGGCCTACGGGCATATCTTCAAGAGCTCCAACGACACCGAAATCATCCTTCACCTGATGGCCAAGCCCACTCACCTCACCAAGCCGGATCCGCTGGGGCATGTGCTCAATCACCTGCAGGGGTCCTATTCCCTGGTCTTTTTGTTTTCGGACCGCATCGAAGCGGCACGCGACCCTTACGGCATCCGTCCCTTGTGCATAGGCCGGACCGTCAACGGCTCCTATTGCGTCGCCAGCGAAACCTGTGCGCTGGACGCCATCGCCGCCGAGTATATCCGGGATGTGGAGCCGGGCGAAATCGTTACGCTGGATCAAAAGGGACTGAGCAGCCGGTTTTTCGTTACACCCGGAACGGTCATACCCGCCCACTGCATCTTTGAGCATGTTTATTTTGCCAAGCAAAGCAGCAGCATTTTCGGCGAAAATGTCCATCAGGTCCGGGTTCGCTGCGGCCGGCGGCTGGCCATTGAACACCCCGTTGAGGCGGATGTCGTTATCCCCGTCCCGGATTCGGGCACCAGCGCCGCCATCGGCTACGCCAATGAAAGCGGAATTCCGTTTGACATGGGATTTGTGCGGAGCCACTATGTCGGTCGAACCTTCATTTCGCCGTCCCAACACATGCGAGACATAGCGGTAAAGCTCAAACTGGCCGTCGTGCGCCAAGTCGTCGAGGGCAAGCGGGTCATTGTGGTGGATGATTCCATTGTCCGCGGCACCACCACCAAGGGAAAAATCAAGTCCCTGCGCGAAGCCGGCGCCAAAGAAATCCACATGCGGGTGGGCTGTCCGCCGGTGAAATGCCCCTGTTTCTACGGCGTGGATTTTCCCACGCGGGAAGAACTGCTGGCCAATCAGGTCAACAGCATGGAAGAAATCCGCCAGTATCTGCAGGTCGATACGCTGGGCTATATCTCGCTGGAAGGCCTTTTGAACTGTGCGTCGCTGCCGGCCGATCATTACTGCCATGCCTGCTGGAGCGGCCAGTACAAAATCCCGGTCAGCACGGTCGTGAACAAGTTTTCGATGGAACGTCACCAAAAACGGCTTTTTGATGGTATTGAGACATAAATGAGCAAGGAAAAATTTCTCAGCTACGAACAATCGGGGGTGAGCATTGACGCCAATGACCGCATGGTCGAACGCATCGGCCGTTCGGTCGCCTCCACACACGGTCCTCGCGTCATCCACCTGGAAAACGGATTTGCCGGCCTGTTTCGTCTGGACTATGACGAGCGCCTGTTCAAGCGAAACTACCGCCAGCCGGTTCTGGTGGGCTGTACGGACGGCGTCGGAACCAAGGTGCTGATCGCCCAGGCGATGGGACGTTATGATACCGTCGGCATCGACCTGGTGGCGATGAGCGTCAACGACATGATCGTTCAGGGCGCCGAGCCGCTGTTCTTTCTCGATTATCTGGGCGTCAACAAGCTCGACCCCGAGGTCATCGCGCAAATGGTGGAAAGCGTCGCCGCTGGCTGCCGGATGGCGGATTGCGCCCTCATCGGCGGCGAAACGGCGGAAATGCCGGATATCTACGACAAGAAAGAGGAATACGACATGGCCGGCTTCGCGGTCGGCGTCGTGGAGCGCGACCGTGTCATCACCGGCAGCGGTGTGCAGAAAGGCGATGTCGTGCTGGGGCTGGCTTCCAGCGGCATTCACAGCAACGGCTATACGCTGGTGCGCCATATCTGCTTTAAGAAAAACAAGCTGAAAGCAACCGACCGCATCGCGGAACTGGATGGCGCCCGTCTGGGCGATGTCCTGCTGGAGCCGACGCGGATTTACGTGCGTTCCATCGTCAACCTGCTGCACAGCTACAAGGTCAAAAAGGTTGTGCACGGCATGGCGCATATCACCGGCAGCGGGCTGGTCGGCAACATTCCGCGCGTTCTGCCAACGGACTGCAACGCCGTTTTGAAGAAAAGCGCCTGGCCCGTACCGAAAATTTTCCGCTATTTGCAGAAAATCGGGCCGGTGGAAGAATACGAAATGTACCGTGTGTTTAATATGGGCATCGGGTTTGTGCTGATTGTGGCAGCGGACTTTGCCGACGCAATACAGGCCAAACTGACCAAATCCGGCGAACAGGTCTATCGGATTGGAATGATTGCCGCCGGCACACGGAAGGTTGTCTTAAAATAAGTCAAATCAAAGGTTAAAAAGCAATGGGCAAGACATCGGAAACCCCGTCCCGTCGGACGCTGCCCTTCGGGCTTGTTCTTCAGTGTGTTTTTGCCCTGCTCCTTTACGCCTTTTTCTCGATTTATCTGTTCCGGCCGTACATGAGCCGCTTTTCCACCGCGCATTCTCTTTATGATGTTCTCAATCCCGCCGCCGCCGCCCTCGGAGCGTACTTTCTCAGCAAACGCTGGGTTTATCATTGGACGCCTTCGCTGTTTGCGGGAGCGGCGTATGGATTCGGGCCGTTTGGGCTTGGATTTACGGCCTTTCATCCGCTGGCGGGCTTGTCATGGATGATGGTTCCCTGGCTGCTGCTGCCGGCGGTCTATTGGCGGCGGGGCAAGGAGCCGGATATGGTTCGCCTTTGCGGGCGGGCGATGTTTTCGCTTTTGCCATTTGCCTGGATTATCCTTGTGTTTTGGATTTCGGCCAAGCCGTGGTTCGGGCCGGTCTCAATACTGCCGCAAAACACCGCCCTGACACTGCGCGATTTTATGGGTCTGATTTTTCCACTGCATGAGGCGGGGAAGCATCTGATTTTCGGCCTTTATCATGCGTCTTTGGCGATGGCCCTGATGGGGGTGTTTGTGTTTGCCAAACTCCAGCGGATTGCCCTCTTGATTCCCATTGCCGTCGGATTGATGCTGGCGTTCTGGGAGCCGGTTTTTCAGGTCAGCCCGGCGGTGTGGGCGGCGTTTCCGATTTTGTTTCTTTCGGTGCTGTGCGGGCTGGGCTTTGAAACGCTGATGACGGCCGGAAAGCCCGATTCCAAGTGGATTGCCGTCTGCGCGGGATTTGCGACCGGTTTGGCCGCATTCTTCGGCGGGCTGTCGATTCGCATTATCCTTGTCTCGCCGGAGGTCTTTAAGCTGACGGCCCTGATGTACGGCGCGGCCGCGGCGGCCCTGTGGTTTTTATTCTTTTTCGCCAGAGCCGGCCTTCGCTGGCCGTGGATGCGATGGGTATTTCTGACCGCCGCGGCGGGAATAGACCTTTTCTTCAGCGCATGCTACTTCGTCGCTAAATTGTTTTAAAAACCGCGAGGGCACGGCCAACCCTTTTTCTCTATTTAAACCCGCGCCGCCTCCCCCACGGCCATTCCGAACCCGACAACGGCGGGTGAGAGATCCATTAAACAAGGAACTTCCATTTTAACAGCCAGTGGTGTCGATGCCTGCTTTTTCTTTCAGGCCTTCCCAAAACTATAATTCCATGTGATTTTTGTCGGCTATTTTCTTGGCCCGGCTCATCTTTCGGGGGTCGGGGCCGTTTGCGCATTTTACTTGATTTTTGGAGATTGGTCTGCTTTAATGCCCTCTGTTTTTGGGAAAAACAAGACCGGTATTCGACTTGAAAGGATGCTTTTTCATGAAAATCAGCCAACGAGCGCAATCCGTACCGCCATCGGCCACGCTTGCCGTCACCAATCGTGCCAAAGAGATGAAGGGACAGGGTATTGATGTCCTGGGTTTTGCGGCAGGCGAACCGGATTTTGACACGCCGGATTTTATTAAAGAAGCCGCCATCGACGCCCTGAAAAAAGGCCAGACCAAATACACGCCGGCGGCAGGGACGCCGGATTTGCGCAAGGCCATCGCCGAAAAGCTCAAACGCGAAAACAACCTCGACTATACATGGGAA
>JAKEGM010000029.1 GCA_022615575.1 Planctomycetales bacterium
AAAATAGGTAATTTGTAAAAAATTTTTTAGGGTCGCAAAATTGAGCAAAATCAGTGCCGAACAGGATTGGGGCAGACACCTTTTAGGTTGAAGTTTTTGTTTTTTTGTCTGAGTTTGCTCTTTGAAAAAATTATATAATGGAGTTTATCCCGGACTTGATCCGGGACCCATGCCCAGCCGCTGGCCCAGTGGGATTATACGGACCCGGACGGCGACGGCGTTTATGACGATCTGTATTTCTACCTGCACGACCGGCTCGGCTCGGTCCGCCAGGTGATTGACGAATCCGCCGCGGTGATGCATTACTATATCTATGACCCGTTCGGGCAGATGCTCGAAAGCGGCTCAGCGGCCAATGCCCCGACCAACGCCTTCCTCTTCACCGGCCAGTGGTACGATACCGAAATCGGCCAGTACTATCTCCGCGCCCGCCAATACGACCCGACCATGATGCGCTTCACCACCCGCGACCCGGTAAAAGGTAAGGGCCCGATGATTACTTTTTGGGCCGAAACGCCAGCAGACGACATTTTGGCATTCCCCATACATACGGGGCTTTGCGCAATTTGGTGATAGATTTGCGCAATACGGCTACAGTAAAGGTTGAGATGATGCTATAATATTAGCATATGTGGGGTGTTGCAATTTTACGCAATAGGGGATTAATTAGATACAGAACCTACGGGGATAAAGTGGAATGAAGAAACAAAAAAAGGGATTTACACTAATTGAGCTGCTGGTTGTGATCGCGATTATCGCGTTGCTGCTTTCAGTTATTATGCCGGCATTGAGGAAGGTCAAGGAGCAGGCGAAGGCAGCGGTCTGTCAGACGCGCGTCCGTCAGCTCACGATGGGAGCCATCTTATATGCGGGCGAAAATGACAATCTCTTCTTTCCGGTCATTGATGCACAGTTTCAATACTGGTATTACAAAATTGCCCCCTATCTGAGCGCTCGGGAATTTTCGGATCAATCCAATGCCAGCGCAGGTCAAAGCGAAGGTGCAATGGAGGTTTTGCGATGTCCGGTTACCAAAAACCGCGAGCAGACAGGCAATAGCTGGGCCGGCAGCGCAAATTATAACTGGAAATTTGTCGGTACACAAGGCAGCTTCGGGATGAATATGTGGCTGACCCCCAAAGGGTCGTGGTCTGAGACGGGGATAGTGAAGGCCGATCATGTCAATTTCTTTACGAGACTCTCTGAAGCGACCGGGCGAGTGCCCGTTTTTGCTGATTCGGCATGGGTGGGTTCCTGGCCTTATTCGGAAAGCTTAGCCCCAACGGTTTCGGAGCTCGATTCCGACACACTGTCGTTGGACCACTCTCCCCCGTATTTTATGAAGCGATTCTGCATTGATCGCCACGGGATGGCGGTGAATATCGGTTTTGTTGACAACAGCACCGAACGGGTTCCTCTTAAAAGCCTGTGGCTGCTGAGATGGAGCAAGAACTTCGGCGCAAGAGAAGTCGAAGTGCCGCGGCGTTAACGGGATTCTTCCGAAAAGGGTCTGAAAGTGTATTCTGACGGGTCGCAGCATACCCGCAGCTATAAGGAAGGCAGCCGCAGGATGTTGATCGCTGACTTTGCGACAGGCGGCGAGCGTTTCTTTCGCATTTACTGCGCGTCGAAACGAAGACCTGTCGCTGGGGGCGATACCAATTCAGATACGATTCAGCCACAGATAACGGAGATAACGCTCTAAACAGTCCGAAATTATTATTGCAGTTTTAGAAAATTAATTTACGGTTTGATATTATGAGGCAGCGATATGAACGCTCGTGAAAATCTTTTAGGTCTGTTTCGACGGGAGAGATATGAATACGCACCTGTACAGTTTTATCTGTGTCCCTCCCTGTGCGATGCATTTAAGCGGCAAACAGGCAGCGATCTTGCCTATCAGGACTACTTTGGAATGCCCATGCGCGAAGTTGAATTCCCCAAGGTAACGGGTCGGGAATCCATCGACTGGCATAAATATTACCCTGACGGTCTTAAAGACGAGGTCTTTTTTGACGAGTGGGGCATCGCTCACGAATCCGGCAGTAAAGCCGCTGCGCACATGACCCGTATGCGGCACCCAATGGCGGCGTTTGACAGTATTGAGCAGATACAGTCGTATCCGTACCCTGATTTTGCTTCCGTTTCTACCGATGAATTGCAGAAGCAAATCGATCGCATTCACAGCAAGGGGCTTGCGGTCTATGCGGCGATGGAGTGCACGGTCTGGGAAACGGCATGGTATCTGCGCGACATGACGAAACTCATGATGGATATGGCCATGGAGGAAGACAAGGCCGTTTGGCTGCTGGATAAGATTACGGAACTTGCCTGTATTCGTGCTGCGGCGTTTGCCCGGTGCGGGGTGGATGTGATCCGGATTGGCGACGATGTTGGAATGCAATCAGCGTTGATGATGTCCCGGGATTTTTACAGGCGATTCTTAAAACCGCGGTTGGCTAAAGTTATTAAGACCGCCAAGGCAATAAAGCCTGACATTATTATGCAGTATCACACCTGCGGATTCGTCACCCCGCTTATCAATGACTTTATTGAGGCAGGAATCGATGTACTCAACCCTGTTCAGCCCGAGTGCATGAATTTTGCGGATATTCATGCTGCGTTTGGCAACCGGCTTTCGTTCAGCGGAACCCTCGGCACCCAGACAACGATGCCGTTCGGTTCGCCGGATGACGTCAAAAAAGCAACACGGCGGAACCTTAAAATAGCGGGCGAAAAAGGCGGGCTGCTTTGCTGCCCCACGCATCTGCTTGAACCGGAAGTGCCCTGGGCAAATATCCTTGCGTATGTGGAGGCCTGCCGCGATTTTACGGCGGCGTAACTATAGACCGGTTGAACTGCCGTTCATTTTTTGGGGGAATTTATGAGTATAAGATACTATTTCAAAAGAGCTTCAACGACCAGCAGAGGCGGTACAATCTTCAAGAACACATCTTTTTGCGGTGCTTTTTTTGTTCAGTATGGTTTCCGTCGTATGTGCCTGTCCTTAGACAGAGACCTGACGGGCGATTGTGTTGTTGATGTGAGCAATTTGGCGTCTCTGGCTGAACAGCGGCTTGATCCGGCCGATTGTGCGCGTACCTTACAAAAAATCAGCTGCGGGCATGCTCTCCTGACGACGGGCACAGAAAAATGGGGTAGATTCAGCAGTTCTGTGTATAGGGAATAAATCAACGCCCTAATGGCAGCACATAGGCCGCCATTAGGGTTGAATGTATCGCTTGTTTTCGTTATTTCTTTGTTTTCTTCTTAGCTGTTTTCTTTTTTACTGTTTTTTTTGCACAACATCCCTTTTTGCCACACGTCATCTTTAATCCTTTCAAAAAAAACAGAACATATATCGCAGTCCTATTGCTGCAGTTTCTACACAGAAACCGTAGAGGTTATCGGCAGACAGGGGTGAATTACTTTACTTTTGAGTGCAGAGCTTCTAAAAAAGTTTATACATAGTTTCCGCTCGCCAGAAGGTAAGGAAGCGGGATTGTGAAATACCGGATACATAAAAATTACGGCCGCTCGCTGAGCCAGTACGAAGCGAATGTGGCAAAATCTTTAAGGTCGACTATGCCGTCGCTATCGAAATCGGCCGGACACCAGTATTCCCGCGGCGGGCCGTCGAACACAGGAACCACATAGTACATATTGTCCAGCAGGGACGACCACTGGGCCGGACCGAAATCTGAGTCGAAGGTATATGCGTAGGCAACATCAAGCATTGGGTCACGATCGAACCGCGGCGCAGTCCAGTAGAGTCCATTCGGTAATAGATTCATGAATGGGCCGGAAAAGCTCTCAGTGATGAAATAGTGCGTATTGAGATGCCCAATTTCGCCGACAGAAGTACCCGTTTCGTCGATTGTAACGGGCAGACGCCAGTCTGAGTATGTTACGCGTCCTGTAGTATAGGTAAAACTCTGTACCAACTCATTGGCGTCGTACCAGGTCACGGGACCCGGGATGGCAAACCAGTCTTTAATGAAGGTGATATTCTGGTTGGGGTCATACACCAGGCCCGGGGCATAGGGATATTCAATCAGTGCCGGCACTGCTTCCCCGGCAAGCAGTTCCATACCCGTCGTTACATCGGTTCCGGTATCGCCGGCCCCCGTAAGATTTGCCTCGGTATGTATGCCCATGAATACCCCGATGGTATCGCCAATATTGGCAACGAATGAGTTGTTTTCGGCCAGATTGCTTGTTTCATCCCCCGCACCTACCATCTTCCTCCTCCCAATTCATCCCTCAATATCCCATAAAACACCTCAAAGCGTAATTATACATAATGGAATCGAATTATCAAGAAAAAATGCACAAAGCGATGTCTTTTTTGCAACCCACCTACTCATTTACCAGAAGAGCTAAAAAAACTGCCGTATCCCCATGAATAAGGACACGGCAGTTTACAATGAGAGGGTGATTATCGTTACGGCGAAAAATTAGAATACGAAGCGATTTCCGGCCGCGGACGGGCGGTACAGTCCGTCGTTGCCAAACCCGGGATGCCGGGCATGATGCCCGGTGCGCCCGGGATGCCCGCATCGGTACAAAAAGGCGTCGAAGAAACGAAAGAACAGCCGACAGTGGGCAAGCAAATTGCCGCAAAATCCAAAGCCGATGTTTCCCGCAGCACGACTTACCCGATCACGCTTGATGAAACCCAACAGCAGGCGAAAGTCGTCAGCCAGAGTCGGGACAACTATAACTTGAATGTATACAATAACATGGTTATTCCGCGGGAACAATCCCCGACGCAGTCCGGTGCTGTTGAGCAACAGCAGCAGGCGGTTATGCGGCAGGTTGCCGATGTTCAGGCCGAGCAACGAGAAGATGACCGGAAGCTCTCTGAAAATGACACCGTTCAAGTGCGTATCGAGCCGTTTGTGCCGATGACGGTCTCGGAAGCCAACGGAAAGGACAGCGTTTTCGCTGGGCAGGTATTTTTACTCCGGCATATCCAAATCGAGGACAAACACCTCGTACAGGGTTTCCGGCTGGACGAGAACGAACTACTAAAACAGGTCACCGAATCGGCACAGCAGTTTGTCCGCCGGGGCATGGGCTTTGAGATTGCCAAAGCCGAACGTGACGACGCGGCCTTTACCGCCGTACTGGATTTCGGTTTCGGCGAAGTCGTGCTGAACCTGCTCGAACAGCAGCCCGGCTGGATTGGGGCCCGTGTCGTGCAGATTCACAACTGGTTTTTCGCGATTCTGGCCGTCGTCTGGCTGGCGGTTGTTATCGCGATGGCGGCCCTGTGGCGGAATATGTACGAGCAGGTGCAGCTATCCCGCAAAAAGGACGATTTTATCTCCGCCGTTTCGCACGAACTCCGCACGCCGCTGACCAGCATCCGGATGTACACCGAGATGCTCGAAAAGGACTGGGTTAAAACGGACGATAAGCGCCGCGAGTATTATTCGACGATGCGGCAGGAAAGCGAACGACTGACCCGTCTGATTGAAAACGTGCTGGATTTTTCACGGATTCAGCGAGGCAAAAAACAGTACCAATTCACTCTCGGCGATGTCAGCGAGCCGATCCGCCAGGTGGCGGAAATGATGCGGCCGTGCATGGAACGGACCGGATTTGTGCTGGTGCAGGAACTGGCCGAGATTGTGCCGTTTATGTTTGACCGCGACGCCGTGATGCAGATTGCTGTCAACCTGCTGGATAACGCCATCAAGTACGCCCGAACCGCCGAAGATAAACGCATCTTCCTCCGCACCCGGCAGGTCAAAGACAAAATTCTTATCGAAGTTGAAGACCGCGGCCCCGGCATCGCCCGCAGCCAGCACAAGAAAATCTTCGAGGCCTTTTACCGTTGCGGCGATGAATCCACCCGCCAGACCACCGGCACCGGCCTGGGCCTGGCCTTGGTCAAGCGTTTTGCCGAGGCCCACGACGGCTTTGTGGAAGTCATCAGCGCCGAGCCCACCGGCGCAATCTTCCGCGTCGTGCTGGTCGCCCGTTGAAAGGCGGTCTCAAAACCGTGTCATTCGTCAATCAGCCATCGTTTATCAAAAGGGCCCATCTTAATTGAGCGGTGCTTCTGTCCATCGCATGGGGGCAACCTTAGGCGGTGGTTTTATGCGCGGAGGTTGCATGCCGTATCCATGCGTCAAATGCCATTTACCCTTGTGCCTTACAACTGAATTATTTGCGTAGGCTGATAAAAATTTGAATTTTTACATTGACACACTATATATAGTCGTTAATATGCCGCATATCGGATATATAGTGAGCGGGCGTATCGACACAAAAACATAAGGAAACGGTCGTGAGATGTCCGTTTTGTAAAGAAGACAACGACAAGGTTATCGATTCGCGGTCAAGCGAGGGTGGACGGATTATCCGCCGTCGCCGTGAATGCCTCGTATGTGCACGCCGCTTCACGACTTACGAAAAAATCGGCGAGGCCTTTAAGCTGTCCGTTATCAAGAAGGACGGCTCCCGCGTACCCTACGACCGCGACAAACTTGTCGCGGGTCTTCAAAAGGCGAGCTACACACGTCCGGTTTCGGCCGAGAAGATTCAAGACAGTGCCGACCGCATCGAGGAAGAGGTTTTTCGCAACTATGACAAGGAAGTTTCAGCGCTGTATCTGGGCGAGCAGGCGATGCGTTTTCTGCGCAAGGTGGACAAGGTGGCATATATCCGCTTTGCCAGTGTATATCGCGAGTTTACGGATGCCGGCGCCCTGCTGGATGAGGTGACCAAGGCGATTCGGGAGCCGGATAACGCCGATCAGCCGCATCTGTTTAATGTGTGACGAATGCGGCAGCGATTGAAAGGAATCAATCGATGCAGATTCGAGTGACAAAAGCGGACGGTTCGAGCGAACCGTACCTGCACACCAAGGTGTTGGGTACGCTGCATCGGGCTTTGGCCGGGGCGGAGATGGAGTGGCTGGATGCCGCCGAGATGCTGGCCGAAGCCGTAACCTTGTACCTGTATCAGCAGCCGCAGCCTGATGAACTGACGACGGACGGCATTCATCAGATGATTTTGTCCGTGCTGTGCGGTGCCGGTTTTGAGGGGGCAGCCGAAGCCCTTCAGGCGCATCGGCTCAACCGTCGCCTGCAGCGGCATCGGGTTGAGGTGCTGGACAGCGACCGGTCTGGCTGGGACAAGAGCCGGATAGCGGCGGATCTGACCCGGCGGTATCGTATCGATCGGCTGCTGGCGCGAACCATCGCCGGAACCGTGGAGGAAAAAATCCTTCGGCTCGGGCTGACGCACATCCGCAGGACACTGATCCGTTACTTGGTGACGGCGGATATGGAGGCCCTGCTGGAGGCGGATCGGCAGTTGGCCGCGGCTGAGCAGGAATGTGATGCTCTTTGGAAATGAAATCGCCGATATGCACGGACGATAGCGAAATTGAACCCGCACGAACAGGGATGTTCGTTTCAGGCAGCCCGGCGGGAAGGGATACCCGCAATCAGAAAAAGAAACAGGCGATTGAGGGGTTTTCGCATAACCTCGGCATGATCGGGTTACCTGCCTTTTGTAATTCGCCGGACGGCCTGGGCCGTACCGGAGAGTGTAAGCCCGCCACGGCTTAGAAAAGAGGCCCGGATGAACGGAGTCATCCGGGCCTTTTTCAATTGATTATTGACGATTGTTTAATTGTCTTTGTGCATTCGCGTCCAGTCTTCGGTGCGGGTTCCCTGATAGAATGTCAGGACGTATTCAATCGTTTTTTCGCTTTGGGGTTTGAGGGTCAAGGTGTATTTGACCGTGTCCAGATCGACCTTTTCGTAATATTTATCCGCGTCGTCAAGATTTTTAACCTCCCAGTACGATGTGGGCAGGTTGCGCTTGATTTCCAGTTTGACCGGCAGGGGACGGGTGTTTTTCAATTCCAGCTTAAACGTGCGGATTTCATCCCAGCCGTTGATGTTGCCGTTTTTATCAAAACGGTAGTTGTCGGTTCTTTCATCCATCAGCTTGGGTTCGACAATCACATCGGCGACGCCGCCTAAATTGAGTTCCACATCCTCTCCGACGGGGATATACTTAAACTCGGACTGACCCGCATACGACAGGTGCTTTGCCTCATCCGCCGTGCGATACACCTTCAGGTTGCCGCCGGGGATGGGCGTCTGACCCAGCTTGTGCTCGTCATCGTTCTTGAAACTCAAGTAGCGCACCACGCCCGTGCCGTGCATTTCTTCTTCGAACTTATACAGATTCACAACGGGAATTTCATCAGCGCTGAAACTGGGCAGCCGTTTGGACCATGTGTCGGGGATGGTTTCTGTGCCTTCGATGGTGTAGAGGAAGTATTCGCTGAGGCCCTCTTTTTTGATTTCTTTTGGCTTCATCGCGGCGACATCCATCGCCAGCATTCCACCTCGCGCCATTCCTTCCATCACGGGAGCGGCTGGGACGCGCATGGCCATGGGGTAGACAGGAACACCTTCGCCCGGGCGGCCGTAAGGGTACTGCTGACGGGCTAATTCGGCGATTTCGTCAAGCATGTGCACCTGGCCGACGATGAGCCGGGTCTGGGCGTTTTCATAATCCTCGCCGGAGTTGTTGCTGACGACGACATAGCCGTCCAGCTGCATGGTCTTTTCGTCCTCGGTCAGCGTGCCCATATAGAAGGCCCGCCACGACAGGCCGCTGGTCAGGTAGGTAATCTCCACCGGCACACTGCCGCCGACCTCGCTGTGGATATTCCACAGCCCAAGGTTCTGCACCCGCGGCGGATAGGTCAGGTCGGCAATCTCAATCTGGTCGGCGTGGGCTTTGGGCTGCATCGACAGCGATGTCGGGTCGATGAGTGTGTTGGCCCAGGAAAATTGCAGCTTGTTATTGCCTTCCTTGAGCGTCAGCGACCGCGCGTCCCGCACCAGCGTCAGGTCGGCGGAGTTGTAAATGGTCAGCTGCGTCGTATCCCGGTTGGGAAGCGTAACAAGGTCAACTTTGGCAAAAGTCATCGTTCCTAAAACGAATACCGTTGTTAATAGAACTGTCTTTTTCATAATCGGACTCCCTGTGTTATATCAAAAATCAAATATCAAAAAGTAAAAATACAGATTAAAAATCAAAAAAATCAGATGGTTGGCGGTTCTGTATTTTTGAGTTTTGATTTATCATTTTGTTTTTTTGTTTTGATATTTAATTTCTCGGTTTATCGTACGTTGATCCGGCTATAGTGCATTTCCAGTTCCTTGACCGCCGGGCCATCCGCCGTGCGGGCAGGCAGCTGAATCTCAAACTCCAGCGTGAAGGCGTCCTTCTTCGTGTAGTCCATGCTGCAGTCCTTCATCTCCCACTGGCCGCCAATATGCTGAATCATCGTCAGCATTGCGGGCTTGTCTTTGAAGTTTTCGATCTTGGCGGTGATGACTTCATCGGTGTCGTAAAGAACGACGGCTCCGTCGTTGTTTTTGCGCAGGTTGATGCGGTCGTTCTTCATCTTCCGCTGGGTGACGACGATGTCGCGGCTGTCACCGATATACACTTCGGCCTTCTGGCCGACAGGCACGATGGTCGTGTTGTCTTCGCCCAGAAAAATGGTGCTTTCGTGGCCGTCATCCTGGAAGAGCCGCATCTTGCCGCCCCACAGCGAAAAATCGCCCAGGCCGCTCTTTTTTTCATTCATGATGCGGTAGCTGACGGGAATGCCAATGTTCTGGCTTTCCAGCTGCTCCGGGTCCCACGGCAGGAGGGCGGCGTCCCATGTCCATATCTTGGTGATGGGCACTTCCGGTGCCTTGAGGAACAGCATCTGCTTGGTTTCCTCGTGGGCGATTGCCTGCTCGAAGCTGTCGCCGTAGTCCAGCAGCACCGTCGCCTTGTCGAAATCCTCGCCGGAAAAGTTCCGCAGGACCAGGTAGCTTTTCAAGTCCAGTTTTGTTTCTTCCTTGTCGGCGATGGCCTTGTAGGTGACCAGCCGGTCGATATTGGACAGCAGGTAACTGATGCGAACCGTCTCCGCATAATCGCCGTCGGAGGCGATCTCCCAGACCAGCGCCGGTTCTCCCGGCGGGTAGCTGACATTGAGCAGCTTAACCTGTTCGGGGTGATCCAGCACAATCAGCCGGATGGAGTCCGGGTCGATGGAAACGGCATTCCATGAAAAGTCCACCTTGTTAAGCCCTTTTTGGAGCGTGAGGATGCGCTCTTCCTCAATTAGCGTTGCGGCCGGATTGTCCAGGCGGATGACCGTTGCATCCCGCTGCGGCAGGGCGACCAGCTTGGTCCTGGCCTGCGCGACGGATAACGCCGCCGCGGCCATTAATAAACTTGCCAGAATTGTTTTTGCGTTCATAATTGTACCCCTTTCAAAATTGCGTTAATTGTTCTGTTTCATCATCGGGCGGCTCACGCCGCCGCGCTTTTATTGTTCTTTTGTCGGGTCGGCGACTCGGCCGACGAACAAAATACTGCCGCAAGTTTTGTCTTTGATGATAAATACAAATGGATGGTCGGCGCGAAATACCGGCGGCGCCAGCGGCATGGCTGTGGCTGCTATTGCCACGCCGGTGGCCGCGGCGGCCTCGGTGCCTTCCTCATTGACCTCCACAAACGCCTTATGCAGTACGGCGGAGATAAACAGGTCTTTAGTACCCGTCATTCCCGAAAAATCGGCACTGCCGGGTTCAAACGCATCCGGCATTCCCATTTCGGCCAGTGTTTGGCTCAAACTAAACTGCCGGGTCATCTTGAATTTCGGCAGGAACACTTTTACCTCGCGCTTGCGCATCCGGCTCTGCCATGTTTTCAGATTGTCGGCGGTCAGATTTTGCTCAACCGCCGCTAAGTTATAGGAAGCAACCCGCGGCGCAACGGTTTGGCGGTCTTTGCCTCGAATCACCTCGACAGACGGCTGTTCCGCCTCAACCGGCTTGCCGGTATTGTCCAGACCCCTGGGCAGCAGAACCAGCATACTCAGGTCGTTTCCCTTGTACGGCAGTTCCAGAATCTGCAAGAGGTCGTTCTCGGCATAGTTGAACTCTTCCGTCTGGCACATCAGCGGCGATTTGACCGTCTTATGCGGCGAAAGGCGGAAATCCTGCTCGGTGGTTGCCGCTTTGTCAAATTGGCTGGCCCAATCGCCCTTGAAGTAAATCGCGTTGGTCAAAACCAGCCGGGTCCCCTCATCCAAAACCCCGGCCGAAATCAGGTCTTTGATTTTGTCCTGGGTTTTGTCCTCGACCCACTGATTGATTTTCAGACGGGATGCTTCGGTTTCATTGACAAAATCCACATTTTCCAGCCCGGCGTGATAACAGCGGTTGTTCAGTGCTGTG
Organism: Planctomycetales bacterium; assembly: GCA_022615575.1. Taxonomy (GTDB): domain Bacteria; phylum Planctomycetota; class Phycisphaerae; order Sedimentisphaerales; family Anaerohalosphaeraceae; genus 4572-13. The sequence continues at coordinate 11,286 of JAKEGM010000029.1, forward strand.
AAAGACTCCAGAAACGGGTAATTCTTCTGGCCCCAGAGGGCGTTGGCGACGGAGAGATTGTAATCCCCTTTTTGCCCCTGTTTATTCAATTGTTCGATAAGCTGTCCGAATACCGGATGAAACGACTCCTGCCAGGCCGGGGCATTGGGGTCGATATATTCTGAAAAATGCAGCGTTTGTGCCATTTGTTCGGCGGTTTGGTCTTTTGCCCCGGCGTACGTCATCGCCAGCGCCGTCGAGATGCTGTAGGGAGAAAGGAACAGGTTTCCTTCCTGCGTTCGCAGTTGAGCGTAGAGGTCGAGGGCAAATTGCGAATTGGCATAGACGATTAGTTCTTTGGCGGATTCTTTTTTCTCTTCGGCATGAGGTTTAGCTTCCCGATTCATGTCAATTGTAAAAGTTTGGCCTTTTTCATTACGCACCGTCAGAATATTATTGGCAATTTGCAGATCAGTAATAAAAACATCCTGCACATCCTTTTCGAGTATCGGATTATATTGAATCGTGTATACCTGTTTTTCCCACAATAGAGCACCGTCTTTCCACGCCTGCACATAGCCCATCTTCTCAATCGGAGCCCGATACTCTACACCTTGGTAGACGACAGGTCTAACCGGCTTCGGTAATATTCGGTCGGCATATACACTAATTGACATAGCGGTAATTGCCAGGACGATGATGGTGTGTTTAGAATTCATTTTTGCGGCTCCTTTCATTTCAGGACATGGTGCTCGCTGCGCCGTGTTATTGTTTCTTCTTGGATAAGCGTTTTGTGCCTTTAACCGTTAACTGAACTATTATCGCAATTATTACGCTAAAGTAAACGGCAACATTCATGCTGCCCGGTAAATAAATTGCGATTGGGTTATTGTCGGGCAAATGTTCTTTGACCGAATTATACTCACAGAGCATAAAGGTAAGGAGCAAAAGCGTAATCGCCGCCCATAAGACTCCCCAGAGCAAGCGGTCCACTCGCAATTTGTCCATGACCCATCCGATAAAGCCGAGTGTCAGCCCACCGACAAGTGCCGCCGAAACAGGCAGCAGCCAACTGTGCATGTCAGTTAATAAAGTGAAAAAGAAGGGCCAGGTTCCGATTATATTTGCATACACATAGACTTCCCCTTCTTCGCCCCAGTAAAGAAAAGAGAAAATCGAAACTATTATCCATAACAGCGGCAGAATGATTATAAAAAAGTATTTCATTGGGCCTGCTCCTGTAATTGTTTGACGTAAATTTCGCTTCGGGTTCCCTGGTATTTGGTAACGGTATAGGCAAATGCTTTTTCCGTCTGCGGTTCAAGAGTTAGTGTAAACCGCGCATGACTTTTGTCGTGCTTCTTGTATTCAATGCCTTCGGTGTTCTTATCCAAGTCAATATCCCAATAGTCCGTACCGAAATTCCGGGTGATTTCAATCTCCGCCGGAATCTCGCGGGTGTTGGTCAGCTTCATTTGCCAGGTTTCAATCTCGTCCCAGCCGTCGATGTCGCCTTTACCATTGAAGGTGTAATTGTCCGTTTTGCTGTCTATCAACTTCGGCTCGATTTTGACCAGCGGCGAAGCGCCCAGGTTCAGTTCCACATCCTCGTTGACGGGGATGTATTTTATGTCTGTGCCGCCGATGTAGGACAGGTTCTGCGCGTCGTTGAGGCGGCGATAGATTCTGATATTGCCTTCGGGGATGGGGGTGTCGCCCAGTTCGTGCTCGACGTCGTTTTTGAACGAGACAAACCGGATGGTATCCATCCCGTAGCGGTCCTCGTCGTATTTATACAAACTCTTGACGGGAATATCGGACACATCAAACGATGGCAGCCGTTTGGCCCATGTATTCGGCAAATCTTCCGTGCCTTCGATGGTGTAAAGGAAGTATTCGCTCAAACCCTCTTTTTCGATGGCCTTGATTTCAGTACCCAAGAGTACCCTGCCGCCCATTCTACCTTCCCAGTCATCCGAAAAGAGTGCACCATCAGTTACCTTGTCGCCTAACATGCGGACTTTGTGTTTGCGGTCAGTTATATCTCTTTCAAAATACCAGTCCTGTCTTGGGACATCCGGGCCATAGGGGTAATATCGGCCTGCCAGATAGGCGATTGCTTCGGTCAGGCGGGTCTGGCCGACAATCAGGCGGGTCTGGGCGTTCTGAAAATCCTGGCCGGAGTTATTGGCGACGTTGACATAGCCCTTCAAGTTCATCATCGTTTCGTTTTCATTCATCGTGCCCATATAGAAGGCCCGCCACGACAGACCGCTTGCGAAATAGGTAATCTCAAACGGTACGGCCCCCTCGACCTCGGAGCGAATCAGCCAGCGGCCGATGTCTTTCAAGCGGGCGGGATATACAAGCTGCTGGATGTCAATTTTGTCGGCATACTCCAGTGGGGTCAGTGACAGCGATGTGGGGTCGATGAGCGTTCCGTCCCACATAAACTGCAGCCAGTTCCAGCCGGGCTTGAGCGTCAGCCGCCGCGTATCGCGTACCAGTGTCAGGTCGGCGGAATTGTAAATCGTCAACTGCATCGTATCGGGACTGGGCAGAACGACCAGCTCTATCGCGCTGGCCGGAGCAAAGGGGGGCACGTCCGGTATAAGGTCGGCGCTGACGATCTTTGCTCTCGCTAGTGATTCGTCCGATTTTATCGGTCCTTGGCCCCGCAACGTCGCATCGCTTCGAACTGCGCTCGGAAGCGATGCCACGCCTTCTGTGGGTGGCACGCCTTTGGAAGGCGTGGTATCTTTTGACAGGGTGTTCAGCACCCATGCGCCGATTACTGCGACTGCCGCGGCGGCGGCCCATCCAACCCACATTTTACGATAAAACGGAATTGTTTTTACTGCGTGCGCAGTTTTTGCTGCAAGTGTCTTTGCAATCAGGGCTTCGGATGGTTCGACTTCACCGCCAATCGCATCCATTATCGAAAATTTCTTTTGGATAGCCGTTAACCACTGCTGACATTCCGTACAAACCGACAAATGCTCCTCTGCCGACCGTGCCGCGTCCTTCTCCAACAGGTCAAAAGCGTATTGAATCAGAATATCTTCGGTCAAGTGCCTCATTCGATACCTCCGGCCGGATCGGGCAGCAGGGCGGCCATCCTTTTGAGTGCCCGAAATATATGCGTTTTTACCGTGCCGACCGAACAATTCAGGGCCTCGGCAATCTGCTGGCAGCTGAACTGGTGGTAATAATTCAGGACAAGAGCCGTCCGTTGCTGTTCGGGCAGCTTGCCCAAAGCGTTTCGTACCTGGCGCCGCTGCTCATCCAGCACGAGCAAATCGGCCGGTTCGGGCGTGCCTGCCGGCAGAGTGTTTTCCAGCGTTTGGCAGTGAACGCCGTCGGCACACAGCGGATGGTTCAGCGAAACCGCCGGGTTGTTTTTGGCCTTGCGGTACCAGCTGATGGCCGTGTGAGCGGTAAGGGTCAGCAGCCACGGACGCAGGTTGTCGCCCCGAAATGAGGCGGCGTGTTCGTGAACCTTTCGGAAGGTTTCTTGAAAGAGGTCTTCGGCATGGTCGCGATTGTGTGTCATTTTAGTCAAATATCCCAGTACTGTCGGTCCGTGCCGGCGAACAAGCGTTTCGAACGCCGCCGCGTTGCCGCCAAGGTAGGCGTCCATCAGGTTTCGGTCGCTGTCCTGCATAGAATCCTTAATCCCGCTGCTGATATAGACAATCATACTACCCAAAAGGTTGACAGGAAAATGTAAAATTCCTGTAAAAACAGGCGTTTCAAGAGTGAGGCAGGGCGGATTTCCTGTTAAACAGCGTTGATTGCCCAGCGGAATTTGGCAGATGCGCTGCGCGAATTGGCAGCGATTTCGGCTCGCGTCGGCGTAATGACCTCATCAGCAATCGCTTGGTACAGCCCGTTACGCAATCCGTCAGCGAAGTTGTGTTTGATCAGTCGGTCCTCACCGCTGTGGAAACTGATAATGCCGACCCGTCCGCCGGCACGAAGACAGTCCGGTACTACCCGCAGGAGTTCCTTCAGTACGCCCAGTTCATCATTGACCCGCATCCGCAGGGCCTGAAATGTGCGTGCGGCCGGATGCAGCCCGCCGGGCTTTTGCCGTTGCTGTCGCTTGTACTCAGCAACGGTTAGCCCTTTGGCCTTAAAGACCAGCTCGACTAACTGCATAATGCGGCTGAACGGTTCACGCTGTCGCCACCGGACAATTTGCTGTGCGATTGCTTGACAGTCCGGTTCATCAGCCAATTTCCACAGGGCGTCCGAGAGCGCCTCTTCCGTCAGTGTATTCAATACATCCGCCGCTGTCTGTTTTCGCCGGTCGTCCATCCGCATATCCAGCGGTCCGTCCTGACGAAAACTCATCCCCCGACCGGGGTCGTCAATCTGCATACTCGAAAGCCCCAAATCAGCGAAGATAATGTCAAAGCCGTCTATGGACTCCTGCTTCATCGCGTTGGCGATACCCGCAAAGTTGCTGCGGTAAAACGCCATCGATACATCGGGATACAGTTCGGTCAGGCGGATGCGGGTGCGCTGGAGTTCGATTCCGTCCACATCCAGCCCAACCAACTTACCGCCGGGGCTAATGCGTTTGATAAACTCAGCGGCATGACCGCCGTAGCCCAGCGTGCAGTCGGCGACAATATCGCCCGCCGACGGATGCAGTATTTCCATAACCTCATTGACCAGAATGGGAATATGCGTTCCCGCCGGGGTCTTGCCTTTTTCTCGCAGATGCTCGCGCAGGTCGGGATGCGCCTCAATGGCGTGTTCCTTGTACTTCTCCGCAAAGCATTTCGGGTGCGTGCCGCTGTACCGCACCCGCCGCCGATGCGGCTTGCCTTCCGCGTTTTCCGATGATTCAGGATTATTCATAATACTCGATATTAAAGCTCTCTCCCAGCCAAGGAAAAGTCCCGCGCAGCGGGGAGGGGGTATCTAATAATCGTCAGCAAAGCCAAGAGGCCGATTTCCCAAACAATTTTTTGCTGCATTGTCTATGCTTCTGAAAATATATAGGCGCAGGCAGGATGCCTGCGTTCCATTTTTATCCGAGAAACTGGCCCAGGCCTTTGCGGATGAGCATCACGGCGATGGCGGCCAGCAGCAAGCTGACGATTTTGGAAATCGCCTTGGTGCCCCCTTCGCCCAGCATGTTGATCAAAATGCCTGATGACCAACAAAACACTCCCGCCAGCAGGATATTGACGATCACGGAAACCAGCGCCGCCGGCAGGCCGTACTCGCTGACAATCAGCATGGAGGTCGCCATTACGCCCGGCCCGACCATCAGCGGCGTCCCTAGCGGTACTGGCCCCGGGCTGTCGCCGGGAACACGTCGTTTTTTTACCGGGTTGACCAAGTCGACCATCGCAAAACAGAACAGGACAACCCCTCCGGCAACCATAAAATCGCCATTGGTGATGCCCAGCCATTTAAAAACCTGCTTGCCGATAAAAATAAATCCGACCGCCAGTGCGACCGCCGTGATCATTGACTGGAGAATAACTCGCCGTTTTTGGGCGGCGCTGAATCCCTCCGTTAGTCCGACAAACATTGGCAGCAGCCCCACCGGGTCCACCGCCACAAACATCGGTATCAGCGCTAACACAATATTCTTAAACATCTTCGGTCTTCCTTAAACAGGGTTCATCCGTTCAGTAATGTCGGATATTCTACGCCGGTGGATTTCCAAAAGCAATCGGATTATCGAAAGCGCACACGGCCTGCCGTCACTGCGGCTTAATGGGCGGCATCGCTTCTGGCCGCCGCAGGCCAAAGCGATGGTATCTTTGCAAATCGCCCGCGGCTTTCGGCTGCGCCGAGAAACCGTGCCGCACTGCAAGGCGAAAAAGAGGGTCTGTCTGACAAAAAACAGCGGGCACATGCGCCTGTTGCAGCATCTGCCCGCCGGTGATCCACTTGGTATGGAATGGATCAACGCGCCAATCTCCGGTTGTTCCTGCAAGACCGGGTACAGAGTGCCCCAAGTCCTAAAAGAAGCAGTGTTGTTGGTTCCGGGACAGGGCCGGAAACCCCGCCGACACCCCATTCTTCAAAGCCGGCATCGGATTCAAATCCTTTTGTGGCACCGAACTTCGAATAGAGGTAAACGTAACTTAAACCATCCGTCCCTAACGCGCTGATCGGAATCAAAGCGACCATGTCGCCGTTGCCGCTGCCGGGATCAAGCGCATAATTGAGCTTGATCCAGTTATCGCCCAGTTCCCAATCCGGCGAACCAAAGGACGGATTCGTGTCGTAGCCGGTGAGTCCGCCTCCGACGGCACTGGAGACGACGTGAATTTTTAATTCATCCAGAGAAAGGTATCTGTCCTCTTGGCTCTTATTTTCATTGATGTCCAGACGAAACTCGTAGAAATTTCCAACAACGGGGATGTCGCTTAGTTGAATCGGATGTGTCCAGAGACCTGATTTTGTTTCCCATTCAAGCTCGCCGGACGTATTGTAGCCCTGCTGAAGGGCTTTGCCCTGTAGCCGGACAAAAGGTTCGAATACTCCCGTGCCGGTGGATAAGTCAAAAGTATGCTGAGTAAATGTTGCCCCGTTGACAGAACCGGTTGCCCCAGCGGTTGTCAGATCAATCAATCCTGCACTTGCGGAAAATCCCATAACAAGCATAAGCTCCACTGCCGGATGAAACCCTCTCTTTGTCACCATTGTTTTCTCCATTTTCAAGACCCGCCCGTTTTATTGAAAAGATTATCCATCTTCGTACGCGTCAAAATTGCCGTCGCATGACAATGCGCGCAAGCTCGGCGCACGAACCAACACTCACGGTTTTCAGGTACCAAAGAGCACCTTCTTTCCTCACTCTCTCTCCGGTACAACGGTTAAGCAATGGATATTGCAATACGATGCCAAAAGCACCGTGCGCAGAATTGGGGCATGAAGCAATCATAATACCACGGGATGTTCATGTACCAAAGAGCGCCATCTTTCCTCACGCTCCCCGGTGTGTGCAGGCACCACGACACACCCTCAATGATACACTTTCCTGACTCGCTCCAGATATGAACCTGCTGTGACTACCTTATCATCCTCTTCCCCCAAGCGATACCAATCCTAATATTAAAGACGAGCAAATGTCAACAAAAATCCGATAAAAACACAAAAATTTTTCAAAGCAAGAGTAATCGGATATAACAGGCCTTAAATTGCCCTATTTGTGCAGAGAATTTCGGCGATTTTAAGTCCATCGACGGCGGCGGAAATGATGCCGCCGGCGTAACCGGCGCCGTCGCCCGCCGGATAAAGTCCCCGATGGGAAACGCTTTGAAACGCGCCATCTCGCAGAATGCGCAGCGGACAGGAACTTCGGGATTCGACCGCTGTCATCACGGCGTCGGGCATCGCAAAGCCGCGCAATTTTTTATCCAGTTGAGGGATTGCCAGCCGGAGCGTTTCGACGACAAACGCCGGCAGCGTTTCGGCCAGATCGCACGGTGTTACGCCCGGCGTGTAGCTGGGGATAACCTCCCCCACCGCCTGCGACGCTTTGCCCGCCAGAAAATCGCCGACGCACTGAACCGGCGCAAAGTAATTGCCGCCGCCGACCTCGAACGCCTTCTGCTCCCAAAATCGCTGAAAAGCGATGCCGGCTAAAGGAGAAGTTTTATTTTCCATTTTGCATTTGCAATTTTCAGTTTGAGAGTTGGCA
>JAKEGM010000030.1 GCA_022615575.1 Planctomycetales bacterium
CCTCAACACCCTCAAAGACCTGCCCAAAGTCGATGAACTCAAAGCCCCTCAATAAACTGGGAGCGCGGGCGTCTCGCCCGCACATAAAAAAATGCAAAAAGCACAAAACGGCAGTGAATTAAACATAGCGACTATCAAGTTCGCAAACAAAGGGTGGACCTATCGAGGTTATTTACCGCACTTTGACAACGGTGACGTTGTCCAGTTTGTAACATTTCGGCTGTATGACTCCGTGCCTGAACATACCATCAACAAGTGGAAAAGCGAACTAAACTGGCAGAGAAGTTTGGCCGCCGATTCAAAAGAAACCATTGAATTGTACAAGCGATTTGAATTGTATGCCGATGCCGGATATGGACAATGTTTTTTGAAGGACAAGCGTATTTACCGATTGGTTGAAAATGCTCTTCTGTATTTTGACCAACAAAGGTATGAGTTGTATAAATGGAAAATTATGCCAAACCATGTGCATTTATTATGTAAAATTTATCCGGACTGGAATTTAGAAAAAATCGTCCATAGCTGGAAATCATATACTTCCCACCAAGCCAATGAAATACTAAAACGAAACGGGCAGTTCTGGATGGAAGATTGCTACGATCGATATATCCGCGACGAGGCCCATTTCATAAATACTGTCGAATACATTCAAAATAATGGGAAGTAAACAAAAAAGTGTTCACTATAAATGCGGGCGAGACGCCCGCGCTCCCAGTATTCAAAATTCCCTGCTGAAGTGGTTTTCCGGCAATGCCCGGGATTTGCCGTGGCGGCGGAATCGAACTCCCTATACCGCATGGATATCCGAAATCATGCTCCAGCAGACGCAGGTCGCCACGGTGATTGATTATTACAACCGTTTTATGAAACGCTTCCCGACCGTTGAATTGCTCGCCAAGGCGCGCCTCGACAGTGTGTTAAAGCTGTGGGAGGGGCTGGGTTATTATTCGCGCGGGCGAAATCTTCACAAAGCCGCCCAAACCATTGTCCGCGATTACGACGGCCAACTGCCCGATACCGTTGAGGGCTTGCAAAAAATTCCCGGTATCGGCCGCTATACCGCCGGAGCGATTGCCAGCATCGCTTTCAACAAGCCCGCCTCGATTCTGGACGGCAATGTCATTCGCGTGCTGTGCCGCGTCTTTCGCATCAAAAGCAACCCAAAAGACACCGCCACCCGAAATCAGCTCTGGCACTTGGCCGATTCGCTGGTGCATACAAAATACCCGGGACGCTTCAACGAGGCGATGATGGAACTTGGCGCAACCGTCTGCACGCCATCTAATCCCCTGTGCCCGGCGTGCCCGCTGCAAAAATACTGCGGCGCCTTTGCGCACAATGAACAGAACAAACTGCCCGTCAAACAAAAACAGGCGAAACTGCCGCATTATACCATCGTCGCCGGGATTGTTTATAAAGACGACAAAATTCTGATTGATAAACGAAGACAAAACGCCCTGCTCGGCGGCCTGTGGGAGTTTCCCGGCGGCAAAAAACTCAAAAATGAATCCTTCAAAGCCGCCGTCGCCCGCGAGGTCAAAGAGGAAACCGGCATTGAGATTGAAGTCGGCAAACGCCTGTGCATCGTCCGGCACGCCTATTCACACTTTAAGATCACCCTGCACGCCTATCTGTGCCGATACCAATCCGGAATTGCGCAGCCCATCGGCTGCGATGCGGTTAAGTGGATACTCCCCCATGGCCTGAAAAAATACGCCTTCCCCGCCGCCAATTTAAAGCTAATGCCATGCCTGAAATCCGCCGGCGTTCTTTAGCGGTTCGGTGCTTGCCAATACGGCTGTTATCGTCTATAATCATCCATAATTGCAAAAATCAATTACTATGACAGGAGTCGGCCATGAAACCAGCATTGGTCATCAACGGCGCGGCCGGGCGGATGGGAAAACGGCTCATCGCCTTGGCGCACGAACAGAAGGAATTTGATATTGTCGGGACCGTTGAATACGACTGTCACCCAGACCTGGGCAAAGATGCGGGGATTCTGGCGGGAACCGAGGCGATCAATGTCCCGCTGTCGGCATCGCTGCCGGATAGTGCCGACGTGATGATTGATTTTTCGCTGCCCCAGGCGGCGGATAGTTCCATTGACTACTGCACCAAAAACAGCGTTGCGCTGGTGCTGGGAACGACGGGGCTTTCGACGGCACAAACCGCCAAACTGAAAGAGGCCGCTCAAAAAATCGCCATCGTGCAGGCGACCAACATGTCTCTGGGGATGAACCTGCTGTTTGCCACCGTCGGCAAGATTGCCAAGGCGCTGGGGCAGGATTACGACATCGAAATCGTCGAGCAGCATCACCGTTTCAAAAAGGACGCCCCCAGCGGCAGCGCCCTGTCGCTGGCTGAGTCGATTTGCAAGGAAACCGGGCTGGATTATCCATCCTGCCTGACTCACGGACGCCAGGGCAAAGACGCTCTCCGCCGGCAAGGAACTATCGGCATACACGCCGTCCGCGCCGGGGATATCGTAGGGCGGCACAGCATTATTTACAGCACGCAGGGCGAAACCGTCACGATTGAACACAGCGCCCACAGCCGGGATACCTTCGCCCGCGGCGCCCTCCGCGCCGCCGCCTGGCTGGTCACCCGGAAACCGGGCCTGTACGACATGCTCGACGTGCTGGGACTGAAAGAATAACCTCGCTTCAAGAAATAAGCGGCAGGCAGCCAGTGATAACTGCAACAGCCCTGATGATGCATTAAAAACAGAGGACAACGCCTATGGTCAAATTGGAAAGCTTAATCGCGGCGGGTGAAAAATACGAAGCGTCCGACCTTCATTTAACCACCGGCCAGCATCTGCGACTGAGAATAAAAGGAGACCTCAAAGCCCTAGGGGGCGAGGGGGCCATTCTCACAGAAGAAAATATCACGCAGATCATGGAACAGACCCTGCATGAACGCCAGAAGCAGCGATGCAGACAACTCCTCCATGACAACGGTTCGGTCGATTATTCGTACGAGGTTGTGTTCAACGGAAAACCGGTTCGATACCGCGTCCAGGTCTATTATTCCATGGGAAAACTGTCTGTGGCGATGCGGCGGATTCGGTATGAGATTCCCACGTTTGAGCAACTGCATCTTCCCCCCATCTATAAGGCCGTGATGGAAAATCCTGAGCAAAAGGGCATCATCATCGTGGGCGGCGAAACGGGCAGCGGAAAATCCTCAACCCTGGCCGCCATGATCGGCTACATCGGCAAGCATTCCGAAAAACACTTTGTGACCATCGAAGACCCGGTGGAGTACGTCTTTCGTGAAGTGAAGGGTCTGCTCCATCAGCGGGAGCTGGGCATCGATTTCCCAAATTACGCAGAGGCCCTTCGCGCCGTGCTGCGGGAAGACCCGGATGTTATCATGATCGGGGAAATGCGGGACGCCGATACGGTTCATGCAGCCATCAAGGCGGCCGAGACGGGTCACCTGGTTTTGACATCCCTTCATACGGCCACCGCCGCCTGGACCTTCAGTCGGATTCTTAATTTTTTCAAAGAGGCCGAGCACGATGCCGTGCGGCTGAATCTGAGCTATAACCTGCTGGCCATTATGAACCAGATGCTCGTGCCCTCGGAACAGGAAACCGTGGGCCTGATTCCGGCAACCGAGGTCTTTATTAATACGCCTGCCGTCCGGCAGTATCTCAAAGATAAGGAAAAGGAATCCCAGCTGGCCGATGTCATCAAGGAAGGCCACGACGGGATGCACAGTTTCAATATGTCGCTGGCACGGCTGATCAGTGAAGGCCATATCGGGGTCACACAAGCCAAATCCTACTCCCATAACCCCCAGGAACTCGAAATGCTTATAAAAGTTACGAAAACCAAATAGGACAGGGCGTTAACCCATAAGCCGGAAATATTCCCCATTTACGCCGGAACATAAAAGGCGTAACTCTGCCGGTTAAGTCGTCAATCTTGCTTCTTGCTTTTGTGCGCCAAATCCCTTATCCTGTTAAGCAATGAGAATTCCTCTAACAAAATACGGATTGCCGCAGGTGGCCGTGTTTCCGGCGCTCATTATCGCGGCGATGGCGGTTTATTACTATATCGCCCGCCGTTATATGCAGCCGGGCTGTGCCTGTCCGGTCGGTACCCTGCTTGTCTGGCTGCCGGAGGCGGCGCTGCTGGTCGTATTAATCTGGGTATTTTCGTTCTTTCGCGATCCTTATCGGACTATCGTCCAGGATGCCAACCTGCTGCTTTCGCCGGCGGACGGCATGGTTATGGCCGTCGAAACACTGGATGCCTGCGAGGGTTTTGACGGGCCGGTTCTTCGGGTTGAGATTTTTTTGAGCATCTTCAATGTCCATATTAACCGGATTCCATGCCCGGTCGAAATCGGCAAAATCACCTACAAACCCGGGCGGTTTCTTGATGCCCGCCGCCCGGAATGCAGCAAGGTCAACGAGGCCAACGAGGTTGAGATGTTCCGTCTGGATGAACCTAAAGACCGCCTGCTGGTCCGGCAGGTTTCCGGGGCCATCGCCCGGCGGATTGTCTGTACGGCCAAGCAGGGTCAACACTGCACAGGCGGCCAGCAATTTGGGATGATTAAATTCGGTTCGTGCACGGAGCTTTATGTGCCGGCACGAAGCAATCTGCTCTGCACCGTCAATAAAGGCGACAATGTCAAGGCCGGACTGACTGTTTTAGCGAGGTATCAATGATGCTGATTCGAAAAAAACAACCCGGCCCTGCCCGGCGGTTTTTTCGCAACCGGCCGCATCGGCTCAAGACCATCGCCCTGCTGCCGTCGATGATTACGCTGATTAACGGCACCTGCGGTTTTGCGGCCATCGGGTTAGCGGCCAAGGGGGATCGCTATTACGGCCTGGCGGCGTACATGATTTTTTATGCGATGATTGCCGATGTGCTGGACGGCCGGGTAGCGCGAATCAGCAAGACAACATCCAGCTTCGGCGGACAGCTGGATTCGCTGTGCGATGTCCTGAGCTTTGGGGCAGCGCCGGCGTTTTTAATGCTGAACCTGCTGCTGTCGCATCACCGTCAATTGGTCGGTTCGGCCCAAATGATTCTGGGCGACTTTTTTGAGCGTTTTATTTGGATCACGGCGGTCGCCTATCTGTGCTGTGCGGCAATTCGGCTGGCCCGGTTTAATGCGGAAAACGAGGAAGATGAAACAGCGCACATGTCGTTTCTCGGTCTGCCCACGCCGGCAGCGGCCGGGGTGGTCGCGGCGCTGGTGATGTTCAGCCAGTCGCTTTTGACCGATTCCGCCGCACAAACAGCGCTGTATCAGGTGCTGTACAGCGGTATCCTGTATGCCCTGCCGTTTGTCACACTGACCTGTGCGCTGCTGATGGTCAGCCGGCTCCGCTTCCCGCATCTGTTCAACCACCTGTTTCGCGGACGCAAACCGCTCAATTATTTGTATTTCAGCATCTTTGTGGTCGGCATGATTGCCCTGTGCGGGCTGGAGCTGTCGCTGGTGCTGACGTTTGGAAGTTTTGCGCTCAGCGGGCCGGTTCGCTGGTTCTGGCGAAAGGTCATTACCGCCAAACTGCATAAACCGGCCGAACCTGTGCATTCGACCACGCCGCTGACCTGACAGTTTATGGAATCGCTTCATTGCAGCGCGGGAGTGTATGTTCATATCCCCTTTTGCCAAAGGAAATGCCCCTATTGCGCCTTTTATTCAGTGCCGCTTGAACAGGCAGACCCGGAACGTTTTTCGGCAGCGCTGCGTAAAGAAATCCAGCAGTATTCCGTCACCGAACCGGTACGGACGGTCTATATCGGCGGCGGTTCGCCGAGCTGCCTTCCGGCCGAGGTGCTTGTCGGTCTTGTAAGGGCGATGGCCGAAAGGTTTGGGGCTGTTGAGGAATTCACCGTCGAATGCAACCCCGCACAAGCAAACGAAGATACCTTAAAGCGATTGCGGGCATCGGGCGTCAATCGAATTTCCATCGGGGCGCAGTCGTTTGACCCGGCCAATCTTCAAATGCTGGGCCGACTTCACACCCCTCAGCAGGCAAAAGATGCCGTGCAGGCAGCCAAAAGAGCGGGCTTTGACAATATCGGGCTGGATTTAATCTTCGGCGTTCCCGGATCGGCGATTGCAAGCTGGCGGGATTCTCTCCGGGCCGCCATTGACCTGAACGTGCGGCACATCTCCGCATATAGTTTGACGATTGAACAGGCGACGCCCTTCGACCGGGCTGTAAAGGAAGGCACATTGTCGCTCGTCGATGAACAGACCGACCGCGCGATGCACGAGATCGCCCGCAGGACGCTGCAAAACGCGGGCTTTGTGCAGTACGAGATTTCCAATTTCGCAAGGCCCGGCTTTGAATGCAGGCATAATATCCGCTACTGGAAAAACCTTCCGGTCGTCGGCATCGGCCCGGCGGCGGCAAGCTGGTACCGAGGCGTGCGAACGACCAATGCGGCGGATGTCGATGCCTATATCAGCGCCATCGAGGCGGGTCGGTTTGCATACAGCGACCAACAGAAACCATCGCCGGAACAGATGGCCCGCGAAACAGCCGTTCTGAATTTGCGGATGACTGACGGCATCGACCTGGCCGAATTTCAACATCAAACCGGCTTTAATGCCCTGGAACTGTTCGACGGCGCCATCGCCCTCCACACCCGCTCCGGCCTGCTGGAACAAACGCCGACCCATCTGCGTCTGACCGAAAAAGGCCTCTCCTTCGCCGACACTGTCGCTTGCGATTTTTCCTAAAAACACACCGCAAAAATTAAATAGCCAAAATCCAAATAAAATATAAAATAGCTTCTGTCGCAGACCGAATCCTTAATATTTGATATTTGCATTTTGATTTTTGATATGGAATTAATCGATACCCATGCTCATTTGAGTTACGAAGGCCTGGCCGAACGCATAGACAAGGTGCTGGCCGCCAGCATTGCCGCCGGCGTCGTCGGCTGGATTGCCGTCGGTACCGGCAGACAGGAAAACATCAGCGTTCTCGAACTGACCGCCCGGCATGACAATATGTGGGCGGCCCTTGGCCACCACCCGCATTACGCCAATGACGTAACCGATGCCGATATAGCCCTTTTGGAACAGCAGGCCCGCCGCGAAAAGGTCGTCGCCATCGGCGAAACAGGGCTGGACTATTATTACCTGCATTCGACCGCCGAAAACCAGCAGCGCATCTTCCGGGCGCATCTGGATATCGCCGCTAAACTGCAAAGACCGGTCGTCATTCACACCCGCGAGGCCTTCGACGACACGATGAGCATTTTGGACGATTTTGCGGGCCGCCTCAAGGGCGTCGTCATCCACTGCTACGGCGGCGATGCCGACCAGACCCGCCAGGTGCTCGAACGCGGCTTCTACATCTCCTTTACCGGCACGATTACCTTTAAGCGCAGCGAAGCCCTGCGCAAGGTGGCAAAAACCATCCCGCCGGACCGCGTGATGATTGAAACCGACTGTCCCTTCATCTCCCCCGACCCGGTGCGCAATATCCGCCCCAACGAACCGGCCCTCTTAGTCCACACCGCCCAGTGCCTGGCCGACCTCTACGGTCTGCCCTTAGACGACTTCGCCCGCCAGACCACCCAAACCAGCCGTACCTTCTTCGGCTTGAAATAATCCGTAAAACGTACGTTTTTATTGGAAGAATCAATGCCCACAGGGATTAAACAATAGTAATCCCGGGTGAAACGAAGTGAATCCGATGTGCAGGGATTCGACCCCGAAAGAGGCAAATAAAGAATATGTATGTCACATTGGAAAAACTTCCAAGTGAGACTAAAGAGCATCGACTATCTTGAGATATATAGCTAATAGACCGGCAGCAAAGATAATACTTGTACTGTGTAATTTCATTTACGTTCTTTAAGTCTTAATGGAGCCAGTAAGTTATGTCGCCTGTAATGATAGAACCGAGCCAGCTCTCGGCGTTC
>JAKEGM010000031.1 GCA_022615575.1 Planctomycetales bacterium
AAGTAATCAACTGCAGCGGTTATCTGTCCCCCGCCGCCGACAGCGGTGTAAATATCCTCAAGCGTATGCATGGTTGGGCCGGGGGGGGCTGTTGGCTCTAAACCTCCGCCCCCTGCATTAAATGCGATCAAAACCCCAACACCCACGATCAGCGAAACCGCCGCTAACTTCATTTTTATTTGGCTGGTCATCATACTTGTGCCCTCCAAAAGCGGATGATTTTCCTGCCGCTAAAATCTCACTTTTCACATTTAAAAGACATAGCTCAAGGAATGATACTCGATGACAAAAATAACGTTACTAATTGTAGAAACATTCCGAGCTTTGTCAAGAGAAATATGCTCAAATCTTAGATAGACAGGGGGAATTTTTTTTATCAGTAAATATACCGATGCCTTTCAAAATTAAAGACAGTTTGAAAAGACAATACTGGCCGGAAAACCACATTACTGGGAATCTATTCCCGCGCGATTTGCTCTTCTTTGGGGCGGGTTTTCCAGCGGCGGTGGAGCCACCAGTACTGGGCGGGGTCCTTGCGGATGAGTTTTTCCAGTTCGGTATTGTATTCCTGCGTAATCCATTCGAGGGGATTTTCCTTATCCTGCCATTCGCAGGGCTCGATAATCCGGCCGACCTCGGCCTCGAAGAAGAACTCGCCGGGCCTCTGGCGGCACACCCCCACCACAATCGGCATCCTGTACTGCATCGCCAAAAGTCCGATGCTTTTGTAGGAGCTGGCCTTGCGGCCGAAAAAGTCCACAAACACACCTTTTTTGCCCGCATCCTGGTCGGCGATAAAACACAGCGTCGCCCCCTGCTCAGCCAGTTGGACCATCTGGTCGGTCGCTCCCCTCTTGTCGATGATTTTTTGGCCGGTACGCTGGCGGACGCCGTAGAGATACTTGCTGATAAAAGGATTGTCCAGCGGACGGGCGATGCTGTACACATTGAAGCCGAACACGCTGAGGGCATAACCCATGATCTCGAAGTTGCCGTAGTGGCCGGTCAGCATCAAAAGCCCCTTGCCTTCCTGCATCATCCACTTGGTCCGTTCGATGTTGATGACGCGGGCGTACTGGCGCCAGTTGTCCTTGCGGATGAGGCGCGGCGTGAACAGCAGGTCAATGACCAGCATCACAATATGCTCAAACGACGTGCGGCCCACCTTTTCCATCCAGGCGTCGTCCTTGTCGGGAAAACTCGCCCGCAGGTTCTCCATCGCCCGCATTCGACCGCGTTTATAGTGTTTCCACATCAATCGGCCCAGAAAACAGGCAAAACGCAGGTTCCACCGCACCGGGAACAAAAAAAGGATAAACAGGATAACGCGCATCGCCGCATAACCCAGCCAGTCCAGCACGGGATTTCGCTTGTGTTTCTGTTTTTTTTCTTTTTTGGGAAACGCCATTGTTTTCGATATAGTATATTTGCTATTTACCGTTAAGTATGCCCTATTATGGTGCAAAAAGGTCGCCTGTCAAGCATTGATTGACAGGCAAGAGCCGACAGCGTATAATCGGGCTAAAATTATTTGAAAACAGAAAGGATAAAAAGATGGAATTTGATCCCACTACAAATACTCATGGGGAATCTTGCCAGCCGCAGCCGTCCTCGACGGTTCCGCCGCAGACGCCGCCGGTTTGCAACATCCCGGACTTTACCAATATGATTTACGAGCCGGCCCCGAAGAAAAAAGGGTCCGGCTGGAAGGTCTTCTGGGGGATTGTCATTACCCTGTCGCTGTTAGCCAATGGATTTATGCTTCTGGCAATGCTTGGAATGGGAGCGGCCCTTGTTGGCGGCGGCATGTCAGACAGCGATAACGGCATCCTTGAAAAAACACTGGTTGAGGGCGCCCGGACGAAAAAAATCGCCGTCATCAGCATTGAGGGCATTATCGAAGGACGGATGAGCGACTGGGTCCGGCGGCAGCTCAAAGCCGCCGAAGAGGATAACGCCGTCAAAGGGCTGATTGTCCGCATCGCCAGCCCCGGCGGCGAGGTTTCGTCCAGCGATCAGATTCACTACTACATCAGCCGGTTCAAAGACCATACCCAAAAGCCCGTGCTGGCATTTATGCAGTCGATCGCCGCATCGGGCGGGTACTACTCGGCGGTGGCCTGCGACCAAATCATGGCCGAGCCGACGGTTATTACCGGCAGTATCGGCGTGATTATGAACCACCTGGTCATCAAGGGCCTGCTGGAAGAGAAACTGGGCATCAGTCCCGTAACGATTAAAAGCGGCCCGCGCAAGGACTGGCCCAGCATGTTCAGTGAAACCACCGAAGAGGAAAAACAGTACCTCGCCGAAAAAATTATCACGCCCGCGTATGACCGCTTTGTGGATCTGGTCGCCAAAGGCCGAAAGGACGTGCTGAGCAAAGAAGCCATCCGCCAACTGGCCGACGGCAGCATCTATACGGCGCCGGAGGCCCTCGAAAAGAAACTGATTGACCAGATCGGCTATTTTGATGACGCGGTGTATAAGGCCGAGCAAATGGCCCATATTTCCAACGCCCATGTCGTTACGTATGAAGAGGTGTTCTCGGTCTGGTCGATCCTCGGGGCCGAAAGCAAAAGCCGAATTTCGCTGGAATCGAAAATCCTCGAAAAGCTGGCCGCCCCGCGCATTCTCTACCTCTGGGACGGGAAGAACTGAGCTTACAGAAACCACGGATTTTATTTTCTTTTCACAATACCATTGACCACCTTCAGGCGGTCCTCGGAAAATAACCGAATCGCTTCAGGATAGGCGGTGCATTCCTGCTCAAATACCCGCGCGGCCAGGGTATCTGCGTCGTCATCGTCTTTGACTTCGCACGTCCGCTGGACGATAATCGGGCCGGCGTCGTATTCATTGGTGCAGAAATGCACCGTGCAGCCGGAAACCTTGCAGCCCGCCTTCAAGACCGCTTCGTGAACGTGGTGGCCCCACATGCCCTGCCCGCCGAAGCCCGGCAGCAGCGCCGGGTGGATATTCATCACCCTATTTTCATACTTTTTCGGAATATGCCACAGGCACAGCCAGCCCGCCTGCACCACCAGATCGACTTTGGCCTTGTCCAATTCTTCCGCAATCCGCCCGCTGAAATCCGCGATTTCGGGATACTCTTTTTTGCGGATAATGACCGGCTCCAGCCCGATTTGACGGGCGCGGTCGTTGCCCGCAACATCCGAGCGGGAACTGATAACCAGAACGATTTGAGCATTCAGCAGCCCCTCGCTGATTTTATCTTGAATATTGACCATCGTGCGTCCGCCGCCGCTGAGCAAAATCCCCAGCCGCACGGTTTTGCCCTTGGGCTTTTCCGGTGTGGCATGGCTCTCGACATCGCCCTTTCTATCCATCGCCTGATTGGCAAGATCGTCGGCTTCGGCGTTCCGTTCCCGCGGTATATGAATGACCTGCCACGATGCAAATGAAATCAATAAGTCCATGCATGCTTCGTAGAGCGACCGCAGGTTGTCGCTTTTGACTTTGTAATGGCCGTTGAGCTGTCGAACAAGCAGTTCGCTGTCGCTGAACAGCCGAACCGATTGGGCGCCCAGCTTTTTAGCGGCCGTCAATCCCTCCCTGACGGCGGTATATTCGGCGACATTATTGGTTGTCTGGCCGAGAAAAAGGCCGCGAGAAAGGATACATCGCCTGTTTTTATCCTTCAGGATAAATGCCGCCCCCGCCGGGCCGGGATTGCCGCGGCTGCCTCCATCTGTGTAGAGTTCGACTTGCTGATGCACATTCAACCTCATAGACCGACGGTATCCATAGAAACAAAAAAACCGGCTCAACAGCAGGCCGGCGAGGAATCCGTTTTACTGGTTCTCGTCTTTTTTCAGGTATAAAATCCGCGTGCAGTTGGCACACCGGATGATGTCGTCCTTTTTGCCGCTAAGGACATTGACCACCTCGGCGGGAACGCCCATAAAACAGCCGCCGCAACTGTACGACGACGAATTTTCGTCGGCCTTCTCAACCTCAGCCATCGCTTCACCGTCATAGGTTTCGGCTACGCGGCCAAAAATCCCAAGGGCCGCCGGGGGGATATCGCGGGCGGCGGCATCCCATTCGGCCTGCACCTCGGCGATATCTTTTTCAAGCACAGCGGTTTTGATTTCCGCTTCCTTGCGAATCTCATCCACTTTGACCCGCTGTTCTTCGATCTGCTGTTTGATTTCGGCGCAGGCAGCTTCATCAATCTCGATATTCTTCATCAGTTCCAGAACCTGCGTTTCAAGCTTGGAGTCATCCGCTTTGGCGGTGTTTAATTCCGTCAGCAGCACAGAGTATTCCTTGTTGGTGCGAGCTAAATTAAGATGATTGCGGAGTTTGCCGATTTGTTCATCCCGCTCCTTCAGTTCCAGCTCCAATCGGCCGACCTGGACTTTGGTTAATTTGATTTCCTCCTGTTTGGCTTCAAGCCCGCTTTGCAGGGTACGCAACTGGTTTTCCTGGAACAGGACGCCCCTTCGGCATCTGGCCAGTTTTGTTTTGATCGCCCGAAGGCGATTTTCAACATGCTGCAGCTTAATCAGCCCATATAAAACAGGTCCCATTCGACTTCCTTTTTTAACTTGTGAATATCCCCGCCAACAAACTCAAATGCTTATTATGGCTGAAAAAGACCTTTCTGCAACAAAATTTTTAGGTGTTTTTTCCAATTTTCATCGCCAATTCAGTGTGGTAAACGTATAATTCCTGCTTTTGAGAACAATCAAACAGAAATAATAATCCGTTCCACAAAAGAGGATATTTCAGAGATTTTATGAAAGAATTATTAAAAAGCTTGATCGCATCTGCTCCCACCGCTCAAAACGGCGAACACATGGCGGCCCTTGTGTTGTCGAATTATTTTAAACAGCACGGCCTGCCGGTTCGGGTGGATTGCTGGGACACTTGCCGGGCAAATGTCGTTGTTTCCATCGGGCCGGACAATCCGGAAATTCCGGCTCTTGTTATAGGCGCACATCTGGACGTTGTGCCTGCAACGAAGGAACACTGGACAACCGACCCCTTCGTGCCTGTCGAAAAAGACGGGAAAATCTATGGCCGGGGCGCCGTGGACATGCTGGGGGGTCTGTGTGCGGCAGCGGATGCCATCTGCCAATTGCACGCCGAGAAAGTTCCGTTAAAAGGTCGCGTCATTCTGGCCGCAACCGCCGGCGAGGAAACGGACAGCTGCGGCGCTAAACGGTTTGTCGAGCAGATGCAGTCCGCTCTCGGCCGGGTTGCGGGCATCCTGATTCCCGAGCCGACCGGATTGAAAATCATGCGGGCACACCGCGGCATTCTGTGGCTGAAAATTGAAACGCTCGGCAAGACCGCTCATGGCTCCATGCCGCAGTTGGGCATCAATGCCATCAAGAAAATGAACGCCCTGTTAAACCGGCTGGAACAATGGAAACT
>JAKEGM010000032.1 GCA_022615575.1 Planctomycetales bacterium
AAACATGCGGACAGGGCCTACATTGTCGACAATGGCGCCATCAAATACTCAGGCAGTATCGCCGAATTGGAACAAAATGAGGAAATCAAAAAACGCTATCTGGCCGTCTAAGAAACGGCCGGCCTATTTTGACTGCCAGTTTGGGCATGCAAATTTCAGCTGTCGGCAACACCATTGAAGGAGGGCATCATCATTGAGTTCAACAAGTCTCCTTAAAGACAAGGTCATTTTGATCGTGGACGACGAACCGGACGTGCTGGAGAGTATTGCTGAGCAACTCGATATGTGCCGGGTTCACAAGGCGCAGGATTACTACAGCGCCATCCAATTTCTGGCAAGTTACACTTATGATATTGTAATTCTCGACATCATGGGAGTGAACGGTTTTGAGTTATTAAAAAATTCCGTTGCCAGGAATTTCCCAACCGTCATGCTCACCGCCCATGCGCTTTCACCCGAATCCCTGAAAAAATCCATTAAACTGGGTGCTGTATCCTTTCTGCCCAAGGAGAAAATGTCGGAGCTGGATTCCTTTCTGGAAGACGTGGTTCTGGGGGGCGGTAAGTCAGTCTGGCAAAAGCTTTTTGACAAGCTGGGGTCCTATTTCAGCCGGCAATTTGGTCCGGACTGGAAAGAGCGGGATGAATTTTTCAAAGCGTTTGAAAAAGAACTGAAATTCGAAAAAAAGCTCTAGAATAGCTTCCATTGTACTTCCCGTATTTATTTTGAAAACGCTTCCGATTCAAACAGCGCTTGTTACCGGCGGCGGTTCCGGCATGGGGCGAACGATCGCTTTAGAATCATGCCGTCTGGGTATCACTGTCTTTGTCGCCGACCTTGATACGGCGGCGGCAGAGAAAACGGTTCGAACAACGGACGGTATGCCGGGCCAGGCGAAAGCCGTTGAAGTGGATGTTTCGCAAAGCGATTCGGTAACCGCTCTATTTGGGGAACTCCAAAAGAAAGCGGAGCGGCTGGATCTGCTGGTTCATACGGCGGCCATATTGGGTCAAACCGCTTCTATCGAAGATATTGACGACCAAGAATGGCGCCGGATGAGGGCCGTTAACCTGGATGGGGCGTTTTTTTGCTGCCGTGAGGCGGTTCGCTGGATGAAGGAGCACCAAACGGGGCGTATCATCCTGTTCAGCTCGGTTGCTGCGTTAACACCGACGCCGGGTGCGCTGCCTTACAGTGCGACCAAAGGTGGGGTCAACATGCTCGGCAGAACCCTGGCGCAAGAGGTGGCCAAATACAATATTCGTGTGAATATCATCGCTCCCGGCTATGTGCGCACACCCATGTTGAACGGATTACCGGAAGGCTTTGCGGATTACATCCTCAAAAAGACGCCCTTGAAACGGTTTGGAGACACGAAAGAAATCGCCGGTCTGGTGGTCTTTCTAAGCTCACCCGAAGCCGATTTTTTTACCGGTCAGATTTTCAGCCCCAACGGGGGCTTGGTGATTTAATTGAAAAAGGAGAATGATGCCCCAAACATTCACCAGGCTGCTGGCGGACGAGCAGGGAGATATCTGCTGGGTGACCATCAATCGACCGGGCGACCGGAATTCAATCGACAGCGTCCTGATGGCGGAACTGGAGGAGCTACTGGCTGTTGTTGAACAAACTCAAACCCGGGCGATGGTATTTATCGGTGCGGGTGATACCTACTTTGTTGGCGGCGCGGACGGTGTTGAAATGATGCAGTGCGATCCGGAAGGCGCCAGGAACTTTTCAATCCGGATTCAAAAACTGTTTAACCGCATGGAAGCCAGTCCCCTTATTCTGGTGGCGGCCATCAACGGTATCTGTTTTGGCGGAGGATTTGAATTTGCTTTGGCCTGCGATTTGCGCCTGGCCATTGACACTGCGCGAATCGGCCTGCCGGAGGTCAAAGTCGGAATCATTCCCGGGGGCGGCGGCACTCAGCGTTTGCCCCGCTTGGTGGGTACCGGGCGTGCCTTGCAAATGATACTGTCTGGAAAGCTTTACTCCGGTGCGGATGCTCTCGAGTTGGGACTGGTTCACCAGGTGGTGCCCGCCGATTCGCTCACCAGCGAGGTTGTCAAAATACTGGCGCCCATTTTCCGTAATCCGCAGCAGGCATTGTCCCAGGCAAAACGGGCCGTGCGTGCGGCACAATCCGGACTATTCTCCGAGGGGCTTCAGGCGGAGAGCGAGGCCTTCAGCCAATGCTTTAAACACGACTATTTTAAAAAGCTGATGTGCCGGCAGCTGGCGGAGGGCACTTTGAAAACGACCCTGCCGCTGCCGGGTTGGATTTGCCGGGAAGAGAAGGAAAAAGAATGAAAGTTAGTGGTGCCGCAAATGATGGCTTTGTTGGCGCGCGCAACATTTGTGGCCTATTGGAATGATAAATTCTTGGCCGGCAAAGTGGGCGGCCCGATCACCGTCGCGCGCCGGGCCGGACATAACCTGGCGTTTTCACAACTGTTGCTCTGGTTTTTTATCAACGGCATCACGGTGCCCGGCTCCACATACTGGAATGTCGGTATGGCCGGTGCCGGCGGAGCCAGAGATGCCGACCAAGATAATGAAGGTTTGACGACAGTCATTAACTTCGCGGAGAATATGGCCAGTCTGATGCAAAAAATTTTTGATTAAGACCCTCGATCATGCCGGAAAGTCGAGCCCAAGCGAATAAATTCGATCTATTTGTCGGGGATGATCATCGCGCGTTGGTCCGTCGGCTGGTATTTAGAACGCCAATTTAGTCTTACCAGCGTTTCGTGGCGGATTTTTTGTGCGGAGGATGTTTATGAAACTTCCTGGAATCGGCTGCTGGTTGGCAAGACGAGAGTTTCTGAGTCCTGAAAAAGAAGCCGTGGTCGACGCTGACCGACGAATCAGCTACCGTGAGTTGAATCGGCGTGTCAATCGGCTGGCCTGGGCGCTTCAGGGTCTCGGTCTCAAAAGCGGTGATCGCATCGGTATTCTAGCGTACAACTGCCTGGAGTTTCTCGAGACGATTATGGCGGCGGCCAAATTGGGATTGATCTTGGTACCGCTGAATTGGAGACTGACGGCAAGCGAACTGTCCTTTATCTTGAAGGACAGCGGCACGGAGACGGTAGTGTTCGATGCCGGATTGGCGGGGCTCGTTAATGAGTTGGCAGGCACGACGTCACTTAACGAACGCATTGTCATTGGTGACCAACACATCCGGGATGGGCATGCTTACGAAGCTTTGCTCCTCGATCATTCCGAGCGTGAGCCGGAACCGGACATTGCGCCTGATCTAGACACACCCCACATTATCATGTATACCGCCGGAACCACCGGGCAACCCAAGGGAGCGGTACTCAGCCAGGGCGCCAGTTTCTGGAATACGCTCAACCTCAACCTTGCCATGGGCTTTACATCCAATGACCGCAACCTGGTGGTGCTGCCGATGTTTCACATCGGTGGGATTGGACTTTTCACCCTATCCATGCTTTACAATGGCGGAACAGCGGTCCTGCAACGAACATTTGATCCGATTCAAACGATACGACTTCTGACCGCAGAGAAGATAACGCTCTTCTTCGGAGTGCCGACCATATTTCTGGCGCTGATTCAGCATTCGGATTTTAATGCCGAAGCATTTAAAGATGTTCGGGTTGTGATGAGCGGTG
>JAKEGM010000033.1 GCA_022615575.1 Planctomycetales bacterium
CGTTTAAAATCGTTGTAATCTCGGTAAAAAACTCGGAGAATACTATGAATCGTCAATCGTCAATATACAATTTACAATATACAATTTACAATTTCGCTGTTGTCTGCCTTCTGCCTTCTGTCTTCTGCCTTTTCTCCGGCTGCACGCAGGTTGCCTCTCCGACAAAGGAAACCGGCATCAAAAACTTTCCGCCTTCTATGGTTGGAACATGGCTCTATCAATTCGGCCTAGATGAAACACAGAAATGGAAGATCACCTTCAATCCCGATGGCACAATTACTGATATTTACCACTATGTATTTGGCCCCATGTCTGTCGAAGAAGGCGGCATCTACAAAGACGGACCCGATGAGGGGACCTACATGGTTGCAACATTAGGCCCCCTCGAATCTTCTTACGACCCCGTAGCCGATGCAGTCAGGGCAGAGATTGTAATAGATGGATATGAGATGAAATTCGTCGAGGGATCACTCAAGGGCCGTATTATCGATAATCTAATCGGCACCGTTACGAAAGACGGCACAATATGGGAAGTTGAATGGAGAAGTATCAGTTGGCTTGAAGGAGCGGCCGAACCCCCGATTGACGAGATAAATGCACATCCGCAGATGATCACATTCTACAAAGTTCAGCCGAACGAGCTTCAGTAATTAAAATACTTAACCCCTTCGCTATCTGTCCCTGTCCAATGTAGTTTAACGGTCTTTGTTGCTGGATGATATAACCAGCCGTAACTTGATGGGATTGTGGCAGCTGTGGCTTCATTAAGTGTTTGGGTGTTGTTTAGGACGTAAATATAACCAATATCATTAAACGGATTTTTGGGTCTTTCCGACAGATATGTTTTGGGGGTAAAAAATTGGGCATTTAAAGTTAAGTTAGTGGGAACCGAAGTTGGATTATTGCTCGGGTATCCCGGCGGGATGCCGTTGTGTTCGGCGGCGTAGCGTTCAATAGCTTCACGCAGGATCTTCAGATTTGCCTTGGCCTGCGATTCTCTGGCCTTCTGGATATGGCCCTGAAACTCGGGCATCACAATGGCGGCCAGGATGCCCAGAATCGTCACGATAATCATCAATTCAACGAGGGTAAAAGCGTATGCAGGACATGAACCGTGAGGTGCCAGGCGTGAGGACGGGCCTCTTGATTTCCGATTTCCAATTTCCGATTTCCAATTAGTTTTAGACATTCTGTGTTCTTAATTCCATCTTCTATCATCTGCTGCCTGTCTTTTGTTCTTCGGGGTATTCCGTGTCTTTCGTGGTTTTTGTCTTTCATCGGCTGTTTTTTAGAGGATATTTATTGAAAAATCCGTGTTTATCTGCGTTAATCTGTGTCCAAAGAACTGCGAGGCACGGCCTGCGGATTCAAGCCCGCTGCTCCGGCCTCATGACTAAGGACTAACTTATGAAGGTATTATTGATTGGAAGCGGTGGTCGTGAACACGCGATTGCCTGGAAGTTATCGCAATCAAAGAAGTTGCGCAAGCTCTATATCGCTCCGGGCAATCCTGGAACGGCCCAGTGCGGCGAGAATGTGGATATCCCGGATACGGATATTGAGGCACTGGTTAAGTTCGCGCGGGGGGCCGACATCGGTCTGGCGGTAATCGGGCCGGAAGACCCGCTTTCGGCCGGGGCGGCGGATGCGTTTGAAGCGGCCGGGATTAAGGCATTCGGGCCGAACCGGGCGGCGGCCCAGCTCGAGGCGGATAAGGCCTTTGCCAAGGATATTATGCGGGCCAACAGCATTCCCACGGCTGAAAGCCGCTCGTTCACCTCGTTTGAGGATGCCAGGGCGTACATCGCCAGCCGGGATGAGCCGGTAGTGATTAAGGCCGCCGGGCTGGCCAAGGGCAAGGGGGTGTTTGTCTGCGATGAGCCGTCGGAGGGGATTTTGGCGGCGGAGAAGATTATGAAAGACCGCATCTTCGGCGAGGCGGGCAATACCGTGATTGTCGAAGACAAACTGCTGGGGCAGGAGGCGTCGATTCTGGCGTTTGTGGACGGCCGCAGCATTTATGTGATGGAAAGCGCCCAGGACCACAAGCCCATCGGCGATGGGGATACCGGTCCGAATACCGGCGGCATGGGAGCGTACAGCCCGGCTCCGGTTGTGACCGACAAGCTGATGGATCAGATTGTCCGTGAAATCCTTGTGCCGACCATTGACGGTATGAACCGCAACGACACACCCTACCGGGGAGTGCTGTATGCGGGCCTGATGCTTACGCAGGGCGGGCCGCGGGTGCTCGAATACAATTGCCGTTTCGGCGATCCGGAAACGCAGCCGATTCTGATGCGGCTCAAGAGCGACCTGCTGGAAGTGATGCTGGCGGTTTGCAATGGGAAATTGGATACGGTGACGCTGCAATGGGACAAGCGGCCGGCGGTGTGTGTGGTGATGAGTTCCGGGGGGTATCCGGGCAGCTGTCAAAAGGGCAAGGTTATCACCGGACTCGACGAGGCGGCCAAGCTGAAGGATGTGGTTGTTTTTCACGCAGGAACTGCCCGGCGGGACGACGCTATTGTTACCAGCGGCGGGCGGGTGCTGGGGGTAACAGCGCTGGGCGAGACCATTGCGGCGGCCAAGCTGTGCGCGTATGAAGCGGTGGGTAAGATTCATTTTGAAGGGGCTTACTGCCGTAAGGATATTGCAGACAAGGCACTGAAGTAAAATTAAAAATCGAAAATTAAAAATCAATCGTGTGGATGCTGAAAACAAGCATTTTGGACATATCCGCCCGCTGCACCGGTTACTGAAATTTTTACAGGTGACGTTGATTGGCCTGCTGTGCGCTGCGGCCGCGGTCTATGGGGTCGGTTTTTTTGCGGTCGCTCCGATTGCCAGGGCAAAAATTGAACGGCTTTGCGGGGGGGCGGCGGCGGTGCAGTCCGGGCGGTTTACAGGAGTGGGGGCTGTTTGCCTGAAGGGGATTGTGGTTGGGGCAGATGCCGAATCAGTGAACGATTCGGAAATTTTGAGGGCGGATCGGATCGATGTGCGGTTTGAACCGTGGGATTTGCTCAAGGGGCGTTTTACGGTTCGTTCGGTGACGCTGACGGATTTTCTGCTGACGGCGGATTACGATTCGATCGGGGGGGGATGGAACCTGGGCCGGCTGACATTCGGCAAAACCGCATCGGGGCCGCAGAAAATAATGCCGCTGATTCAGGTGCGCCGCGGCGCTGTGCGCATCCGCCAATTGATGCAGAACACACCCCAGACAATCACAACCATCGGCCTTAACGGCGATATCGCGGTGCAGACCGGTCGGCACGAATACAGTTTCGCACTCCAAACGGATGGGCGGTTTGGTTTTGGAGACAGTAAACTTCAGGGTGTCTTGACCGTCGGCCAGGAAGGCCGGCAGAGCCGGTTTGCGGCGGCCGGACATATTCGAATGCCGCAGGCCCGGGTGCTGGACAACGCATGGAATATGGAAGATATCCAGCTGGAATGCACCTTTGATGCTCAAACAATTTTGGTGCAGCGGTGCGGCTTTTCCATGAAGGGCGGGCGAGCGGACATCAGCGGATTGATTCATTCGACGGGCCGGCGCCCGATGGATTTGAAGATTTCGACGCAGGGACTGTCGCTGTCAGACCATTATGTTCCCGATACGATTGTCTGCAGCGAGCCGGTGCGGGCGATGCTGGATCCGAGCTTGCGAAGGTTTTTGGCGCGGTATCATGCGGCTGGACGGGGCGACATCGAGGCGACAATACGGGGACACCTGGATGATTTGTCGGGCACTCAGATCGATGGTGTGATTCGGTGCCTGGACATCTCGGTGAAAGACGAGAATTTTCCCTATGCCGTCGACCGGATACAGGGAGAAATCGAACTGGCGGGACGCGGTCTTCGGCTCAACAATCTCAAGGGACGTCACGGCGATATGGCGCTGCTGTTCAACGGCACGGTGGACAATTTCGGGCCGCAGGCGGCGATTGACCTGCGAACAACCAGCGACACGCTGCGCTTCGATGATGCACTATATAACGCCCTGTCGGATTCGGTTAAAAGGATATGGCTGATGTTTAAGCCGCAGGGGCTGATGGGAGTGGATTATCATTTTCGCCGCGCTCCCGATGGGCAGAAGGCAAAGACGCTGTCGCTGCATCTGAAAGATACGTCTGCGGTTTATACCTACTTTCCTTATCTGCTGGAAAACCTGACCGGAACCATCACAATGGAAGCCGGCCGGATTCAGTTCAGCCAGGTGACGGCCCGGTATGAGGATGGGCGCAGCGTGATTTTGAATGGACAGGTGCTGGGTTTGCAGACGGACGAACCGGCGTTTGACATTCATGTGCGGGGTGAGCGGATTCCGGTTGATAAAAAGTTGATTGAAGCCATGTCCGTCGAGCAGCAAGCCCTGTTTGACCAGTTGGAAATTGAAGGGCGAGCGGATTTAGACATCCGCGTCTTTTCCGATCCAGCAGAAAAAAAGAAGCCGGATTATATCGCCGAAATCCGTCTGGACGGGTCGCGGCTGCTGTATAAGGGTTTTCCCCTTGAGATGACGGATGTCCACCTGTCGGCGGATGTTACGAAAGATGCGGCCATCCTGCATACACTGGAGGGCCAGACGGAAAGCGGCCGGGTGGCGCTGAGCGGAAAAGTTTATCCTGCCGGTGTGCAGCCCTCGCGGGCAGGATTTTGCCTTGAACTGGATGCAAAAGCGTTTGATTTGAATGATGCCTTCTGGAAGGCCGTTGGTGGTGAATCAGCGCAGAAATCAGGCAAACTGAAGATGACCGGCAAGGTCGATGCGGTGGGGCATCTGGCGTTTAACCTTCCGGAAGCGGTGTGCGGCATCAACGACCTGGCAATTGACTGCCGCGATAATCCGGTCGAGTGGGGCGGTTCCGTGCTGGGCCGGTCAAGCGGCCGTTTGCGTTTTCTGAATGAAGGGGTGGAGTTTTCCGAATTTCAGTTGCGGGATATTCCTGTTGAATCTCTGCCGCAGGATTTGATGAGCGAAAAAATCCGTGCGCTGTACGGTTGGGCCCGCCCGCAAGGTACGGCGCATCTTCGGATTCATCATGGGCAGATGTGGATGCAGTCGCAGAGGCCTTTGCGGATGGAAATGGATGCTGAGGTGGAACTGGCGGATGTTTCCTGCGGTGTGCCGGAGCGCATCAGCCAGTTGGACGGTGTTTTTGACGGACGTCTGGCGGGTGATTTTCAGACGCATCGCTGGGAGGTGCTGACCCATTATCGTATCGACCGCCTTCAATACAGCAACCGATTTGTTACGGAACTTACCGGCCAAGCAATCTATGACCCCAATACGATGCAGTTGAGCAGTGACGATCTTGCAGCGCGGCTGTATGACGGTACGGTGAAGGGCAGGTTTCAGGTGAACCTTGCCCCCCAGGCGCAGACCGGATACATGCTGAAACTGGAGTGTCGGGATGTGAATGCTCAAAAACTGCTGAAGGCTCAGCAGCCGGAAGACCCCCAGAAGCAGACACAGGGGCAGGTTTCAGGCGAGATGGCGCTGGAAGGGGACTTCCAAAATCTTGCAGAACCTCGCGGCCGGTTGGCGGCGACGGTTGTCGATATGAAAATGGGCCGTCAATCGCTGCCGGGCAAGATTCTCACGGCGGTGCAGCTTCGCCGGCCGGAAGAGTTTATTTTTAGCCGCATGGAAATCAATGGAGTCATACGGGGGGCGGAACTGATTCTGGATAATGTGCTGATGGTGGGCGATCCGCTGGTTTTTCGCGGCAAAGGCGTGCTGGATATGCAGCAGCGGCAGATTGCGATGGAACTGACGGCGTGGAACCGGCTTGGCAGGGACGATACGTCCTTGGATCGGCTGCTTCAGGGAGTGGGGTCGGCCCTGTGGCGGGTGGAGGTCCGCGGCGACATGAAAGAGCCGGATATTCAGGCGGTTTTTCTGTCGGTGTTCAGGCCGCCGTTTTAGAGGGAACCCAAGGCAATGGATGTATGTATCATTGGGGCAGGGCCTGCGGGGTTAATGGCGGCGATTTATGCCGCTCGGTCCGGCGCGCAGGTTTGCATCCTTGAACGCAATTCCAGTGCTGGCCGAAAACTGCTGTTGACCGGCGGCGGACGGTGCAACCTGACGCACGCCGGCGACATCGAGGATTTTGTCCGCGCCTGCCAGCCGTACGGCCATTCGCTCAAGCGCGCCTTTTATACACTGCCGCCCCGGGACCTCGTGGAGTTTTTTGCCCAGCGCGGACTGGCGACAACGACAGAATCCGACGGCTGCATTTTCCCCTGCACAGGGCGGGCGCCGCAGGTCTGCCGCATTCTTGTGGATGAAGCGAAAAAGCAGGGCGTCGTCCTTCGTTACGGCAGACGGGTTATCTGTATCGCGAAGGCCCCGGCGGCGTTTGATGTGCAAACGGAAAAGGAACGGTTTTTATGCAAGTGCCTGGTTGCGGCGACGGGCGGCGTCAGTTGGCCGAAAACAGGTTCGACCGGCGACGGTTATGCGCTGGCAAAAACATTCGGCCATACGATTCGCCAGCCAGTGGGGATATTGTGTCCGGTGGTGTGTCTGGAACCGTGGCCGGGCACGCTGCAGGGGGTCAGTTTGGAACAGGTTTCGATCCGAATCCGTCTCGAAGGCAAAACCAGCACGGTGTCGGGTGCCCTGGTTTTTACGGAAGACGGCATCGGCGGGCCGGCGGCGTTTGATGTCAGCCGGGTTGTGGCCGATGAGGTGCGCTGCGGCACGTCATCTGCGGCGCTGGAACTGGATTTGTGCCCGAATCGGCCGCAGGCAACGCTGGATGCCGAGTTGCTCCGGCTTTGCGCAGAGCATCCGAAGAAGGAACTTTCAGGGGCTTTGGCGTTCTGGCTGCCTCGGCATATCGGCGGGCTTTTGCAGCAGATGGTCTGCGGGCAGGAAGCAATCCCGGCAGGGCAGTTGCGCAAAGAACACCGCCGCCGGCTTGCCGGATTGCTCAAGGCGATGCCGCTGACGGTGGTTCGCTGCGGCGATCTGGAGAAGGCCACCGTAACGCGGGGCGGGGTCTGCCGCGGGGAAATCAATTTTAAGACGATGGGATCGCGGCTGTGCGAGGGGCTGTATTTTGCGGGCGAGGTCATTGATGCGGATGGTCCCTGCGGCGGCTATAACCTTCAAATCGCTTTTTCGACCGGCGCGCTGGCGGGACTCCATGCGGCCGAATATGTTCATGCAAAATAAAAAAGCCCCGGCGGTTTATGCGCCGGGGCTTTCAAACATCGTCAGGGTTGTTTGTGTTACGGCATCGCTTCGACAACGGTTACTGAAACGACGGTTACCAGCGATTTTGGATTGTTGATCACATTTCCCCCAATACCGACTTTGGTATTGATCATCTGTTCGAGTTTGGCGGCGGTTTCTGCCGACGAAGCGGTGGCATAACACAGGGCCTTGCCGGCCGGATCCAACAGCAGGTATCGCTTCTGGCCGGTCTTGTCCGTATAAACGTGAGACGGCTTGAGTGTTCCTGTAAAAATAAAATTCACTTCCTTGGGCAGCTTATCAATCTGTGCCTGATGAGTCTTTTGGATATTCTCTTTGGCCGCCGCCAGCGTTTTATCCTGCTGGTTGAGGATACCGGTTACGCTGATGGCTAATTCGTACCGGACGATGCGTTCCAGCAGAATCTGCGAGTAGGCCGCGGCCTTGCCTGCCTCGGCATCGGCCTTTATGGCCTCCAGCGATGTGCGGATGTCGGCGTATGCTTGTTTGTTGAGGGGCTTTTGGGCTTCCTCATCGATTTTCGCAGACAGCGCATAGCACTGCTTGAGATATTCCGATTCCTTGGTGACCGGCTTGGGCGGTTCGGGTTTTACCGCCTCATTGGCATCGGGTTTCTGGTCCGGCGCTGCGGCTTCCGCCGGCTGACCTTCCGGGGTCAGGTTTTTAAATGCCGGAGCCGATGTTTCTGATGACGGAGGCAGCGGCTGGACATCATTGACATCCGGACGAAGCGGTACTGTAACGGGAGTTTTGTGCACCAGCGGCCCGGTGTACTTGAGGTATTCACTGCTGATCCACAGATAGGCGCCCGCCGGCGGCTTGATTTTGTAGAACGTGCTGTTTTGTGGCTGGTCGGAAAGAAGTTCGACAAAGTCATCGTCGTCGATCTGATCTTTGTTCTGATTGAGCTTGACCTGCATACTGTCCGAGCGCGATGCTTCGATGAAGTCCGAGCCCGCCCAGACGCGGACGTTTTCACCGGTTACAACGCCCTTGTTCGAGCCGGGGGGAGAAATCTTGACATAATCCTTGGCTATCCAGGAATAGCTGCCGTCCGGCGGGACGATTTTGGACCAGCCGTCGGCATCCTCGACGACGGTGACGGTATCGCCAACACTCATCTTGCCGCATTGGTAATAGAGCTGACCCTTGCCGGAACGGAGATAAACGTTATCGCCGGTAACCTGGGCGACAAACGGAAATTGAACGTCAGCGGGCTTGCCGGCTACCTGCGGGGCCACCTCGGGGGCCGCCGTCGCCGTACAGGGGACCATCAGCGAAACCAAAAGGATTGCACATAACAACATTTTTGCGGAATACATGGCAATGTCTCCCAATCGAATTGCTATTTTCTATATCCGGACTATTCTTTACGATTTACTCTATAAATCCAATAAATTATCACTCTCGCCGGCGGATGTCAACTGTTTTTCAGACGGGTGATTTCCTGCTGGCAGAGAGCTTTCTGGCCGGGGTCGGCCAGGCGGTCGACGGCCTGGTTGAGGTGAGCCAGGGCCTCCTGGGGCCGGTTCAGATAGCGGGCGTAGAGCAGGCCGAGCATGAGATGAACCTGTTCAGTATATTCATAATTGCTGTACTGGCTCAAAAACTTTTGGTACGCCTCGGCGGAGGTCTGCCATTTGCCTTCGGACATAAGCTGATTGGCTATATCCAGCTGGAGATGACGGGGCAGGATTTGGGTGCTGTCAAGCTTCAGCAGTTCCAGATACAAAGCGGCGGCCTCAGCGGCCAGATGGTTGTTCATGGTCTGGCTGATCCGGCTGCGCAGGTCGAGGATTTGCTGCCGTTGCTCGCTGGATGGCGCGGGTGTTGTTTGAACGCGGGCGAAGACGGTTTTTCGGCCGGATTCCTTATGGGGGTCGTAACCGTCTGCGACAACATCACGAAACTGGTGGCGTCGGTTCCATTGCCGCAACATCGTCCACAGGTCGTTAAAATCGGTTTCAATCAGGCCCTGCGATAATAATCCGAGGATAGCAGCAATGCCAAAAGCATAGCCGGCCAGATGGGCACTGTAGGCAATTCCCTGACGGGGGTCGGCAGCGAAGATATTGTCCCAGAAAATCAGCTTGAACGCGATGAAGTACAGCGCACGGATTTCGACGGTACCGATAAAGAAAAACCAATAGACAACCGTAATCAAGCTGTTGGGCAGCAGGACCAGATACGCCCCCGTGACGGCGGCAACAGCCCCGCTGGCCCCGAGAACGGAAGCAGGACTCAATAAGGTATGGCCGATGCCTGAAAAAACCGCGCTGGCCAGGTAAAAACACAGGTAGCCGATATTGCCGAGCTTGTCGTTGACATTGTTACCGAAGATGTACAGAAAGAACATATTACCGACAAGATGCATGATACCGCCATGCAGGAAGGCATAGGTGACAAATTGCCAGATATACGGAAACTCGGGGTCGAGCATGAACTGCTGTGCCCAAGGGCGAAGGGGCTCGATTGAACGTCCGATCTGGTACGGTCCGTAACTGACTGCAAAAATAACGATATTGGCCGCAATCAGAAGATAATTGGCATACGGTGTTCGCTTTGGCAGTACACTGGTATGTAATGGCAGCATAAGTTAAGGTTATAAGTTCTTCGTTTTTAGTTCATAGTTAAGGACCCATCCTTCGGATGAGCCGATTTTAGTTGCGATGACAATGGGGGGCATTGTAGCGGCTTTGGGAGGGGCGGACAAGGAAATAAAAAAGAACGGGACAGGCGCCTGCTTGTGACAGACAACTGTCCCGTCGAGCGTCCGTGCAAGGAAAAGACAGGAGAGGAGATTTTCCTAATAAGGTCTATTTATATCAAATTTGTCTTTTTAATTCCATCCATTCTCTTCTCTCCACGGAAAACATAAGAAATAAAAAGAAGGTTGTCAAATTGCCTGTTTTTCCTCATTTACTCCTTAACTTTGATATATTCCGGCCAAAATTTTTTATGTGAACTCTTACGGCCAGCAACCCCCAAGCGGGGGGAGGGGTAATTTGGGTAAATTTTCGAATTTGTGCTTGATTTTCCTTGCGCATGGGGTATAATACGGGACACAGATGCTTGGAGGTGTGAGAAAAGAGCAGGGGGTGTCTGCGCATTCTCACTTTTTCCATCGAAGAAAATGCATCTTTTTTCCAAAGGGATTACACCCGGATTCGAACGGGGGGATATTGGCAAGTGAGAAGCGCCGATCAAGGACAGACGCCGCAAGGGAGTGCGCAAAAACAGGATTCTGTTACGGGCAAACAGACCGTAAGAGGCCGGGGTATGGGTGCGCAGAGTTGCCGGCCGTCGGTACCCTCTTTGGTTGGCAGTTCGGATGCGTTCATGTCGCTTCTGGGAACTCTTGAATCCATCGCGGGGCGGGAATGCTGTGTCATGATTACCGGTGAAACCGGAACCGGCAAGGAGATGGTCGCTCGCAAGATACATTTGCTCAGCCAACGACACGGTCAGCCCTTTGTTCCCGTTGATTGCACCACACTGACAGGCCAGCTTTTTGAAAGCCAGCTTTTCGGCCACGTCAAAGGGGCCTTTACCGGAGCGATCTATGATACGCTGGGCTTTTTCAGGGCTGCTGACGGCGGAACGATTTTCCTGGATGAGATCAGCGAAATCCCTCTCGAACTTCAAGCCAAACTGCTCCGTGTTCTGCAGGAAGGCATGGTGACGCCTGTTGGATCCACCCAGAGCTTTCCGATTGATGTGCGGGTTCTGTGTGCCACCAACCGCCAATTACGGACGATGGTGGACAAAAACGAATTTCGAGCGGATTTATATTACCGAATCAATGTGATCAACCTGGAAATTCCCCCGTTGAGGGAGCGGCGGGAAGATGTTCTTCCGCTGGCTCAGTATTTTCTTAAAAACCTGGCTGATTTTTACGGGGAGCCGCTGAAAAAATTGTCTTCCCATGCGGAGCACCTGTTGCTCAATTACACCTGGCCGGGCAATGTCCGCCAGTTGGCCAACGCAATGGAACGGGTCTATGTACTCAGCCAAAGCGCCGTGATTGAGCCGTCGGTCCTGCCTTCGGAAATCCTGATGTCGGCCTACACCGCCGGACCGGGCCGCGTTCTTCCGACCCTGGATGCGGCACAGGAGCAGCTTATCACCGAGACGCTCCGTGTTACAGGCGGCAAAAAAGTCGCCGCCGCAAGGATTCTCGGAATTGATCGCCGCCGCCTCAACCGGATCATCGAAAAGCTCAACATCCAGGTTCCCAAAGCGGGCAATTAACAAACGTTGTAATCCCGCAAAGGCATTTTCCATTTCCACGCCGGCCTCCTGTCCGTACAAAAGACCTTTCGATTTGCTTGTTTTTTTACACCCTTTCATCTGTCACAGAGTCCCCCCGTTATGCAATCGTCCATTTTGGTCCCTGCGTCCATTTTGGATCGGAGCGATCTAACTTCTTTTTTAACAACTACATACGGCGTTTCAGTGACGCCAAAACCGACCGATTCGGTACTTTCCGGGGAAATTAACGGGGTGATTTTCCCGCTTGCGGTAAGATCGATAAGTTCTTTTCCTAAAAAGGGATAAGAAATTTCAAAAAAGTTATTTTCATGTTGGCACGCCAATTGAACTAATAGTCCTTACGAAGTGGCAGAAAAATGCCGAAACAGGAACCGGCAGTAAGATAAAAAGCTCTTTTACAATTGAACAGACCGCCAGCGTAACAGGGCGACCTTTCGAAATGCCCTGTGCGGCGCTGATGAAGCTTTAGCTTTTGGCAGCGAAGGAAGGTGAATTGAAGCCCAGGCGGGGGAATCTTTGTGAATCCGCGATACATGCTCGTTTCAAACGAGTTTAACAATATCTTTCCTCCTCCTCCAAGCGTCGGGCAATTGGCCAATCTCCGGTTGAGTGCCCGACACGAATGCAATCTCGTCATAAACGAGCTTAACGATATCTTTCCTCCTCCTCCAAGCGTCGGGCAATTGGCCAATCTCCGGTTGAGTGCCCGACACGAACATGATCTCGTGCCAAACGAGTTTAACGATATCCAAGCTGGGCCTGAGATTTGATTATCTAATGTCAGTCATATCTCAGGCCCGCCGTTTTAACGGAGGAAAACCGGCGGTCCAGATGTATTTTTCAAAAACAACAGAAGGAGCAACGGACGAAGATAAGCGATTTGATGTCAACTCCAATGGCAGCGGCAGGGTATTATCGATATAACGGCTGACGCTGCAAAAATATCGGTAACCCTTTTTAAGCGGATGCTTTTAACGGGAGATTTGAGCGTATGGTTATTATTGCAAAAATGAATGTGTTAGCGGTAGGGATGGAACATCGATCGGATGTTTTTGAAGGGCTTCCGATTCGGCTGATCAATGTGGCCTGCGGTACGGACGCGATACGCTCATCTAAAAATGAGCGGTTTGACAGCGTCATCAGCCATTGGCATCTGGCGGATATGCCCAACGGGCAATTCCTCCACAAACTCAAAGCCGTCAAGCCCGACATGCCGACGGTGGCGATTATTGAGGCGAATAATCCGCGGCAGGAAATCGAAGCGCGGTCACTGGGCGTTAGTGCGGTCATTTGCGAGGACTGCGATGGCGACTACTTCCGCCAGGTGCTGACAAGCGTTCTGGGGCTGCAGGATGTACGTGCTATTGAAACGCTGTATGCAGTCAGAGAACTCTGATACCGCAAGGCGTTTTTTGATAAATCCAAACAAGGTTCCGGCGAAGGTGTACTCGCCGGGGCCTTTTTTATGCGCTCCGGAAGGCGTCATCCCCCGCCCCGGAGATTCTGTCTGGCGAACAGTGCCAGCCGTTACGCATCCCGACAGCAAAAACAACAGCGCGGCGTTATATCGGTAGAAATGCATTTGTAATTTGCCCTATGTCTAAACAGCCGCCTGAATTATGTTTATTCCTGTATTTTTAAGGATGAACGCTGGTCTGAAGGCAAATATTTCCCTCATTGCCTTTTCCTATCTCCTGCGTTTTTGGCGGGCGTGGTTTTTGCGTTTGAACTTGCGGCGGTTCAGGCCGGGCCGTTCGCTGACCAGCGGCTCGGCAGGGGCCAGAAATAACTGCCGGGCGGGGATGTTGACCGTGGCAATCCGCACCTTCATCAACTGCCCCAGACGCACACTCTCGCCCGACCACTTGCCGACAATCGCCTGCGCCCTATCGTCAAACTTCCACTCATCCAGCCCCAGGTCGCCCGGTTCGATCATCCCTTCGATGCCGAATTTGGTGCACTGCACAAACACCCCGAAATTCGTCAGACCCGACACCACGACGTCCATATCCTGCCCAATGCGTTCCGAAAGCATCTGCAGAATAAGCACCGTTTGAAGCTCCTTTTCCGCCTCTGCCGCCTGCTGTTCGGTAAAGGTAATGTGCTTTCCGATTTCAATCAGTTCTCCTTCGTCCAGCACCTCGTCTGCCCCGATCTTTGTGAGTTTGCCCATGACATAACAATCGACAAGGCGATGTACCAGCAGGTCGGCATACCGCCGAATAGGGCTTGTAAAATGACAATAATGTGTCGATGCCAGCGCAAAATGCCCGACATGCAGCGGCGAATATTCGGCCTTCTGCATGCTGCGAAGCACATACATATTAATCGCATACGATGTCGGTTTGCCCTTGACCGCCACCAGCAAATCCTGAATCGCCGACCGGTCCAGATGCCGCGGTACCTTCAGGCCGCACAGTTTGACAAAACGCCCCAGATTTTTTGCCGCAAATGTATCCGGGTCGGGATGGATGCGCCGCATAAACGGTACGCCGAACCGATCCAGCAGCCGCGCCACCGCTTCGTTGGCCTCCACCATAAACATCTCGATGATGGTATGCGGATAGCTGTTGTCGGCCGGATGGGCATCGACCACGCGGCCCTGGTTGTCATAGACCAGTTCCGTTTCGGGAAGTTCCAGATGCAGCATCCCGTTTCGCTCCCGGCGCCTTTCGATGGCGCGGGACAGCGTTTCCATGTCTTTGAGCAGGGCCACCACCTCACCGGGACAGCCCTCGGCTCGTCCTTTGAGAATCGCGTCCACCTCCAGATAAGTCAGCCGTTTGCGTGAGCAGATGATGCTGTTGTCAAATTCACTGCCCAGGATATTGCCGTCAGGATCGTAGGTGATATAAACACTCTTGGCAAACCGCTTCTGGTTCGGCTGCAGGGAGCAGATGCCGTTGCTGAGTATCTCCGGCAGCATCGGGATAACCTTTTGCGGCAGATAAACACTGTTGCCCCGAAGCCGGGCGTCTTTGTCCAGCGGGGAGTCCTGCGGGATGAAATGGCTCACATCGGCGATATGCACGCCGAGCTGCCAGTTGCCGGCCCGATCGCGTTTTAAGCTGATGGCATCGTCGAAATCCCGGGCGTCGGGGGGGTCGATTGTAACGACGACTTCATCGCTAATATCACTGCGTCCCTGGGCCTGTTGGGGTCGGAAGTTCTCGGTTGCCTCACGTGCCTGCTGACGGCACTGGTCAGGAAAGTCCTCCGGCAGTCCGTAGCGCACCATGATTGAGCGGATTTCTGCGTCATACTGGCCGGCTTTACCCAGAACCTGCACAATAGCCCCCCGTGCCGGCATGGTTTCGGTCGGGTAACTGACGATTTCCAGCACAACTTTGTCGCTTTCTTTGGCTCCGCTGGCCGATATATCGTCCACAATAACCGGGCGGTAAAACCCTTTGCCTTCCGGCTGAACAAACCAGAACCCCGAATTACGCTGAAGCGTTCCCACAAACCGGTTGCTGCCGCGCTCGACAATGTCGATAATAACCCCCGCATACCGCGCCTGCCCAAGTCGGTGCCCGCGTTTGACTACACGCGCAACCACCGTATCGTTATTCATTGCCCCGCCGGTGTCTTCCGGGCTGACATACAAATCACCGTAAGCGTTGAGATCCAGCGGCACAATAAAACCAAATCCTCGCTCATTGGCCCGAAATGTTCCAATCACCCGATGCCCCATCGGCGGCAGCGCAACATTGTTCTTTGCATCAATGACGATCTCTTGGCGGTGACGCATCTGTTCCAGCGCTGCTTGAAAGTTTGGGAATTCATTGGAGCTGACCCCCGCCAACTGAGCCAGTTTTCGGGGCGGCATCGGCGTATAGTCCCGCCGCGTTAGTAACGTAAGTATTTGTTTTTTAAGAAGTTCCATGTGCTCTAATAGGGCGCAAAAAAGGCGTCCAGCCGATAAGTATATCGGCTGGACGCCCTGTTGTCCAAAACGAAACTCGTCGTATCCAAATTAACTGGTGGTTTTGGTCGCCAGCGCATTGACCCGATGGGTCATTCGTGACTTGATTCGGGAAGCGGTATTCTTGTGCATGGTGCTGGTCGAAGCAACCTTGTCCAGCTTGCGGGTCAGTGCCTTGAGCTGCTCTTTGGCCTTCGCCGCATCGCCGGCATCCAGGGCCGATTCCAGATTCTTGATCTGGGTTTTGACCATACTTTTGCGTGCCCGGTTCAAAACCCGATGCTTCGCATTCTGACGAACTCTTTTCTTGGCCGATAATGAATGTGCCACTGTGTACTCCTGATTTTCTCGATTATATTGCTCTACAACTGAGCGATTGGTTCCCTGTTAACGAATGGAAAAGTGCTATCTTGTACCATTTTTTCGTAAATTGTCAATACGTTGCCCGACATCTTTATAACTAAAATCGGTCTGGGCCAGCTTTCGATATATCTTAAGGGCCTCTTCAATCTTTCCATCTGATTCGTAAGCCCTTGCCAGATTGTAACTTATGTCTTTTGCCAGGGTGCCTTGGCGAGTTTGGCAATTTTCGAGGGCTTGTTGAAAAATTTCAATCGCATCGTCCGCCCAGCCCTTTAAAAGAAAGCAAAGTCCCATTTTATCCATCGCCGCAACTTTCAGCCGCGGGTCTTTTTGCGATTCCTGAAACAGCGGAATCGCACGGTCAAATTGCTGGGTTTTAAGCAGGCACCGACCATGTTCATACTTCATACGAAGGTCCGTCGGGTAGTTTTCTTCGCACTTTTTAAAGTGCTCCAGTTCCACCTCGTCGAATTGGTGCAAGGATTGCTGGAGCTGCTTTTGGAGCACCTGATTTTGCGGTTCTTTTTGAGCCGCTGCTGATAGCCCACGGATATAATTTCTGAGTTTTTTGATGCGAAATTCGCCGTGCCGCTTCATGAACGTAAAATCTTTGGATTTGGCATAGGCGTTGTCAAGGAGCGTAAGGGCTTCTTCCTCACCCGCAGGCGTTTCAAGATCAAACAGCGCATTGGCCAGTTCGAGAATATTGGTCACGGTGGCACTTCCCTGCTGGATTTTCCGGCGGGCCTGGTCGACCGCCTGCTGCTTGACATCGGTGCTCTTGACGATATTTTCCTGGCTTTGAAGTCGTTCCTGGCCCTCCCGATCCCGAATCGAATCCCGAAAATCCTGCCCTTTTCCGTATTTTCCCTTCTCCATCGTCATGCTGGCGCTAAGGTCACGCAATTCGTCCCGCAGGGCGCTGTCGCTGGGCCGGAGTTGAAGCGCCAAATTGCAGACGACCACGGCGTTGGAAAACATCTGTATCTGCGAATATACATTTTTAAGCAGAATATACGTGTCGAAACTCGGTTTGTTGCTGGCCTTGTTGGCCTCGAAAATCAGATGGGCCATCCATTCAGTCGTCCGTAAATACCTTCCTGCGACCGCCGCCTTCAGCAAGGTCTCCGCATAGGCCAGATTGTCCGGGTCTTTGGCCATCAGGTATTCGGCGTTCAGCATTTCTTCGAGGGGGGTCTTGCCCTTCAAATGCCTCATTTTTTCCATCATGGAAGGTTTTTTGCCGCCCTTTCCCTGCCGAATAAGCCCCAGCCGGCGCAGCGGCGCATGGCCGTCTTCCAGGGCATCCGGCGACAATCGCAGACCTTCCATATACAGGTCTATTGCATAGTCAAAGTTATCCGTGGAGGCCACTTCTTCAGCCCGCTCAAAAAATGCACGGGCCTTGTCCACATTAGCTTCGTATGAATCGTGATCCATAGTATAGCGCTCAAATGGTACTCTAAAATCGGCTTTAACCTCACATATCATATCATTTCTGACCGACTTATGCAACAAAATTAGGAAGCCGATCGGAAGTGCCGATTCGGGCCGCTGATGTTCTCAAGATATTGCCAAACGGATTACCGCTGG
The DNA here is from genome assembly GCA_022615575.1 of Planctomycetales bacterium. Taxonomy (GTDB): domain Bacteria; phylum Planctomycetota; class Phycisphaerae; order Sedimentisphaerales; family Anaerohalosphaeraceae; genus 4572-13. Next base: position 17,388 of record JAKEGM010000033.1, read on the forward strand.
GATGTTATTGAGGCATTGCGATAGCGGCCTTGCCTTTGGCGTGTCTTTGCCCGGCAGTCTGACTTTCCGCCGATAACGATTGCCATTTTTGCAGAGTGTTTCCGGAAGGTTTGTGTGTGGCGTGTTTTTTTGTCGTTTTCGTGTCTCCGTAAACCAGTAAAAGTTATAAAATAAGGGTATACGGCACGAAAAATGCTGAAAGGCCTAAAAACCAAAAACAATTGCAACTCTTTTTTTTGAAATGGCTTATAAAAACGTCCCCGAGAGGATTCGAACCTCTAACCTTTGGCTCCGGAGGCCAACGCGCTATCCGTTGCGCTACGGGGACATACAGAAAAGCACTATACTGCCCCGTGTTTTGCCTGTCAATACCAAAGTCATGAGGACGGGAGGGGCGTTTTTAAAAAAGAAGATGCAGATACAGAAAAATGTGGAATCTCACCCCAAAGACGGGAGGAAACGATTACATCTGCCAGTTGGCGGGGTAGCTGACACTGTGAGGCAGCATACCAAAGGTGTGAATCAGATTCTCCACCAGGGCGTGGGTCCGTTTGATTTGACAGTCCGTCACAGAATCGCCCTGTGCGTCGCCCACCACACAAACCCGAACAACGCCGCTGCGTCCCTGGCACAAACGCTGAAGCTTCCAGAGGTCGCCGGCCTGAATATGGCCGTCATCGGTTCCATTGCCGTTGCCCACAACGAAGTGGAACTCGGGCTGTGAGCCGTTAGCCAGCTCCATCAGCAGCCCTAATTCATCGGCATTGCCGCCGGCGGTGCGGCTGTAATAGACCTCAACCTGATCCCAATGTCCGGGGGCTGTGGTCAGGGTGTTTTTCACCACGTCCTCGACGGGATCCAAACGCAGATAACTGGACAAGCTATAGGCCCCGCTTATGGGACGATGGTTATCCATTGCCATCAGCACCACCGCCCCCAGCGTCATTGACGCAATCAATGAGAACAAAACCACAACATTTCGATTTCGACCGGCTATAGCCATCCCTGCATCCTGGATTTCAATCCATTTAGTTATTTTATCAAGTTGCTGACCGTGCTGAGGTCCAATTATACTTTGTATTTCGGTAGTTCGCATCATTTTTATATAAAAATTTTACGGTTTTTTAGCTTCCTGAATAAAATGTACAAAATATCTCGGCGCACAATCGCCTGCACTCAGCCGAAAGTCCAGAAATGCCCTCGCTTTTTTTCAAAAAATTGCTATAGTAGTGACGATTATAACGTCAGCAGCACCCGTACCGACGAATCGAGAAAACGCATAAACAGATACAAAGGTGGCCGTAAGGGCTGAAAACAAAAGGATTATTTATGTCGGAATTAGATGTTATTCGTCAGATTGCTCGGCAGGCATTGACAATACCGACCCTGACAGGAACCAGCGACAACTGGTTATGGGACCGCACGCTTCGTATCCTGCGAACGGTTGAGCATATTTGCCGTCTGCCGGAATTGGCCAATCGGTCTCTTTCCATCGATCGGTTTTGCCTGATTGCCGCCGCTTATTTTGCGGATTCCGGATTTGCCCACTACACAGACGTTGAAAATGTCTCCGCCCGCCTCGTGCTGGCGGATATCAGCTTGGCAGATCTGTGTGATTTTTCGACCCAGGTGGTTTCCGACCGCCTGGCAGGGTCGCTGGCCGGTCCCCGCATCGACAAGATTAACCGGATTATCGTCGAATCCAGCAACCGGCAGACGGCCATGACCGAAGCGATGATCCTGTCAGACGCCCGCAACCTGGAAGACATGGGTGCTGTCGGCCTTTTTCATGAACTGCGCCGTTATGTTATCCATGGGAAAGGGATTTCGGAGATTCTGGAAAGCTGGAAACGCAAGATAGATTACGGTTATTGGCAGGCCCGTCTGAAGGAAAGTTTTCGTTTTGAGCCGGTCTGCCGTCTGGCTGAACAGCGGTTATCAGCCGCCGTTCACTTTATGAATCAGCTTGCTATGGAAAATGCCGCCCGCGATTTGGAGGAACGGCTCCTCGGATCACTGGATTATGCCCAACCGGCGGTTTCGTGTGAACCTGTCGGCAGTCAGCCGCGTTAGGACCACTATGAAAAGCAAACCCATTACGGCCATATTTCCCGGCTCATTTGACCCGATTACCAACGGCCACCTGGATGTCATCCGTCGGGGCAACACACTGTTTGATCGATTGATTATTGCTGTTGGGCAAAATCCCGGCAAGCACGAACTTTTCTCCAAAGCCGAACGCGTTGAAATGATACGCCTGCTGGTCAGCGATATGCCCCGGATTACCGTGGAAAGCTATGACTGTCTGACCGTTGAGTTTGCCAAACAAAAAAATGCGCAGGTTATGCTGCGCGGCCTGCGGAACCTGACGGATGTGGAATACGAATTTCAGCTTGCGATGACCAACCGTACCGTGGCCGGCATCGAAACGGTCTTCGTGATGACCAGCGAGGAATACGGCTATGTGAACTCTACAATAGTACGACAACTGGCTATTCTCGGTGGGGATGTTTCGAAACTGATTCCCGCATCAGTTTATGAGCAGCTTCGCCACAAACTGCAAAAAAATCCCCACCCCATTAATATTGATGTCCCGGAATAGAGAATACCGTCAAAACATACCCATAAGCAGGAAAAATATGTACACTATTTTCGTTGACATGACATTCAAAGCCAGGCACCAGTTGACCTTCGAGGATGGCACACAGGAACCCCTGCATGAGCATGACTGGAAGGTCTGCGCGGCTGTTTCGGCGGACCGGCTGAATAAGGAGGAAATGGTTATTGATTTTGAAGAGCTTAAATCTCTTCTGGAGGGCATCTTACGGGATTTTCGCGGCGGTCAGCTCACCTCAATGGGCGTATTTGAAAATCGCAATCCGTCAGCGGAGAATCTTGCCCGCATTGTATATGCCCAACTCGCTCCCAAACTCCCGAATACGGTCCGGCTAAGCTTTGTGGAGATTACAGAAGCCCCGGGCTGCCGTGCTCGGTACATACCGTAAGTACAAACCTGCTCCAGTTGGAACGATTTTCCGTCGATATAACAGACCGAAAGCGGTATAATAGGCGTAGAATCTTAAGTGAGTATATTCGAGGATGTAAAATGATCTGTCAGTCGTGCAAAGAAAAAACTGCGACGATTCATCTGACCGAGATTACCAGCGGCCAGCGATGTGAAACGCATCTGTGCCAGGACTGCGCCCGCCAGCAGGGACTGACGGTCAAGACCCAAATGCCGCTCAACGAACTTCTCAATACGCTCCTTAGCGCCCAGCCGAAAACGGGAAACCCGGCCCCGTCTTCTGTTTCGGTCCAATCGGAACATGCCTGTCCGTCCTGCGGGATGACCCTGAAACGGTTTGCCGCAGAACCGCTGCTGGGCTGTCCGAATGATTATGCCGAATTTCAAGTCGAACTGCTGCCCTTGATTGAGCAAAGTCATAACGGCAAAAGCCGCCATTGCGGCAAAGTTCCGGCCGGCACCAGTGATCAGGATCGCAAAGAAATTCAGTTGATTCAGCTCCGCCGGAAACTGGAGCAGGCGATCAAAAATGAAGATTATGAGGCGGCCGCGAAAATCCGAGACCAGATAAAGCAATACCCATGAGACCCGCAGATTTATGCAATTATCCCAGTTCGTGGTTCGGCGGCGGTTCGGATGTCGTTTCCGAAGTTGTCATCTCATCACGTATCCGTCTGGCGCGTAACATTGCCGGTTATGAGTTTTTGCCCTGTCTGCCGCCGGACCGCCAGCGTCAATTATTGAATCGCCTCAAAGACATCCTGCTGTCCATCGACCTGGGCAACAAGGTCTTTTTTGTGGATATTGACCAGGCCTCGGATGTTGAGCGCAATCTGCTGACCGAACGGCATCTGATCAGCCGCCGGCACGCCCATGGCAAAGGCCCGCGCGGCGTGGTGGTGGCCGAGGACGAAGCGTTCACCGCCATGATTAACGAGGAGGACCACCTGCGGATGCAGGTCTTTGCGGCCGGCCTTCAGCTGAATGCATGCTGGGAGCGGATTAATCGCATCGATGACGCCATCGAAAAAAAGATCGATTACACCTTTGATTCCCGGTTTGGGTATTTAACCGCCTGCCCGACGAATCTGGGGACGGGCATCCGTGTTTCGGTGATGCTCCACCTGCCTGCCCTGAAATTGACCGGGCAGATGGAAAAATTCATCAATACCGCGCGCGATTGCGATATGGCGGTGCGGGGACTGTTCGGAGAGGGCACCGACGCGACCGGCGATTTCTTCCAGCTTTCCAACCAGGTGACGCTGGGCGTCAGCGAAAAACAGGTCGTTGAAGATTTCTCGTCAAATGTTGTGCCCCGGATTATCGCTTATGAAACCCAGTCTCGACAGGCCCTGCTTGAAAAACGCCCCTTTGCCCTTGACGACAAAATCCAGCGGGCGCTGGGTGTGCTCCGCAGCGCCTGCCTGATCAGCTCGCAGGAAGCGCTCTTTTTGCTCAGCAATGTCCGACTGGGCGTTAATTTGGGCCGCATAAAAAACATCAATATCGCCACTATCAACGAACTGTTCATGCTGACCCAGCCGGCGCACCTGCAGCTGCGGGCCGGCAAAATCCTCGACGCCGACCAGCGCGACACCCTCCGCGCCGAAATCATCCGCACCAAACTCAGCCCCAACTGACCGTTCGATTGTCAAAAGCGAGCCTGCGGCAGCCATTTCTGCCAAATTGGCATAATTGACATTTTCGGCCTAAAATTACAAGTCCCTTGATTGCAATTAGTTAGCAATTTTTCGGAGACGTTGGCACAAACTTTGCACATTAGAATGCGGTTCTTTGTGGGAGAAGGAACATCTCCCGTCGAAACAAATGCCAAATGACGATATTTGGAAAAACATAGGAGAACAGCAAATGGCTAAAATTATAGGAATTGACCTGGGAACGACTAACTCGGTGGTCTCGGTAATGGAAGGGTCCGCGCCGAAAGTGCTGATCAATGCTTCCGGCTCTCGTCTGACGCCCTCGGTGGTTGGTTTTACCGATAAGGGCGAGCGGCTGGTCGGCCAAACGGCTCGGCACCAGCAGGTGACCAACCCCCGGAACACCGTTTATTCCATCAAGCGGTTTATGGGCCGCCGGCACAAGGAAGTAAGCAGCGAGGAAAAAATCGTGCCCTATACCATCACGGGCGGGCCGGACGAACTGGTGAAGGTCGGCATACGCGATAAAGCATTTACCCCGCCGGAGATTTCGGCGATGATATTGCAGGATTTGAAAAAGACGGCTGAAGATTATCTCGGCGAAAAGATTGAACAGGCCGTTATCACCGTTCCGGCGTACTTTAACGACTCACAGCGTCAGGCCACCAAGGATGCCGGCACCATCGCCGGTCTGAAGGTCGAACGCATTATCAACGAGCCGACCGCCGCGGCGCTGGCCTACGGCGTGGAAAAGAAGAAAAACGAAAAAGTTGCCGTCTTCGACTTTGGCGGCGGCACATTCGATATTTCGATTCTGGATATTGGCGACAATGTCTTTGAAGTCCTCAGCACCAATGGCGATACGCATCTGGGCGGCGACGACCTCGACGAAATCCTGATTAACTACCTGGCCGACGAATTCAAGAAGAC
>JAKEGM010000034.1 GCA_022615575.1 Planctomycetales bacterium
ATGACATCCGCGTCGGCGGGGCTGTCGGTCAGGACGTACCCCTGCTCCGCCAGCGCAGAGCCAAGCAGCGATGAATCCAGCTTGTTCATCTGACAGCCGAAACTTTTTAGATGGATTTTGAGCGTCTGCATAGACGGGGCAGTATAGCGGAAAAACCCAGCCAAATCCAGTGCAGATTTGGGGTTATTCCCTGTGATTGGAGCCGTTCATTTGCCGATTCGTTTGAGGAATTGGGTTTCGTCGAGGATTTCGACGCCGAGTTGCCGGGCTTTTTCGAGTTTGCTGCCGGCTTCTTCGCCGGCCAGGACGAAGCTGGTTTTTTTGCTGACGCTGGAGGAGGTTTTGCCGCCGTGGTCTTTAATGGTCTGTTCAATCTGCTGGCGGGTGAAGTTTTTCAGCGTGCCGGTAACGACGATCGTCATGCCCGCCAGGGCGGCGGAGGTTTTGGCTTTCGGCGGGGCGGGTTTGACGCCAGCGGCCAGCATAGCTTCGATGACCTTGATATTTTTCGGGTCGTTTAAATACTCGTAAATGCTTTCAGCTACGATTGGGCCGATCTGCTCGATTTGGGTCAATCGTTCCACCGAAGCATTCATCAGGGCGTCTAATGAGCCGAATTCGTCAGATAGAATCTGTGCGGTTTGTCCGCCGACGTTGCGGATGCCCAGCGCCGCAATCAGCCGCCAGAGGGGTTGTGTCCTGCTTTTGTCGATGCTGTCCATGACGTTGGCGGCGCTTTTGTCGCCCATGCGTTCAAGCTGGACAAGCTGGTCGAACCGCAATTGATAGAGATCGGCATAGTTTTTAACCAGTCCTTTCTCCACAAGCTGTTCAATCAGAGCGGGGCCGAGCGTGTCGATGTCCATCTGACCTTTGCCCACAAAATACCCCAGCCGTTCTTTCAGTTGAGCCGTACAGTGCGGATTAACACACCGCAGATACACGCCGTTTTCGTCTTTTTTGACTTTGCCGCCGCAGGCGGGGCAGCTTGTCGGGAGTTCAAAGGGCTTGCTTTCAAAGAGATTTCGCTGCTTGATTTTGACATCGACGACCTGCGGGATGATTTCGCCCGCTTTTTCGATGACGACCGTATCGCCGCAGCGAACATCCAGCTTGGCCATCATATCAAAATTGTGCAGGGAGGCGCGTTTGACGGTTGTGCCTGCCAGTTTGACGGGTTTCAAATTCGCCACCGGCGTCAAAATGCCGGACTTGCCAACCTGCACATCAATCGACTCAACAACCGTTTCGGCCTGTTCGGCGGCGAATTTGTAGGCGATGCACCAGCGGGGGGCGCGGCCGGTCATGCCGAGCATATCCTGCTGGTCGTAGCGGTTGACCTTGATGACCATACCGTCAATCTGGTAATCAAGTTTGTCTTTTTTGGTTTCCCATGAATTGCAGATATTCAGGACTTCATTGATGTCTTTGGCCTTCTTCGTGTTCGGATTGACCGGCAGGCCAAAGGCGCGAAATTTTTCCAGCGATTCAAAATGCGTGCGAGCCAGCGGCGTGCTGACCTGCCCCAGCGCATAGGCAAAGAAGGATAGCTTGCGCTGGGCGGTGATGCGGGCGTCTAAGAGTTTGAGCGAGCCGGCGGCGGCGTTGCGCGGATTGGCAAATTCCGGTTCGCCCGCCTCGATTTTGGCGGCGTTCAGTTCGGCAAACGCCCTTTTGGGCATATAGACCTCGCCGCGGACTTCAAGGATATCCGGGACGGCTTTGCCTTCGAGCGTCAGGGGGATTGCGCGGATCGTGCGGATATTGGCGGTAACATCATCCCCCCGGCGGCCATCGCCGCGCGTAGCCGACTGCTCTAAGCTACCCTTCTCGTACCGCAAGCTGATGGCCAGCCCGTCTATCTTCAACTCGACCGTATAATCATACGCCCCCCCTTCCAGCCCCTTGCTCACCCGCTTGTCAAACTCCCGCAGTTCCTCCTCTGTGTAGGTGTTGTCGATACTGAGCATCGGGACGGCGTGAGCAACGGTTTGAAAACCTTCAATCGGCTGTTCGGAAACCCGCTGGGTTGGCGAATCCGGCGTAATCAGTTCCGGGTGTTCGGCTTCCAGATTTTTCAGCTCGGCAAACAGCGTGTCATACCGGCGATCGGTGATTTCCGGGGCGTTGTGCACATAATACAGCACATCATGCCGCCGAACCTCCTCCCGCAGCCGTTCAATCTGCTTTTGAATATCCTTCTTCATAACCTTATCTTATACGACAAAGAGGCGGATTTTGCAAGAAGCAGCAATGCGCATAAAAAAGCCCCTTGCCCAAGGGGCTTGAGACATTTTTATTTAACCGCCCGCTGACGCCGGCGGCCATGATCCTTATTCGTTGCTGCCGTAAAGCCAGTCCTCGTCGGCCAGTGTATAATCGACGATTTCTTCGGGCTTAAAATACAGGCCGATTTCAAACGCCGCCGATTCGGGACTGTCGGAGCCGTGCACCAGGTTATAGCCGCGGCAGGCGCCAAAGTCGCCGCGAATCGTTCCCGGCTCGGCTTCGTTGCCAAAGGTCTTGCCCATCAGCTTGCGGGCCATATTGATCACGCCATCGGCCTGCAGAACCATCACCAGTACCGGTGAGGAGGCCAGATACTCAACCACGCCTTCAAAGAACGGTTTGCCTTCGTGAACGGCGTAATGCCTGCGGGCCAAGTCCTGCGGGATTTGTATGAATTTGGCGGCGACAATCTTGAGGCCCTTTTGCTCAAATCGGGACACAATCTGCCCGATAAGGTGCCGCTGCACGGCATCGGGCTTGAGGATAATCAGAGTTCGCTGGGCCATTGACGTGTCCTGCGCCATTGTTTACGCTGAATCGATTCGGTTTAGGCGCCGGGAATGATGAAGATTTCCACACGGCGGTTGGCCTCATTGCCGCCCTTGTTGGGCTTGTTCGGCTCGACCGGACGATATTCGCCATAGCCCTTGACGGCCATGCGTTCGGGCACAATGCCGTTTTTGCTGAGCATATCCTCAACGCTGATGGCCCGGTGGACCGACAGGTGCCAGTTGGTCGGGTGCAGGCGGAGGGTTTCGGCCTTTTTAATCTGCACATCGTCGGTATGGCCCACGACGACCAGATCGAACTGTTTGCCCTCGGCTGAGTTCATAATCCCCACCAGGGCCTTGAGCGACTCGGCCGCACTGGCCTGCACCTGGTCGCTGCCCAGGTTAAACAGCAGGTCGCTCTTGAATTTGAGCATCCCGGTAGAAGCGTCAAAATCGATCATATCGCTGGTTTTGGCAAAATCCTGCAGCAGAACATTCATTTCCGCAGGCAGCGGCGTACCGCCCTGCAGCAGTTGGGTCTGCATCTGAGCAATCAGGGCCTTTTTCTTTTCCAAATCCGCTTCCAGCGCCGCGATCAAGGCGTCTTTGGCCTGCATGTCCGCCCCGCCGCGGCCGGCCAGACCCTGGAGTTCCTGCAGTTTCTGCTGAAGCTGCCCGTTGCACAGTCCCAGTTCGTTTTCCAGTTCTTCAATCCGCTGCTGCTGAATGTTGTTTTGCGCCTTGAGGTCATCGTATTGCTGCTGACATCGGCAGCCGGCTATCAACAAAACAGCAACACATCCAAGTACGCAAACCAAACCCTTGCCCATGCTCATTGTAATCCCCTTTCTAACAGGTCAGTCCTTTTGTTTTTTTACACCTACGGTTCATATCCCTACTGTGTCGGCAATCGGGCTGCCGAAACATAAAATTTGTTTATTTGCGTTTCTTTGCGACGGGTTTTTCCTTTTTCGGTTTGACGGCCTTTTCCTTTTGGGGCATGGGACCTGCGTCGCTGCCGCCGCCCATTGCCGAAACCAAGCTGAAGACAATAACCAGAAGGATTAATCCAATCGAGATAATCCAGATCAAGCTGATGTCGGCAACGAGGGGCTTGGCGAGGGCCTTGCCCAGGGCGGGAACGATATCCTGAACCGCAGCGGTCAGGATAATGCCAGCCAAAATCAACGCCGCCACCGGCAAAAGCATGGCAATGCCGTACATATTTGTTCGCGAATCAACCGGAACCACCGTTACCAGCGAAGCAGCGGCGCCGACCAGGGGGGCAGCGGCCTCCGCAGGGATGGCAGACGGAGCAGCGGCTTGCCGGGCAGCCGGTTCAGAGGGGGTCAGCAGGTCTTCGGGTTCCTCCATCAGACCGAGACCCTGGTCGGCTGCGGCCGGAACCTCAGCACCCCCCCCTTCAACTCCGGCCGGAAGAATATCATCCAGCACGGCCCCCAGAGAGGTGTCGTCGGCCTGCAGCGAAAGGTCCAGAAGACCCGAACCGCTGCCGAAACTTTCCAAATTGGCATCGGCGTCCAAGCTTTCAATTTCTCCAACGTCCGCCGCTTTGGTTTCCGCTTTAGTGTCTTCGGTAAGTTTATAAGCGTCTTCGGTTCCGCTGAGAATGTTAATGCCAACCGTTCCCACGCTGGTGTCGGCCGTGCTCATATCGCCCATCTGGCTAAGGCCAAAACCGCCTTCACTTTCTTTCGATTTTGGGGGTTCCAGGTCGATGTCTAAGTCAAAGTCGTTTTTGGGCTGGCCGGGTACGGCGGCTTCCTCGTCCGGTTCCAGCCGAACCTCCGATGTTTCTTCCAGGTCGACCATATCCGACCCTTCCCCCGGATTCAGTCCCGCCGAGGTTATATCAAGCCCCACGATTTCTTCGGCCAGGGCATCGACATCCTCAACATTGAACACTGGCTTTCCGGAATCCATATATTGCCGCAGGTTGCCCTGCTTGATCATCTCCTGAACCTCCGGTTCGGTCTTGCGAAGCTTGTTCATTACTTCCTGCATGTTGTAATAATTAGCCATGATTTCTTTCCCACAGTGCAAATGTCATTAGGATTATAGCCATTTACCGCATTTTTTCATTATACTCGTCCGAGGCCGGCTTGAAAAGGTTTTTTTTGACGGTTTACGACCCCCTTCTTTAGCCACCCAATGCGTAGGCGCTGACCATTCCCTGTTCAGGAGTCAAAATGTAAACAATCTGCCGCCTGCAAGCAGCCCCAAGCGGGTTATAAAATAGTTGCAGACGGGCTGTTTAGCCGTTATATTTTTGTTTTTACCGCATTTAGAGAGGATCATGATGGCCAAGGAAGTTGTGCTCCCGCAGTTGGGGCAGACCATGAAGGAAGGCACGCTGACGGCGATTCGCGTCTGTACGGGCGAACGGGTCAAAACAGGCGATATCCTGTTCGAGATAGAAACCGACAAAGCAACGCTGGAAATGGAGTCGCCGGAAGACGGAACTGTTAAGGCGATTTTGGTCGAGTCCGGCCAGACCGTGCCGGTCCATACGCCGCTTTTGATTCTGGGCGAGCCGGACGAACAGGTTGACCCGGCCTACCTGACCCAGCTTGAATGGATGGTTCAGGCCGCAGTGCTCAACGACACACCCGTCCAGCCGGCCGGACTTGGCGGCGCACCAGCCCAGACCCTTCGTGCCGCTGAAGCCGAGCAGCGGTACCCCCCCCCTGCTGCCGCCGGCGCAGACCCCGCACAGAAGCCCGCATTGGGCCAGCGGGTTCCCCTGAGCCGCCTGCAGAGAATCATCGCCGAGAAAATGGTCTGGTCCAAACAGCATATCCCGTGTTTTTACCTGACGGTGCGGGTGGATGCGACCCGGCTGACTGAGCTGCGGGCAAAATTGAATGCGGATTCGGCGGTCAAGTTTTCCCTTAACGACTTTATCATCCGGGCTTTAGCACTTGGAATCAGGCATTATCCCGTCATGAGCGGGCAATTGGCGGGCGACCATATTCAGCTTAGCGAGCGGATTGATATCGGGCTGGCGATTGGGACCGATGAGAGGGGGGTGGCGGCGCCGATTGTCAAGGATTGCGGTTCCAAAACGCTGGCCGACATCAGCCGGACCTGCCGGGAACTGGTTGAGCGGACGCGGGCGAATAAATTATCGCTGGACGACCTGACCGGCGGGTGCATCAGCGTCAGCAACCTGGGGGCGTACGGGGTGGATTCGTTTATCCCGATTGTTATTCCCGGCCAGACCAGCATTCTGGGCGTCGGGTCCCTGCAGGAGGTCGTGGTGCCGATGGACGGCAAGCCGACGACCCGCACGATGATAAACCTAACGCTGTCGGTGGATCACAAGGTCGTCAACGGGGCCGAGGCCGCCCAATTCCTGGACTTTGTCAAAAAACTTCTCGAGCGCCCGGACGAACTGCTGTAGCCGAACTGGGCCGCGATGTTGTCAGATTGGGTTTGTTTGGTTTTTTTGCGTTTTTGGGCTGAAAATATGGATTTTAAATTGTAAATTGGATATTGTAGATTGAAAAATGTGTAAGATTGGGAACTGAATGATGGGTGTTGGTTTTTGCGAGAAATTGGGTTTGGTTGGCTTTGCTTTTGAATCAGCCGCCAGTTTTCAGCTTTCAGCAACCAGCTACAGGAAAAGGACTTATAGCGATTTTGAGAATCCGCAAATTGGCTTTGGTTTTTAAAATCAAGGGCAAAAAAATCGCCCGCAGTTATGGTGAATAAAGACATAAATTTGCCACAGAGTCCACAGAGGGCTTTATTATTGATAACTGTTGACTGATGGCTGTTCTCTGCCCCCTGCCCCCGCTCTTCTTGTCCCGGTAAATCGCCTTTCATTTTCCCGTAGGGTGGGCCGTGCCCACGCGGTTA
>JAKEGM010000035.1 GCA_022615575.1 Planctomycetales bacterium
ACGGTGTTTTCGCTACGTTAGAGCATGAATAGTGAAGCTTTCCGAAAGGTCAGCAACAGGACTGTCCTGTTGCGTTTCAGAGGGTTTTGCAAGTGGCTCATTATGAAACAAGGAATGGATATCCCAATGAAACACCTGAACATCGCAATAATCACGGCCCTTCTGTCATTAACCCGTGCGAGTGCGGCAATCGACAAACCGCCGGCCCAAGCGGCTGTCGAACCGATGGGCATGAATAAACGGGCGGAGGAGCTGAAGAACCTGCGCTGGGGCATGTTCATTTGCTGGTCGTTCAGCACCTTCTCCGGCAAGGAATGGACGCCCGGCGTGGAAAGCGTGGATTTCTTCAAGGCCACGGAGGTCGATACCGACCAATGGGCGCGCACGGCGAAAGAAGCCGGGATGGGCTACATCCTCTTTCTGACCAAACACCATGATGGCTTCTGCCTCTGGGACACGAAGACAACCGACCGCAAAGTCACGAAAGCGCCGCTGGGTCAGGATGTGTTGGCGGAATTGAAGAAGGCCTGTGACAAATACGGCATCAAGCTGGCGCTCTATTTTTCCGAGGGCGAATGGGCGTGGCCAAACAAGCCGGACGGCAAACGCTTTCGGAGCGATGGCGGCTACAACCCGGAAATGAAGAAGGCGCAACTCAAGGAACTGCTCACGCAATACGGCCCCATTGAATACATCTGGTTCGACCACGCTGTCGGCGATGGCGGACTCAGCCATGAGGAAACCGCCGCCTTCTGCAAGGCACTCCAACCGAATTGTTTTGTCGGGTTCAACCACGGCGATCAAGCCGGCGCGGACATTCGCCTGGGCGAGAGGGGCCGGCCCGGCCCGCTCGAGGATCATAAGGCTGCCGGCCCGTACATGCATGACGCTCCCGGCGGGAGCTATCGCCTTGCCGAGTTCACCTATCCGATTCAGCCGCCGCACAAAGGTGGGGCATTGTGGTTCTACTCACTGCCGGAACACGACAACCTTTGCTTGCCGGCCGAGAAAATATACCAAGATTACCTCGGCGCCGTGAAATACGGTAATATCTTCTCCCTGGATGTGGGTCCTGACTACCGCGGCCGATTGCGGGACATTGATGTGAAAACGCTGCAGCGGGTTGGGCGCATGATCCGCGGCGAGGAGAAACCAACCGGCGGGTCGTCAGGGATGGGAAAATAGGGACCGGCATATGATGGAACGAAAACAAACACAGGGCCGATTTCACTGTGATATGACACTCTTGTTTTAAGGAGACGCAAAAGGGATGAAACTGAACAGGCGGAAATTTCTAAAGGCAGCCGGCGCGGCTTCTGTGTTTTCGCTGAGCTGCGGGATAGGTGATGAGGAAAAACAGGCAGGCAAACGCCAGCGCAGCGGCCGGCCGAATATTCTGTATATACTGACTGACCAGTGGCGGGCGCAGGCCTTAAGCTGTGCGGGTGATAAGAATATACAGACAACGAACATCGACCTGCTCGCAAAAGAGGGACTCTTTTTTGCCCGCTCATACAGCAACTCGCCGGTCTGCACCCCGCACAGGTCAATGCTGATGAGCGGCAGGTATCCTTCACGTACTCAGGTATGGCAGAATAACACCCTGCTTTCGCCGGATGAGACCTGTATAGCCGAAACATTTTCAGATGCAGGCTATAACACCGGCTATATCGGCAAATGGCACCTCGATGGCCCTGCAAGACCAGGCAATGTCCGCTATCGCCAGGGCTGGCAGTACTGGGCTGGTTTCAACAGAGGCCACAATTTCAACAAAGGTGTGTATTTTACCGATTCTGATAAGCCTATTTCGGTGCCGGAAGGTGTTTTTGAGCCTGTTCACCAGACCGGCCTTGCGATTGGCTTTATAAAGGAAAAAACCGCATCGCAAAAGCCGTGGTTTCTTATGGTTTCTTTCGGCGGCCCGCACATGCCGTACACTGCCCCGAAAAAATATATGGATATGTTCAATCCTGAAAAATTTATCCTGCGACCCAATGTAAAGCAAATGAACGCTCAGCAGAGGAAAGCCCTGCATGGCTATTATGCGCACTGCAAATGCCTCGATGACAATATCGGAAGGATTGTTGCTGCTCTGAAAGAATGCGGCGCCGATGAAAATACTCTTATTTGCTTTACCTCCGACCACGGAGATATGCATTCCTCCCAGGGCCAGAGCTATAAGAGCAAACCCTGGGAGGAATCCATCGGCGTCCCCTTCATAGCAAAATGGCCCAAAGGCATCCCGGCAGGCCAAACGACCGACGCCTTGTTTTCAACGATTGATATATATCCGACACTGTGCGGTCTTGCAGGCATCCCCGTACCGGACGGAAAAGACGGGCTGGACTGCTCAGGCATCGTCAAAGGCAACGATGGAAAATCCGCCGAAGCTGTTTTTCTGATGATTGGAGAACCTGATTCAAAGAATGCATGGCGGGGCATCCGAACGGAGCGCCATACATACGCCTGCTATCCGAATCAGCGGGCAGGTTATGTCCTTTACGACAACCGGCATGACCCGTATCAGTTGAATAATCTTCTCGGCAAATCAGAGCACAAGGTCCTGGCCGCCAAGATGCATAAAATGCTTACGGACTGGATGGTCAGGGCGGGTGAGCCCCTGGCAGCAAAAATGGATTTTACAGCAGATAAGCCGGCGGCTTCGGAAGATAATGAAAGCGCGGAGTAACAAGACAGGGAAAACAGGGACAGGCATATGATGGACCGAAAACAGCGGTTGAGCCGGCAGACCCGAAGGGGACGCACATGAAATATTCGTAATCTTCTGGGGTTTACTCGGCGGCTCAGCCCTCGCCGTAAATGGGACGCTGAATTACACCATTGTCGATACCGGCCAGATCAAGTGCTACGACAACAGAAACGAAACCGCTTCGCCGAACCGTGAACAGCCGTTCTACGGCCAGGACGCCCAGTTCCGCGCCCATCCGGCAAGCTACGCGCTCAATGCCGACGGCTTGACCGTCCACGATAACGTCACGGGCCTGACGTGGCAGCGCAGCCCGGATACCAACGGTGACGGCGCGCTTACTCGAAAGGACAAACTGACATTGACTGGGGCGCTGGCGCTGCCGGCGAAACTCAACACCGCCCAATTCGGCGGATTTGACGACTGGCGCCTGCCGTCCATCAAGGAACTGTATTCGCTCTTCGATGCACGCGGCACGGATCCCAGCGGCCCCTCAGGCACGGACACTTCCGGCCTGACGCCTTTCATCGACACGACGTACTTCACGTTTGCCTACGGAGACACGAGCAGGGGCGAGCGTGTCATTGATTCCCAATATGCATCGAGCACCCGGTATGTCGGCAGGTCTGCCCGCGGGTTCGACAAACTTTTCGGTGTCAATTTTGCCGATGGACGGATCAAGGGCTATGACCTGTTCATGCCGGGCGGCGGCGCGGAAAAGACCTTCTTTGTGCTGTGCGTGCGCGGCAATCCGGGCTACGGCAAGAACGATTTCCATGACAATGCCGACGGCACCATCATCGACCGTGCCACAGGACTGATGTGGTCCAAGGCGGACAGCGGCAAGGGCATGAATTGGCAGGATGCGCTTGCCTGGGTGCAGAAAAAGAACGAGGAAAAGTATTTTGGCCGCAACGACTGGCGTCTGCCGAACGCGAAGGAATTGCAGAGTATCGTGGACTACACCCGTTTTCCGGCGAGAAAAAGGGCGGGGATTTTTCTTGAAAATCCCGCTTTGGGGGTTTATACATGCATGCGTTTTTTAAGCGCTTGTGGGAACGAAAACAGACGATTATTGTTCCGGCTGCGGCCAAAAAGAGACCTGCCGGCAGGTGTATGAGAATCTGGGCAAGACCCGGGGGCCCGGTGTGGCATGGGCGGCCTTTGTCGCCTTTGTGGTTCCGGTTCTCGTCTTTCTGGCGGCGCTGGCCGGGGCCGACGCCCTGCTGCGAAAGCGTCTGGAAGGCCGGGCGCTTACGCTGGCCGGTTTTCTGCTGGCCGCCGGAATAACCCTGACAGCCATTGTCCTGATTCGGCTGATTCGGGCACGCTGGACGGCATCAAACCGCAAACAGCAAAAACAAGGATTCGGCCTCCGGCCGAGAGGACATAAATAAAAGGTATAAGGTATGGCGGATATTCGGGGTCGATTGACGTTTTCCGGCGGTGTGCATCCGCCGGAGAGCAAAGAATACAGCGAAAACTGTCCGATTGAGGTTGTGCCGGTGCCCAAACAGGCGGCGGTGCTGCTCAGTCAGCACCTGGGGGCGGCGTGCGCTCCGCTGGTGGCCAAACGGGACAAGGTGGCCGCCGGCCAGATGATCGGCAAGGCCGAGGCGTTTGTGTCGGCGCCGGTCCACTCGCCGGTCAACGGCACGGTGAAGGATATCACCCTGCTGCCGCACCCAGCCATCGGCAGGACGATGGGCATTCTCATTGAAACGGACGAAACCGGCAACGCCCCCAAGCAGCCGGCCGCCAGGCACTTTGACAGAACCTTCGACCCGGCCGGTTTTTCGGTCGATGCCATCTGCAGGGCGGCCCAGGAGGCCGGACTGGTCGGCATGGGCGGCGCGGGATTCCCCTCGCGGGTCAAGATTGAACCCAACCCCTCGATGCCCAAGGAACTGCTGATTATCAACGCCTGCGAATGCGAGCCGTTTATCACCTGCGATTACCGCGTGATGCTGGAATGGACCTGGCAGGTGCTGGCGGGCATCCGTCTGGCGGCCAGGGCCGCCGGCGTGTCGAGGACCCGCATCGGCATCGAAGACAACAAGCCCGAAGCCATCCGCGTGATGACCGAGGCGGTCCGCACGCTGGACGAGGCCGAGGACATTCAGGTCGTGCCGGTCAAGACCAAGTATCCGCAGGGCGGCGAGCGGCAGCTCATCCGCGCCATCGAGAAAAAGACCGTGCCGACGGGCGGCATTCCCCCGGCCATCGGCATTTGCGTGCTGAACGTGGCCACCTGTGCGGCGCTGGCCGAGATGGCCGTGCTCAGCCAGCCCCTGACGCACCGCGTGGTGACGGTGACGGGGCGGGCCATCGCCCGGCCCGGCAATTATTATGTGCCCATCGGAATCAGCGCCGCCGAACTGATTGACCATTGCGGCGGGCTGACCGAAAAGGCCGCCAAGGTGGTGCTGGGCGGGCCGATGATGGGGTTTGCCATCGCCGACCTGTCGCAGCCGATCACCAAAACCAGCGGGGCGCTGACGCTGCTGACCCGCACCGATGTTTCCGAGGCCAAGTACCAGAAACAGCAGACGCCCTGCATTCGCTGCGGCCGCTGCCTGGCGGCGTGCCCGGAAAACCTCAACCCGACCAAAATCGCCCATGCCGTCAAGCATTTTCGAATGGAGATGGCCGACCAGTATTACCTGTCGGCGTGCATCGAATGCGGGTGCTGCAGTTATGTCTGCCCGGCGCAAATCGAACTGACCGGCTATATCAAGACCGGAAAACTGCTCAAGGCCCGGGCGAAGAAACGGCAGGGATAAGAAAATTGTAAATTTTATATTGTAAATTGTAAATTGACACAATCGGCCAGGGTGGGAAAACTTCAATATACAATCTGCAATTTACAATATACAATTATTCGGAATTCCTGATGGTACTAAATATAGAGGAATAAACATACAAGGATTGTAAGATGTTAAGTAAAATAACCGTATCACCGGCGCCGCATATCAGCCAAAAGCGTTCGACGCGCGGCGTGATGCTGGATGTCATCATCGGCCTTTCGCCGGCGATGGCGGCGGCGCTCTACTTTTTCCGCGTCAAGGCAGCGATGGTTATGGCGGTGTGCGTGGTGTCGTGCCTGTTCGTTGAATGGATCTGCGGCGTCCTCCGCAAAAAACCCCACTCGCTGGGCGACCTCAGCGCCGTCGTGACGGGCCTGATTCTGGCGATGTCGCTGCCGCCGGCGATTCCGCTGTGGGCCGTCGTCATCGGCGCCGCCTTCGCCATCGTCATCTGCAAGATGCTGTTCGGCGGGCTGGGGGCCAACATCTTCAACCCCGCCATGGCCGCCCGGGCGTTTTTAAGCGCGTCGTTCGGCGTGCTGATGACCACCTGGACGGTGCCGGCGACGATTGCCCCGGACCTGCCGCAGATCAGCGCGACCCAAACCACCGCTGTTACGCAGGCAACGCCGTTGGCCTGGGCAAAATCGGCGATTCAAGGCAAGGCCGATGTCAAAGAAGTCAACGCAATGCTCAAGAGCGCCTTTCTGGGCAGCGTCGGCGGGTGTCTGGGGGAGACCAGCGCGCTGGCGCTGCTGATCGGCGGGGCGTACCTGCTGATACGGCGAACCATCACGTTTCACATTCCGGCGGCGGTGCTGATTGCCGCGTTTGTGTTTGCGGAAATTTTCTATCTGATAAACCCGGATAAATACAGTACGCCGTTTGTGCAGTTATTCAGCGGCGGGATGCTGATTTGTGCGTTCTTTATCGCCACCGACCCCGTTACGGCCCCGCTGTCCACCAAGGGAATGTGGATTTTCGGCGCCGGCGTGGGAGCGCTGATTATGCTGATTCGTTTCATCGGAGAATATCCGGAAGGCGTGATGTACGCCGTCCTGATTATGAACGCGGTCTCGCCGCTGATTGACCGGGCGTGCAAACTGATTCCGGCGGGAGGCAAACCCAATGTCAAATAGCGAAAAACAGAATCCCATCCTCTTTTTCCTGAGGGAGAGCTGGCTGCTGATGGTTTCGGCCGTTTTTTTCGGCGGGCTGCTGGCCCTGACGGACGCGGCCTGGTCGCCGAAAGTCAAACAGAACGCGACCGGCAAATTCGCCGATTCGGCCCAGAATATTCTGGCGGCGGCGAAGACCTTTGAGCCGCTGGCCGAACCGCTGATGCTGACCGTCGCCAAAGGCAAACAGGCGGCCGCCGATGTGCGAAAAGGGCTGGACGACTCCGGCGCCTGCGTCGGCTGGGTCTTTGTGGCGGAGGGATCCGGCTTTGCCGACAAAATCAAACTCGTCGTCGCCGTCGATGCGGCGTTCGAGACGATGTACGGCTTCAGCGTGCTGGCGTGCAGCGAAACGCCCGGCTTCGGCGACAAAATCACCATAACCGATGAGAACTCTTACCAAGCTCAATATAGAGGTGCGCCCGTCGGCGAATTCACCCTGGTCAAAGTCGGCGACAACAAAAAGATAGATAACGAGATTATCGCCATTACCGGCGCAACCGTCACCAGTCGGGCGGTGGTCGATATCATGAACGCCTATGCAGTCCCTCTTAAAGAGCAGCTGGCTCAAAAGGGGCTGCTGCAATAACCGCAGGAAACAATCCCTCGTTTGAAAGAGAAAAAATATGTCTCAAAGCAATGAAATGACGGTCGGCCAGGCGTTTATGGGCGGAATCTGGACGGAAATCCCGGTCTTGCGGCTGATGCTGGGCCTGTGCCCGACCCTGGCGGTAACGACCAGCGTCAAGTCCGGCCTGACGATGGGGCTGTGCGTGATCTTCGTGCTGGTCTGCTCGAATTTCGTCGTCAGCATCATGCGCAACCTGCTCAAGCCGCACCTGCGGATTATGATGTTCACGCTGGCCATCGCCACCTTCGTCACCATCGCGGATATGTATCTGAAGGCCTTCCTGCCGGACATGAGCGAAAAACTGGGCGCCTATATCCCCCTGATTATTGTCAACTGCATCATCATTGCCCGCGCCGAATCGTGCGCCGCCAAAAACGGCCCGATTGTCAGCATTGTGGACGGACTGGCGATGGGGCTGGGGTTCACGATGGTATTGTGTTTTCTGGCGTCCATCCGGGAGGTGCTGGCCACCGGCTGCATCAGTTTCTCGGACTCTGCGGTGCTGACAATCCTGAACCCAATCGATAAGGGCGGATGGTTCACCCCGTGGAGGGGAATGGTGATGCCCGTCGGGGCGTTTATCACCCTGGGGCTGATGCTGGGAGCCGTCAATCAGTTGAACAGAAAGAAAATGTAAATTGGATATTGTAAATTGTAAATTGATATGAATAAAGAGGACTTGAAACAACGGGCAAAAGTTTTTGCTCATCGATGCGTCAAGTTGTGTGCAACGCTGCCGAATACGCCGCTTGGCAGACATATTTCGAGCCAGCTTATTCGCAGCTCAACATCCGCTGCGGCAAATTACAGGGCGGTTTGTATCGCACAGTCCAGAGCGACATTTATTGCGAAACTTGCCATTGTTATCGAAGAAACAGATGAGTCCTGTTTTTGGATAGAATTTGCGGCAGATGAAAAACTGGTTAAAAAACTACAGGTTGCTGCATTATTGCGGGAAGCAACAGAATTAACCGCTATTTTTGTGGCTTCTCAGAACACAGCAAGACGTAACAAAAAGTAAATAATATACAATTTACAATATACAATTAAAAATTGAAAGAATTGATTTATGGATACATTGCAAGCGCTGTTATTGGGATTTATCAGCATTGTCCTGATAAACAATTTCGTGTTTACCAAGTTTCTGGGCACCTGCCCCTACCTGGGCGTGTCGGGCCGGCTGGATATGGCCTTCGGGATGGGGCTGGCGGTCACCTTCGTGACGACGCTGGCCGGAGCGCTGACGTGGCTGATTGACAATCTGTTTTTGATTCCCTACGGCCTGGAAATCACCCGCTATGTCTGCTATATCCTGGTCATCGCCGGGGCGGTGCAGCTGGTGGAGATGTACCTGAAAAAATTCTTCCCGCCGCTGTATGAAAGTTTCGGCATCTTTCTGCCGCTGATTACCACCAACTGCGTGATTCTGGGCCTGTGCCTGTTTTTGAACCTCTGGGAAATCCGGAGTTTCCCAACGGCGGTGGTGCTCAGTTTCGGCGCGGGCATCGGCTTTACGATGGCCATCTGCATTATGGCGGGCATCCGCGAGGAGCTGGAGCTGGTGGATATCCCCGACTGCCTGCAGGGGGCGCCGATTACGCTGATTACCGCGGGCCTGCTGACGCTGGGCTTTATGGGCTTTGCGGGAATGATAAAGTAAATTCAAATTGTAAAAGGTAAAATATAAAATTGCGGCACCGCCTTCGGCGATGGCTGCTAAAAATTTTGGATTGGAAATTGGAAATGACAAATATACTTGCTGCGATATTGAATGACATCTGGCCCGCGGCGGCATTGATGTTCGGGCTGGGCACCGGCTTCGCCGTCGTGCTGCTGATTGCCAGCATCAAACTGGTGGTGGTGCAGGACCCGCTGGTCGAGAAAATCCACGCCGCTCTGCCGAAGGTGGACTGCGGCGGATGCGGCTTTGCCGGCTGTGCCGCCTACGCCAAGGCGGTGATGACCAACCCGGAACTGCTGGGCAAGTGCACGCCCGGCGGCGCCCCGGTTGCCAATGCCGTGGCCGTCATTTTGAACATCCAGATCTCCGGCAGCGGCGCCCCGCAGCGTCCCGTTGTTCACTGCCGGGCCTGCCGGCAGGACAAGATGTATTTTGCCGAATACGACGGCATTATCGGCTGCACCAGCGCCAACGCCCAGCCGAATGTGCAGGCCTGCGCCTTCGGCTGCCTCGGATACGGCGGCTGCGTCCGGCGATGCAGATTCGACGCCATTCACATGATCGACGGGCTGGCGGTCGTCGATTACGATAAATGCACCGGCTGCGGGGCCTGTGTGGCGGGCTGCCCGCGGAACCTGATAGAATTGGTGCCGTTCACGCACGCCAATATGATGGTTGTCGCCTGCAGCAGCAAAGAAAACGGCAAAAATACGCGGGCGTTCTGCAAGGTCGGCTGCATCGGCTGCGGCATGTGCGCCAAGCAGAGCGACCTGTTTGCTGTCGCCGGCAATGTGTCGCGGATGAACTATGCCCGTTACGAGCCGTCCGATGCGACACTGGCGGCGATGGAAAAGTGCCCCACCGGGGCGATTGTCTATCGCGGCAAAAACGCCCCGGCCCCACGGGAAGCCGGACAAAAAGCGGCGATGGCAAAAGCTTAACCACGGATTACGCGGATTTACGCGGATTAATAGCCATAAAATTGTACCAATGAAGATGATAAGAAAATATTCATTTTCGATTGCAATG
>JAKEGM010000036.1 GCA_022615575.1 Planctomycetales bacterium
AACGGATGCCTGGCCTGATAGTCCGCCGCCACAAACCCCATATAGCCGCAGATAAAATCTCCCGCATCACCCTGCGTATCAACCCACACCGGCAGCTGCGGCGTCTGCGCCATCACCGCCGATTGAATCGCCTCCGCCGGCAGCGTCGCATACAGCACATCCCCTGCCGCGTATCGATTCCCGAACGCACAAAAGCAATCCGGCTGGAGGGGCGCACGATAATCGTCCCGCCAACGGGAATGAACCGGGAAGTTCTGTTCGATCTCCCAAGGCCCGGCCCCCTGCCCGTAGCACAGGATCGCCTCCGGCCGCAGTGTCCGCACAATGCGATTAAAATCCCGCAGCACATCCTGATAATCCACCGTAAAATCGCCAATTCCCGCCGGGTCGCTGTCCGTCCCGTGCGGAAACGCCGGAAAATACGCCACCACATCATACCCCGTCCCCCGCCAGTCGGCTCCCTGCCACCCCGCCGGATTCAGCGCCGGATTTTTGCTGTAGGGTATCAGCATCCTATTGGTCGGCGGCCAGAAGCCCGTCACCAGCACCACCTGACGCCCGCCGCAGCCCGTCAGCCACGCCAGCGCCGCAGCCCAAAGAACACCCCCGATAATTTGCCGCTTTTTCATCAAAATCCTTTCGCCGTCCTCTACTTCTTCCGCCGGCATCCGAACCGCTGCCGCAGCGACAAGCCCATCATCACCGCCGCAATCAGCACCGCAACGGCCACAATCGCATAGGAACTGTATGAAATCGTCTTTTCGTGCAGTTGGCGCAGGAGATACGCCCACCCTAAAATCGCCACATACGTTCCGGCCAGCGCCGTCGTGATATTGACCCATACCCGCAGTCCCAACAGATACCCAATCATGCACCCCACCACCGGCCCGGTCATCCAGAACGGAAGCCACACAAATATGAAGATACCGATGGCCCCGTACCTGCGAATCGTTTCTTTGTGCCGTTCAGCCGCCCGGCGGATTTTGTCCGACGACTTTTTGAGCCATTTGATGACCAGCAGCTGACGCCAGATAAACACAAACACCGGATACGATACCATCACCAGCACGGTCTCAAGAAACATGCTGATCAGTACCACTTCCACATGGCTGAATCCCGTCGAATATCCCAGCGCCATGCATGTAATCCGGCCGAACACCACCTCGGCCGCCGTCATTGCGATCAGGGCATGGAAACGTTCTATCGAAAGGACCAGTTGAAAGCCCAGGTACACCGCATAGAAAAACACCAGTACGGTGCCGATTATCAAAACATGACCCTCGGCGCTGGTCAAAACCAGCCCTTTCAGAGCGCCCGGATGATTGTTCTGTTTTTCGCCCGGAATAGAGTTGCCAACGGAGTCCATACATCCATTATACCGCCCCGATTAAAAAAATGAAATTTGAAAAATCGCAAACGCCCCCCGCACCGAACGCAACTGGAAATGGAACGGCAGGCCCTGCACCTGCAAGCCCGGCCAGATGATTACCTCCCTGAACAGTATTCAGCAAAAGTGCGGCGGTGACATCTGCATTCAAAACATACGAACGGCATTAAAACGCTTTGAAAGTATGGGATTTCTTAACAAACAAAGTAACAAACATAATACGCTGATAACCATTTGTAACTGGGATACTTATCAGAACTGTGAAGAATCGGATAACACAGTCAATAACAATCGCCCAACAAACGCATCACAAACCGATAACAATCCGGTAACAACTAACAAGAATGTTAAAGAATGAAAAGAATCTCTCTCTTTACTTTGCAGAGAGAACGGTTTTTTCAAGGGATGAAAAAGACCCCCTCCCTCACCCTCATTTTTGAGCCAGAAAATGCGGCTTCGGAAACGAAACCGCACAGCATTTTCGAGGTTTTTACGCATGGGTCTATGGGGCCTTGTTTGGGGCTGAAAAAAAATTTTCGACCGTTACTTCCGCATTTTCAAGTACTAACGATTTTCCTCCATTTTTTTTCATTTTTGACCGTTGCATCCAGACCAAAGAACGCTATATTGGCGTATTACCTAATGGCTATATGTTGTTATTTTTAAGGGTAATTATTCAACATCTTGTATTATACAGGGAGGTTTAGGATGTCCAACGAACGGATTCCAACGACAGGTGAGGCAATGGGAAGTTCCGACTTTAAACCATGGAAAAAACCGCAACATGCGGCGCACAAAGGACTTAGCGTCCAGCCATATTTTTCGACGCCCGGCGTGCACCCCTTCGAGCAAATCGAATGGGAACAGCGCCACGCAAAAATCGCCGACGAAACAGGCCGAGTCGTTTTCGAGCAAAATGACGTCGAAGTCCCCGCAAATTGGAGCCAATTGGCCACAAAAGTGGTCGTCAGCAAGTATTTTTACGGCGATATCCACCAATCCGGCCAGCGTGAAAACTCGGTCAAACAGCTTGTCCACCGCGTTTGCAGAGCCATTGCCGACCGCGGCTTAAAGGACGGCTATTTTGTGACCGAGCAGGATGCCGAGACATATTATCAGGAATTGACCTGGCTGTGCGTGAACCAGTGCGGGTCGTTCAACTCGCCGGTGTGGTTCAATGTCGGCCTGCTTGATGTCTATGGCGTCAAAGGCAGCGAGCACAACTTCCGCTGGGATGCCCCCGCACACAAGGCCGTTGCCTGCTCCAGCAGCTATGAGTACCCGCAGGCCTCGGCGTGCTTTATCCTGTCGGTCAACGACACGATGGACGACATCATGCGTCTGGCCCGCAGCGAAGCGATGCTCTTTAAGCATGGTTCGGGCACAGGGACGGACCTTTCGACGCTTCGCAGCAGCCGGGAAAAGCTGTCCGGCGGCGGAAAACCCTCGGGGCCGCTGAGCTTTATGCGGGTGTACGACCAAATCGCCGCGGTCGTCAAATCCGGCGGAAAAACCCGGCGAGCCGCCAAAATGCAGTCGCTGATGATTAACCACCCGGATATCCGGGACTTCATCACCTGCAAGACCGAAGAAGAAAAGAAGGCCTGGGCGCTGATTGATCAGGGCTACAGCCCCGACGACGCCTACGGCAGCATCATGTTCCAGAACTCCAACCTTTCGGTGCGCGTAACCGATGCGTTTATGGAAGCGGTCGAAAAGGATGCCATGTGGACAACCACGGCCATCACCACCGGCAAGTCGCTCCAGGACCTGCCGGCCCGGGAATTGATGGGGCTGATCGCCGAGGGAACCCGCGTCTGCGGCGACCCCGGTCTTCAGTATCACACGACCATCAACAAGTGGCACACCTGCCCGAACGCCGGCCCGATCAACGCCTCCAACCCGTGCAGCGAATATATGTTCATCAATAACTCCGCGTGCAATCTGGCGTCGCTGAACCTGATGAAGTTCCGCAACGACGACGGCTCGTTCAACATCGAACGCTTCAAGCAGGCCGTCCGAATTTTCATCATTGCCCAGGACATCCTGGTCGATAACGGCAGCTACCCGGAAGCGGCCATCACCGAAAACAGTCACCGTTTCCGCCCGCTGGGGCTGGGCTATGCCAACCTCGGCAGCTTGATGATGAGCTTGGCCCTACCGTATGACTCCGACGCGGCGCGCACATGGGCGTCGGCCATCACGGCCATTCTGACCGGCGCCGCCTATACCGTCAGCGCCGAACTGGCGGCGATGAAGGGGCCGTTTGAAGGGTTCGCCAAAAACAAGGAGCCGATGCTCAACGTCATCGCCATGCACCGCGAACATGCGCGGAATATCCCGGAAATGCACTGCCCGGACTATCTGCTCAACGCGGCCAAAGACGCCTGGGATCAGGCGTTTGCCGCCGGAACCCAGCACGGCTACCGCAACGCCCAGACCACGGTGCTGGCGCCGACCGGAACCATCGGCTTTATGATGGACTGCGACACCACGGGCGTCGAGCCGGATATCGCGCTGGTCAAATACAAACTGCTGGCCGGCGGCGGGATGCTCAAGCTGGTCAACCGCACCGTTCCGATGGCTCTCGAGCGGCTGGGCTACAGCCCCGACGACATCAAGGACATCTGCGACACCATCGACCGAGACGATACGATTGAGACCGCCGGCAAACTCCGGCCGGAACACCTGCCGGTCTTCGACTGTGCGTTCAAGGCCAAGAACGGAAACCGGCATATTCACTATATGGCGCATCTGAAGATGATGGCGGCGGTGCAGCCGTTCCTGTCCGGCGCCATCAGCAAGACCATCAATATGCCCAAAGAAAGCACCGCCGAGGAAATCGCCTCGGCGTATATGGAGGGCTGGAAGATGGGCCTCAAGGCCGTGGCGATCTACCGCGACGGCTCCAAACGGCTCCAGCCGGTCAATACGGATTCAAAAACCGGCGACAAAAAGACCGCACCGCAGGAAGCGTCCGCGCCGCGTCCGTTCCGGCGGCGTCTGGCCGACACGCGGAACAGCATCACGCACAAATTCTCCGTCGCCGGACACGAAGGGTATCTGACGGTGGGGCTGTACGAGGACGGCCAGCCCGGCGAGCTGTTTATCACGATGGCCAAGGAAGGCAGCACGGTCGGCGGGCTGATGGATGTCGTCGGCACGTGCGTGTCGATGGCGCTGCAGTACGGCGTGCCGCTGATTACGCTGGTCGATAAATTCCGCCACGCCCGGTTTGAGCCGGCGGGCATGACCAGCAATAAGAACATCCCCTTTGCCAAGAGTTTGATTGACTACATCTTCTGCTGGATGGGCTGCCAGTTCATCCCCGGCTACGCGGAAAAGAACACGCCGAACCGCGCACCCGCCCCGGCAGAGAATAAAACCTCAACCACGGCCAAGGAACTGGTGCAGAAGACCCAGGATCTGGCCAAGAAAATCGACGAAGCCAAGAAGATCGACCAGGCCAAGTTGCAGAAGAAAACACCCGCCGCGGAAGCCCGCTCTTTGGCTCCCGCCCCGCAGGGCAAGCCCCTGCTGCCCAGTTCGGACCGCTTTGCCGAACAGGCGGTCAAGACAATCGTCACGGTCGCCGCCGCCCCGGACGGCACGCAGGCCAATGTGATGAGCCAGTTTAACGACCAGTTCGAGCATTTCCAGGACGATGCCCCCGCCTGCGACGTCTGCGGCTCCATCACCGTCCGAAACGGAACCTGCTACCGGTGCTTCAACTGCGGTAACTCCATGGGCTGCTCGTAGAATTGACGATTGGCGATTGATTATTGAAGGCCGGACTTGTTCCGGCCTTTTTGAATCCACTGTCCCTGTTTAACCTAACCCTCACTTTCGGTTGCGCCGGCACGCCTGGCCGGCGGCGTAAATCTTTTTTTGACATTCTCGGTTTTTTCTGCTATACTTTGTCTATTCCCGGCGGGTCAGCCCCGTTTTTGCGCGGGGCGGTCTGCGGAGAAGGTTTGGACACAGCGGAGGGTCTGTCATGACGGGTCGAAAAGGCATTGCTATTGTCGTAGGGGGATTGTTGTGCGGTTCACTGCTGTACGCCACGGCATTGGATAACTACGTCGCGCTGCCGGACGCCTCCTTCGACTGGTTCCAGGAGGGCGCATCCGTCTATGATGGAACATTTTATGCAAACTCCACGGCCTGCAACCTGAAATTGACCTCTCAGACCTGGCGCAACGGATCCGAAGTAACGCCGACCGTCTGGACGCACTGGGTAACGGTCATTGTTCCGAGCGTTTGGTTTAATCCGGTCAAAGATACTGCGCTGATTTTAATCAACGAAGGCGATATTGGCGAAGCCGCGCCGATTCTCAACCCGGCGGTCAACCCGACCAATCGGCAGTTTCGCGACCTGGCGATGGGTACCGGCTCTGTGATTATTGAGTTGAGAAGCGTACCCAATCAGCCGCTGGTGTTTGCCGATGAAGGGTTGGGCCGCGTCGAGGATGAGATTATCGCCTACACATGGGACAAGTTCCTTGCCGGCGGCGATGACTACTGGCCGGTCCAGCTGCCGATGGTTAAATCCGTTGTCGCCTGTATGGATGCCGTCCAGGAATTTCGCTCGTCCATCAACCACTTTGTGCTGACCGGCGGCTCCAAACGCGGCTGGACGGCCTGGCTGACCGCCGCCGTCGACAACCGCGTAACCGCCATCGCCCCCATCGTCAGCGACCTGCTGAATATGCGGCGCAGCTTTGCCCATCACTGGTCGTGTTATGGTTTCTGGGCCGAGGCGCTCAACCCTTATGAAGAAATGGG
This sequence comes from Planctomycetales bacterium, assembly GCA_022615575.1. Taxonomy (GTDB): domain Bacteria; phylum Planctomycetota; class Phycisphaerae; order Sedimentisphaerales; family Anaerohalosphaeraceae; genus 4572-13. The sequence goes on from JAKEGM010000036.1 coordinate 6,173, forward strand.
CATCTTCGATTGGTTTGAACATCCGCGCACCGAAGACCTGATGGCCATTGTCGATCCGTATGAATACCGCAGCCGGCTGACGATTCCGAAGTTCATCGTAACCGCCGCTGGCGACGATTTCTTCGTGCATGACTCTGTCCAGTTCTATATTGACGACCTTGTCGGCGAGAAATTCATCCGCACGATGCCCAACACCAACCACTACCTCGACGGGGCGTATGAGCAGGTCTTCCAGAATATGGTTCCGTATTACGACGCCTTCCTGCGCGGTGTCGCAAGGCCGTCGTTTACGTGGACCTATCAGACGGATGGCAGCATCGTTGTGAATACGGCGACCACGCCTTTGGCGGTCAATCTCTGGCAGGCCGACAACTCGACGGAGCGGGACTTCCGGCGGGTGGTTATCGGCGATGCGTGGACCCCGACACCGCTGACGGAGACCTCGCCGGGTTCGAAATTGTACATCGCCGGTCCGGGTGTGCCGATGACCGGATGGCGGTCGTTCTTTGTCGAGCTGGTGTATGACTTCTCGGGGTCGTTTGGGGGACAGCTTGACACCTTCGATTACCACTTTACCACCGAGATGCGGGTGCTGCCCGAGGTGCGGCCGTTTGAGGCGGATTTTGACCGCAACCGCACCACCGACGCCGCCGATTTGCTGATACTGGCCGAATACTGGCTGGCCGATGTGCCGTACTATGATATTATCCCCCGCCGCACCGGCGATGGTATTTTGAATCTGGCCGATTTTACCGCATTCGGACTGCATTGGTTGGCAGCGCCATGACGGGCTAATGGGTTAAATAGGGACTGCGGGGCTGTTGAGAAGCACCCAGAACGAAGATTCAACCATTGTTTTTGAGCAAAAAATGTGCATATTTTGTGTAATCCTGCCTTTTTCAACAGCCCTACTGTCCCTGTCTATTCATTTATTCCGGGGATAGAAGATGGAGATGTCGGTTTATAAAAATCGAATTTTTTTTGAAACCCGCCTTTGTCCCGGGGCGTATATATTCCTAAGCCATCGCTGAAGCTCAAAAGCGGGTTCATTTGAATACGGGTATGTGAGGGGCAGAAAACGCAAGGCCGCTTTCAAATAGCGATGGCGAGGAATTAGGGATCCGCAACCACCCAAGGGGGTCGAAAGCCCTGAAGGCGTGTAGGCAAGGGGTTAAAACTCCCAACCATCGGACCCCTTTTTTATGCGCCAAAATCGCCATTTCCGCCAGCCCCACCCTCCTTTTTCACCCCCTGTCTGAAGGATTCAGCGCTGGCCGGTCAGTTTTTGTATGCGGAAGGATTGTCGAGCCGGGTCGATAAGAAACTTATTCGGGCAGTTGCCGTTTGGTAAAAGTTCGCCTTCCATACACTCTGCGGGCGACTGGACCGGGATTTCGAGCGTGCCGTCGTCGCTGAATACCCACAACAGGCCATCCGGTCCCCGGGCAATCCCTTCCGGCGTAAAAGCGGGGTCAGTTTGCGGCCATTGATAGACCAGTGAGGGCGGGTTGGCAAAATCGCCGTCCCATTGGTACATCGCGCAGGTCGTTTCCGAGTCCACGGGGCCGGCCAGGATATAGAAGCGCCCCTCGGCGGGAACATATTCCATCCCGCGGATGCCGCGATTGTCCAGCGCCCACAGCAGCACTTTGCCGAAGCGCGCATCGGCTTTATTATCAACCACCTCCTGCGGATTGAGCAGTTCTATCAGGATGGCGGATTTGCCCTTTTGGCCTTTGGGCTTAAAAAGCGGATTTCGCAGGCCGATAAGCAGCGATTTGTTGGGCGGATACAATGTCAAGCCCTCGATATTGAGGCCCTGTTCTTTGGGGGCCAGCTTTTTCTGCTCCTTTTTGGACAGCGTTTGATCCAATTGGGTGGCTTTTTTCAGTACTTCCTGAACAGCCGACGGATACGCCAGCAACTGTTCAATCAGCGCTTTGCAGGGCTGTCCCTGTGGAACCAGCCCGGGGATTTCGCCCATTTTTTCGGCGGGCTGGATTTTGGTGCAGAAAAAGCGATACCGGCTGGGCCGCGGTTTGCCGTCCTTGTTGCGGCCGTGCGAGGTTATCCAGTAAATACGGTCGTCCACCCGGGCGGCGGCCTCGATATCGGCCTCCGGGAATTGGGGGTCAACCTGCAAAAACGCCTCCAGATTCAACTGGCCAGCCGGCTTTTCGGGATGCTGAACCCGGTAAATCCGCAGGAAGTTCGATTCATCGTTGGCAACGGCAAAATGGCCGCCATCAAGAAAAACCCCCGCAGAAATATCGGCGGCCCCCCAAAACTTTAATTCATTCGCCGCCGTTGTGCAGGACACGGATGCCGCAAGAAACGCAAGAAAAAGGACTTGTGGTATCGAGATGCAGATTCTGTGCGTCATTTTCATAAAACCATTATAAAGGGCAACAAGCTGCAAAATCAACTTTTAAACTTTGTTTGATTTTCGGGTCTTTTTTGTACAATTTAACTTCCCGCATCGGCCCTGCCGTTCAGTTTTTCACTTTTTTGGAAAAAATGCGGTTGACAGGGACGGCAAGTCCATTATAATAATCCGCTTTCAGTGGAACCCGCAGGAGTTATGTATTTATGAAGAGTACGTTAGCGAAAAAAGAAACCGTGCAGCATAACTGGCGCATCGTGGATGCGGACGGAGCCATTCTGGGCCGCCTGGCCGTCAAGGTCGCCATGGCCCTGATGGGCAAAGACAAGCCGACCTATACGCCGCACGTCGATACCGGCGATTTTGTGATTGTGGTCAATGCCGACAAGATTCGTTTGACGGGTCAGAAGGCCGCAACAAAGGAATATCAGACCTACAGCCGTTACCCCGGCGGGCAGAAGATCATCCCCTTCAAAAAGATGATGGAACGCCGCCCGGAGCGGGTCGTGGAGCTGGCCGTCAAACGGATGCTGCCCAAGAATACGCTGGGCGATCACATGTTCAAAAAGTTGAAGGTTTACAGCGGCCCGGAGCATGTCCATGCCGCGCAGCAACCGCAGAAAATGGAACTCTAATCGATACACGATTTACGGAAAGCGTATATGACTGAAACACAAACGAACCGTCCGCTGATTGATCCGAACGTGATTACTCCAACCGCCGCTCCCGCCGCCGCGCAGAAGGGGATTCCGGACAAGGGCGGATTTATCTGGGGCACCGGACGGCGCAAAAGCAGCGTCGCCCGCGTCCGTGTCAAACCCGGCAAAGGCGCAATAAAAATCAATGACCGCGAGGTGCATGATTACTTCAGGCAGGTCAAGGACTGTGATGCCGTGTGGGCGCCGCTGAAGGCGACCGGCACCCTGGGCGGGCTGGATGTTTTCGTCAATGTCAAGGGCGGCGGCACCACCGGTCAGGCCGGAGCCGTCATGCAGGGGATTGCACGAGCGCTGAAGAACTACGACCCGAACCTGCTTAAGGCGCTTCGCGACGGCGGATACCTGACGCGCGACAGCCGCATGGTCGAACGCAAGAAACCGGGCAAACCCGGCGCCCGCAGGAGCTTCCAGTTCTCGAAACGTTAATTTGCATCCTTCGGGAAACTTGATTACAATAAGCCGCCTGAACGGGCGGCTTTTTTTATGCTCAGAAACCGCTGATTTACACAGATAATAAACAGATAAAAAGGAAAAACGAGATGATACGAGTGGCGATTATCGGGGCCGGCGGCTATACCGGCGTTGAATCCATCGAAATTCTGCTGCGGCATCCGCAGGCGAAGGTCACGTATCTGACAGCTCTGCCGGACGAATGCATGCATGCGGCGGATATGTTCGGCCAGCTTCGGGGCCGGCTGGACATGATGATTGAGCCGCTGGATTTGGATAAACTGGCAAAGGTGGCGGATGTGGCCTTGTGCTGTCTGCCGCACAAGGTCTCGATGGCATTTGTGCCCAAGCTGCTCGGGGCCGGCGTCAAGGTAATCGACTTCAGCGCCGATTATCGGATTAAGGATGTGGCCGTTTATGAGAAATACTATGAGCCGCACACCGACAAGGAGAATCTGGCGCACGCCGTTTACGGTCTGCCGGAACTGTTCCGAAGCCAAATCCGGGGCGCCGCACTGGTTGCCAATCCCGGCTGTTATCCGACAGGCGCTTCCCTGGCGCTGGCGCCGCTGCTCAGGCACGGCCTGATTAAAACCAGCGGCATTATCGTCAGCTCGGTAACGGGCGTTTCCGGCGGCGGAAAGAACCCCTCGGCGAATTTCCATTTTCCGTACATGAACGAAAACATCTACCCCTACGGCGTGGGCGTGCATCGGCACATGCCAGAGATAGAACAGGCGGCTTCCGCCGTTGCGGGAAAGCCGGTAGAGCTCCTGTTCCAGCCGCACGTTGGGCCGTTTGACCGGGGTATCCTGTCCAGCACTTACAGCGACCCCGTTACGGCGGTTACGGCTGAGCAGGTCATGAAACTGTACCGGGATTTCTATAAAGACGAACCGTTTGTGCAGGTTGTCTCCAAGCCCCCTGCCGTCAAACACGTGGCCAAGACCAATTATTGCCAGATATTCCCGACGGTCGTCAAGGGCAAGGCGGTCGTGTTTTCCGTCATCGACAACCTCATCAAGGGCGCATCGGGACAGGCGATTCAGAATATGAACATCCTGTTTGACTTGCCCGAAACAATGGGACTGGAATAGGTCTGTAAAATATCAAACGTTGGCTGGAACCATTATGAGTCACGGCATAATTCATGTGGCGACGTGTCAGTTCCCGGTATGTACGGATATCGAGGCCAATGCGTCGCAAATCCGGACACTGATGCGGCAGGCCGCCGAGCAGGGCGCAGACATCGCGCATTTTCCCGAGTGCGCTTTAAGCGGCTACGCCGGGGCGGATTTTGACTCCTTTGACGGCTATCCCTGGGACCTGCTGAAAGACAAAACGCAGGAGATTATCGACCTTGCCGGGCAATTGAAACTGTGGGCCGCACTGGGCAGTTCGCACCGGCTGACAGCGCCGCACAAGCCGCACAACTGCCTGTATCTGATTTCGCCGGACGGACGCCTGGCCGACCGCTACGATAAGCGGTTCTGTACAGACATCGACCTGGACAACTACACGCCGGGCGATCATTTTGTGTTTTTTGACATCCACGGGGTCAAATGCTCGCTGCTGATTTGCTTTGACCTGCGGTTTCCGGAGTTGTATCGGGCGCTGTACAAAGAAGGCGTCAAATGCATTTTTCAGTCGTTTTACAATGCCCGCCAGAAAGGCCCCAGCGTGCATACGGAAATCATGCGCCAGACCATGCAGGCCAACGCCGCCGATAACGGCTTCTGGGTCAGTATGACCAATTCCTGCGGCTGGTTTTGTCCGTATCCGTCCTGCTTTATCCAGCCGGACGGACGCATCGTTGAAGAATTGCCTGACCATCATGAGGGCCTGATGATTCACCGTGTGGATACAAGCCAGTGTTTTTATGACCCCTCCGCCCCGTTCCGGGATGCCGCCATTGCCGGAAAACTCACTAACGCTCTCGAACCCCTTGACGACATCCGATCGGTCCATCGCACCGAGCTGTGAGGGGGGCTTTATCGCCCATAACCGCGGTTTTGCCCGCCGGCTCCGGTTTGATTCTCCTCGTCGGCCCCCGACGGGGCCAGCAAAAGGTCTTCGATGGAATAAACCCGCGTCTTGTTTTTTTCCGGCAGTCCCTGGCGCGTGCCGAGCGTTAAAACACCTCCTTCGGCGGCAAGGACCAGTTTGGTTTGTCCGGCCGCAACCGAACGCAGCACCGTTTCCAGCGCCTGGCCCAGCCGCATCTGCTTAAATCCTTCGACGCCGATCGGCGTCTCTTTATCAATCCGCGCATTGGCTTCCAGATCGCCCCACAGAATCACCAGCGGCAGATGCGGCGTCACCGAGCCGCAAAGCAGGTCTATCGCTTCGGAAAACGGCGTATCGGTGCGCAGCGCCGAGCAATCGACCGTAGTATCCAGAAGCCCCTGCAGCGTGATTTTTCGGACTTGAGCCGCCCCGCCATCCTGCGGGGAACCCCCTGTTTGGCGGCCAGACACTCCCACAGGCGGCCTGTAAGGCGCAGGCCGCTGGATTGTTTCAGGAACCGCTTCTTCCTTCTCTGAGGCCAAGGCAGGATTTTGGCAAATCAGCAGCTGGGACAAATTTTTTCCATCCACCCACACATCGGCCTTAATACGAAAATAATTGCGGAACTCCGCGTTGCGGAGTTCAATGCGCCCGGCTTTCTTCAGCAGCTCCGCAAGAAATGCCGTATGCTGCTCCGAAGCGTCGCCGGGGAAAATACCCCGCACATAAACCTGAAAACGGATGGATTTCCCGTACGCATAATCACTCAGCCGGCATTGGAAAGAAGCGGGCGACAGAACCCGGATAACCTCCCCCACGCGGCAGCTCTTTGTATTCGGCGCCGCAGACGGAGCTGAAAAAATCGCTCCAGCCAATACGGCAACCAGTGAACACAGAACCGTTTTTTCCCGCACAGTAAAAATCATCTTTTCCTGCGGATTTTCAAAATCGTTTCGTCTTTTACCCCAGTTCGGCCAGATGTTTTTCAATCGCCGCAAGCTGGTCCTGCAATTCTTTAAGTTTTTGACGCGACTGTTCGACCACTTCGGGAGCGGCGCGGCTGACAAAGTTTTCGCTGCTCAGTTTGGCGGCCAGCGGCTTAATGCCTTTCTCGACAAATTCTTTCTGCTTCTGCAGCCGCTGACGCTCGGCCTGGGGGTCGATGACGTCATGCACAAAAAGCTGCACCTCTTCCACGATGGCCGCGGCGGCATTGTTCGGTTTTTCCAGGGAAGGCGCCGCATTGAATGCCGCAACATTGGCAAGCTGCCGGATAAGGGCCGCATTGGACAGCAGGATATTGCACACAGCCGCCGGGGCTGCCGCGGAGCAATCCAGCGGCTTTGCGGGGGCAATCGTGTACCGGCTTCGAATATCGCGAACCGCACGGACGACATTCTGGACTAATTCAATCTGCTGTTCGCATTCAGGGTTTCCCCAGCTTTCGACATACGCCGGCCAGGCGGCCACCATTATCGAGTCGGCGGGCGCAAGCGGCATCAGGCCTTTAAGGCCGCGGTGCGGCGCAATGGAGTTGAGATTCTGGAAAATGCCCTCGGTAATAAACGGCACAAACGGGTGCAGCAGCCGAAGTATCTGGTCGAGTACAAACGCCAGCACATTCTGGGCGACGGGTTTTTGCGCCGTCTCCTGCATCCGCGGCTTGGCCCATTCCAGGAACCAATCGCAGAAATCGTTCCAGAAGAATTTGTAAATGTCATTAAGCGGCTCGTTGTATTTGTATGTTTCCAGCCCCTGCGTCACGGAGACAATCGTTTTTGCCAGCCGCGACAGGATCCATTTATCCGTGATGTCCATCCGAGAAGCGTCAAAGGCATCCGCATCCGTGCCGTCCAGATTCATCATCGCAAACCGCGAGGCGTTCCAGAGTTTGTTGCAGAAATTCCGACCCAGGTCAAACTTGGGCGAACTGTTGACCTTGCGGCCGTCCGGCAGTTCAAGTTCGGCCACCGGCATCCGCACATCCTGCGTGTCCGTCGTCATGCTGGCAAGCGTAAACCGCATCGCGTCCGCCCCGTGGCTGTCAATCGCCACCAAGGGGTCAATGCCGTTGCCCAAGCTCTTGGACATCTTGCGCCCCTGCCCGTCCTGAATCATCGCGTGAATATACACATCGCTGAACGGAATATCGCCCACACAGTACTGCCCCATCATCACCATCCGCGACACCCACAGCGTGATAATCTCCCGCGCGGTACACAACACGTTGGTTGGGTAGAATTTCTTCAGCGTCGGATTCTCATCCGGCCAGCCCATCGTACTGAACGGCCACAACGCCGACGAAAACCACGTATCCAGAACATCCTCATCACGTTTATAGCCATTCTTTTCGAGAGTTTTTAAGTAAAGATTACTCTTACTTGCTTTATCAGTTTCATCTCGCAGACAAACATAAATATCATATTCGCCTTCAGTCTCTTTTATAACAGGCATTAACGGATCATCTATTGGATTGACTTCTACCCTATCGTCAACTCTCACAATACGAATATTAAAATCGTTATCTAACTTCCCTTTCTTGATAGTCTCAACTTGAGAGTCCCATCCGAGAACATCGAGTAATTCATCAGTCCAATTCTTTTCGGTTAAAACCACTCGTTTGTGCCAGATTGGTATCTGATGCCCCCACCAGAGTTGGCGGCTGATGGGCCAGTCGCGGAGGTTTTCCAGCCAGCCCTGGTAATTCTTCGTATAGCGTTCGGGATAAAACTTCAATCGCCCATCCAGCAACGGCACTAACGCTAACCCTGCTAATGAGTTGACCGGCACATCCGTCCCTTTAATATAAGTAACACCGTCCCGTGTCTGTGTCTCACATTTAACATTTGACATTTGGCATTTGACATTTGGAATCGGCTTTTTGACCGCGATATACCACTGGTCGGACAGGTACGGCTCAATCGGAACATGGCTGCGGTAGCTGTGCCCGATTTCGTGAGCGTAATCGCGAACGTCCTCCAGCAGATTCTCCTGACGGAACCATTCGACAATCGCCTCCCGCGCCTCAAAACGATCCATTCCCATCACGTTTTCGACGTCTGTATTCTTAATATTTTCCCAATCCGTCCAGCCATATTTTTCACTGATGGAACCGTCCGGCGCCATCACGTTAATCACCGCCAGGTCATGACGCTGACCGATCGCCCAGTCGTCGGGGTCATGGGCGGGCGTTACCTTCAAAAAGCCCGTCGAAAATCGCGCCTTTTCATCATCGCTGTCGGGATTGGGCAGGACAACATGCTCATCGGCGATAATCGGTATCAGTCGGCCCACAATCGGCAGCCGCACCATTTTGCCCACAAGGTATTTCGCCCGCGGGTCCGCCGGATTCATCGCCACAGCGGTATCGCCCAGCATCGTCTCCGGCCTTGTCGTCGCCACCGTAATATGCTCAACCGCCTTGCCGTCAATCATCGCCGGCGTTTGGAGCGGGTACTTCAAATACCAGAAAAATCCCTGCACCGTCTGGTGTTCGACTTCGTCATCGGCCAAAACGGTCTGTGTAGCTGGGTCCCAGTTAACCAGCCGCTTGCCGCGGTAAATCAGCCCGTCCCTGAACAGGTTGAAGAAATTCGCCCGCACCGCCCTGGCGCAGACCTCGTCCATCGTAAACCGCGTCCGCGGCCAGTCGCACGAACAGCCCATGCTCTTGAGCTGGCCCAGAATGCGGGCTTCATACTCGTCCTTCCAGGACTGCACATGCGCCACAAACTCATCCCGCGCAAAATCCGTCCGCCGCTTGCCCTGCTCCGCCAAGAGGCGTTTTTCCACCACGGTCTGCGTGGCAATCCCGGCATGATCGGTTCCCGGCATCCAGAGGGTGCTGTACCCCTGCATCCTGCGCCAGCGAATCAGAATATCCTGCAGGGTATTGTTCAAGGCATGTCCCAGATGCAGCGCGGCGGTGACATTCGGCGGGGGAATGACGACTGTATAAGTCCCCTTCGGATTATTCGCTTTTTCGTCGGCATGGAAATACCGCCCCTGCTCCCAGAGGTCAGCGGCCTGCCGTTCTACCGTCGTCGGATCGTAAATCTTGGGTATCTCGCGCGTCATTGCATCCCGTCCTGTATGTGGTCGCATTTTCAAATAAAAAAGTCCCGGCGGGAATTCTTGCCGGGACTTGCATTGTAGCCAATTTCTATCGGTTGTAAAGTGTTAGTCCAATTTCAGCGTCATCAGGAATTCGGCATTGGAACGGGTTTTGGCCAGCCGGTTCTTGAGCAGTTCGACCGACTCGACCAGGTTCATCTCGCTAAGCACCTTGCGGAGGCGATAGACCAGTTCCATTTCGCGCGGGTCCAGCAGCAATTCTTCGCGCCGCGTTCCGCTCTTGCTGATATCAATCGCCGGGAAGGTCCGCCGCTCGACCAGCTTGCGGTCCAGATGCAGTTCGGAGTTGCCCGTCGCCTTGAATTCCTCGAAAATAACCTCGTCCATCTTCGAGCCGGTATCGATCAGCGCCGTGGCGATAATCGTCAGCGAGCCGCCGTTTTCGATGTTGCGGGCGGCTCCAAAGAACCGCTTGGGCATCTGCATCGCGTTGGCATCGACGCCGCCGGTCAGAATCTTGCCGGAGTGCGGCATTTCGGTGTTATACGCACGCGCCAGGCGGGTAATCGAATCCAGCAGAATCACAACGTCTTCGCCGTACTCCACCATACGCTTGGCCTTTTCGATGACCATCTCCGCCACCTGGCAGTGCCGAGCGGTCGGCTCATCAAACGTCGAACTGATAACCTCCACATCGCTGGCGGTCTTTCGCTGCATATCCGTCACTTCTTCCGGCCGTTCATCAATCAGCAGCACGATCAGTTTCACTTCCGGATGATTGTGGCTGATGGCATTGGCAATCTTCTGCAGCAGAACCGTTTTGCCGGTACGCGGCGGGGCCACAATCAGCCCGCGCTGCCCCTTGCCGATGGGGGTAATCAGGTCGATAATTCGCATGCTTAACTCGTCCTGCGTCGTCTCCAGCATCAGCCGCTCTTCGGCATGGAGAGGGGTCAAATCGCGGAAAACCACCTTTTCGGCCAGTTTATCCGGCTCCTGGTAATTAATCGCCTCGACCCGCAGCAGGGCAAAGTATTTTTCGCTCTCCTTGGGCGGGCGAATCTGCCCCTGGACGATGTTGCCGCTGCGAAGGCCAAACCGGCGAATCTGCGAAGGCGAGACATATACATCATCCGGCGAGGCCAGATAGTTGTACTTGGGGCTGCGTAAAAATCCAAAGCCGTCCGGCAGAATTTCCAGAACGCCCTCGCCGTACATCAAGCCGTCCTGACGAATCCGCTCCTTGAGAATGCGGAAAATCAGTTCCTGCTTGGTCATCCCCATGTAATCGGTAATGCCCTCTTTCTTTGCCAAGGTGTGCAGGTCAACCACTTCCAGATTCTGCAAGTCGGCAATATGGAGGTTCCCCCGCTTAATCCGCTCATACTTGGCATGAGTCGATTCTTCTTCTTCGGTCAGCTTTGTTCCGGCCGCCGCCTGCGCCTCGGACGCATCCTGTCCCGCCGGAGCGGGGACGCCATTTTCTTCCTCGACAAGCTCGGTTTCGGGCTGAGGCTGTTGGCCGGACGGTTCAAGTTCGGCTTGAACCGAGGCATTCTTCGGGGTTCGTTTCTTACGGGTTTTTGCCGTTGTCTTGGCCATTGTGTCTCCTATGTCTATAGAAAAACTTTCATTAATCGTCAAACTCCTGCAAAGGAAAAATCACAGGAATGAACCTTTTATTCCAGCTGCTCCGGCTCGCCGGCGTATTCATCGCCGGTCAACGAAACCCGAGCCTGGGTTTTACACTGCATGTGCCGTATCATCCGATGAGGTAATTACTGTGTTGTTTTTTACTCCTAAAACCGCCCGCCGACGCTATTTTCCCCGTCTCAGCGGACTTCAGCACTTTTCACCCCGTAAAACAACCCTTTGCCCGAGTCATTCAGAACAAACCAAACCGACACCAAACTACCCTTTACCTGTAATGATTGAGAAAATTTTTGCGACTTGCTCTATCAGCTCTGACTCGTCAGAATTGTTATTTATCACATAATGTGCTTTTTGTTTCTTTTTGTCCAGAGAAATTTGAAATTTTTCTCGTTTTTTTATCTGTTCTGCGTCGATTTTTCCGTTTTTTTTAATTCTTTGGCGTTTTTTTTGCTCATCACAGTCAACAAAAACCAAAAAATCACACCGCTTGTCCCACCCGACCTCCAGCAAAAGCGGCATATCCAACACAATACTGCGTATGTCGGGATTCGCCCTCAAGGCATTTATCCTGCCCTGACACCGCTGTAAAACACGCGGATGAATCAACTGATTCAAAAAAAACAACCCGTACGGCCGGCTGAAAACTCTATGGGCCAGTTTGGTGCGATCGATCTGTCCTTCTGGATCAAGAGTATCTATGCCTAATTTGCCCACTATTTTTGCTACAATATCACTTTCTCTCAGGACGTCGTGGGCAATGACATCAGCATCAATGACCTCACACCCCAGCCGCGCAAAACAGTGTGCAACTGTGCTTTTTCCTGAACCCATCCCCCCCAGAATGCCAATCACAGATTGCGTCTTCACATGCGGCTAAATGCAGATTTTTGTTTACAAACTCTCAATCCCGGATTCCAAGATGACCTTTTCCCTGCCTTGCCTAATAAGGGCATGTTGCTGATAAGGCCCCGCGTTTGGGCCAAGCTAAACGGAAACTGTTGTAGATTCTTCCGATCGAGGATTCATGATATTCCCAAGGAGATTGCAGGTCAACATGGCTATCCACAAACACCGCATTGCCCTGTCCTTCATTCTTTCGCTGAATAGTGGTTGAATGGTAGGTCGCAATGCAATCCCCCGAAAACCCAGCCGGATCCTTCGGATGCCTCGGCCGAAAACACGTATCATTGAGCACATGAGAAGCTAAAGAAACAGGCGTGGAAATTTGCCAGGGAGTTTCTTCGACAAACAACAAAACACCCCCCGGATTTTGGACCTCGTTTTCACGTAATACCCCCAACGGCCGTGGATCGGCTGTGGTGCCCGTAAGACCGCCCAGATAGTGGTTCTGGCTGTAGGTATAGATTGGATCATAGGGGATGGTACAGGCGGTATGCCCGCTATGCGCTTTGGCAAACAATTTAAAGGTCGGACACATGTGCATTTTAGAAGACGAAACGTACGGCCAAAGGGGTCCGGCATTGCGAGTATTCACATCGGGGCTGGCAAGTTTATTATGCCACTGGCAACTATTCCACGTTCCTGACGACCGTCCATCGAAAATCGAATAAAATGATTCCGGGTATTTTCCGTCGTTTTCTGACCCATACATCTTCATACCATAGGCATACTGCTTAAGATTGGCCTTGCACACGGCCAGACGGGCATACTCCTTGGCCCTGTAGAGGGCCGGCGTAATGATGGAAAGCAACAAGGCAATAATCGCGATGACCACTAACAATTCGATGAGAGTAAACCCGTTATGACGCCGGCGGAAAATGGACGCTTTCTGGTTGTGAAAACTCATATTCAATTCCTTTCTTAAATTTATCCCGGCTTCGCCGGGGACTTTTTGATCTTTCAGCATAAAACATTCTTTTCTCGACCTATACCGCTATCCTTGCTATGGTTGTTACCAGAGA
>JAKEGM010000037.1 GCA_022615575.1 Planctomycetales bacterium
AGAGCCGGTTATCAGCATCCTGCCCGAGCAGAAGAAAATCGAGGGTCTGGGCGGCAATATGCGCCTGGGCGGCCGGGATGTGGAAATCAAAAAAGACACGATGGCCTGGAAGCTCTTCGGTAAGGCCGGCACGGTTCGCTTGCGGTTCCGCCATCGCTATGAGGTGGACCCGGACTATATCGGGCGACTGGAGGACAAGGGGCTGGTTTTTTCCGGCAAGGCTCCCAATCAGCCGATTATGCAGATTCTCGAACTGTCCGACCATGCATTTTTTATGGGGACACAGGCGCATCCCGAACTGACCAGCCGGCCGCTGCGGCCGTCGCCGATGTTTGTCGGCCTGGTTGCCGCTGCCGCAAAACGCAGATATGCGGATGCACCGATGGATGAACCGCCGGCCGCCGCCGAAAAAGTCCGGGCATTTTGATGGCCCCGGGTTTTACGGTCAAACATTGCGGGATGAAATCTGCCGCTTCCCGGTTTTTTATTGAAAAGGCAACCATTGTGCCGACATAAACCCTATGTCCATTACCGAATCCAAAATTCATTATGACCGAATTATCGAGACCGTCGTGCTGCTGCTGATGGCCATCGGCACGGTCTTTGTTTTTTCCGCCGGAGCCACGGTCAGGGGCGGATATGACCTGAGCCAGTTTTATAACTTTACCACAATCAAACAGCTCATATTTTTCCCGCTGGCTGTGGCGGTGATGTATGTGGTTTCGCTGATTAATTATCACCGCTTCAGTATTATGGACCGCCCGCCGGGCTATTCCCTGACGCCGTATCTGGCGGCGCTGGCGCTGGTTCTGCTGATTATCGTGTTGTTCTGGGGTGTCGAACGCAATTATTCCAAACGCTGGCTGGACCTGGCTCCCGGGCCGGTCTATGTCAGTTTTCAGCCGTCCGAACTGGCCAAGTGGGTGATGATTCTGTTTCTGGCGGCCTACTTGGAGCGATTTGCCGACGAAATGAATCTGTTTTGGAAGCGGTTTGTTCCGGTCTGTCTGTCAGCCGGTTTGGTCGTCGGGCTGATTGTAATTGAAGATTTCGGTACAGCGGCGTTTATCGTCATGATTACCTTCCTGATGCTGCTCTATGGCGGTGCCAGGTTGTGGCACTTGCTGTCGCCGCTGCCGGTGATTATTCCTGCGTTTGTCGCGGCAATCTTGGCCAGCCCCACACGAATCAACCGCATCAAGTCATTTCTGGACCCCGAGAACATGCAGTATCAGGCCAGACAGTCGCTGATTGCCATCAGTACAGGAGGTCTGTTCGGCAAGGGGCTGGGCCGCGGCATCATCAAGTACGACCACCTGCCGGAAGATACGACCGATTTTATTTTCGCGATTATCGCCGAAGAAATGGGATTCGCTGCCTGTGTGGTGGTGATTGTATTGTTCCTTGTTTTCGCCATCGCCGGCATGGGGGCTGTGTTTCGCTGCCGCGACCCCTTCGGCCGAATGATCGGTATCGGGATTGTCATGGCCATTACCTTGCAGGCCGCAGTCAATATCGGCGTGGTTACGGTTGTGCTGCCGACCAAGGGGATTCCGCTGCCGTTTATCAGTGCCGGCGGAACAAGCATGTTGCTGACTTCTGCGGCGGTAGGTGTGCTGCTCAATATCGCCCGGCACGGAGATGACCCGTCCTCCGATGACCTTCTGCCGGAACCCGCGATGCACCGGGGGGCTGCCCGATGAGTGCTCCAACAGGTCAAAAACCGCGGCATTTTATTTTTGCCGGCGGTGGTACCGGCGGCCACATCTACCCTAATCTGGCTGTGGCGGATGCCGTTAGTCGTGAATACAGCGATGCTTCCATCTCATTTTTTTGCAGCAGCCGACAGATTGACGCCAGGATACTGGTCCCCAGCGGCTATGAATTTTGGCCTCTTCCGGCGGTCGGATTTGGCCTCAATCCCCGAAAACTTGTTCACTTTTGGCTGCAATTTGTCAAAAGCTACTATTTTGTCAAGCAGATACTCCACCCCATCCGCCATGAGGCAGTGGTCATCGGTACGGGCGGATTTGTAACCGCCCCGGTTGTTCTGGCCGCGCGCTCGTTGAAGATACCCGTGTATCTGATTAATGTCGATATCATCCCCGGCAAGGCCAACCGCTTTCTGGGGCGATTCGCCCGAAAAGTGTTTGTGCAGTTTCCCGATACGACGGCATTTTTCAAGCCCGGCCAGGTTGAGGTGGTGGGCTGTCCGTTGCGGGCCGGCTTTCAAAACCCAGACCGGCATAAGGCGTTTTCGGAACTTGCCCTCAGAGAGGACAAAAAGGTCCTGCTTGTAACCGGCGCATCCAGCGGGGCGGCCAATATCAACAATGCCATGATGTCGTTTCTGCTGGAACTGAATGCCTTCGCCGCCGATTGGCAGGTCGTGCATCTGACCGGGATGCTGCATATTGACCAGGTGCGGGATGCCGTCAAAGGGCTGGCGATCACTTATCATGCAGTCGATTATTATGATGATATGCCAGGCCTTCTGGCGGCAGCGGATGTGGTCGTCGGCAGGGCTGGTGCAGTCAGTGTGGCGGAGTATGCCGCTGCCGGCGTGCCTGCGATTTGCCTGCCGTATCCATACCATAAAGACCGCCACCAGTATAAAAACGCCCAGTTTCTTGTCGATGCCGGGGCGGCTCTTGTTGTGGATGACAACCTCGCCGACTCCGCCCAAACATCTAGGAACCTGCTGGCGGCACTCAAAGACCTGCTTGCCGATGCCGCCAAACTCGCCCGGATGGCCGACGCCGCAAAAAAAATCGGTATTCCCAATACTGCCGACCGCATTCTCCTCGCCCTGTAAGGGGTAAAATACGCCATTTTATGGTTAATCCGAATCTTTATCTTCCACAACAAATATGCCCATAATTAGTGAATAAGCTATATTCATGTCTTAAATATATCCCCGACAGTCGATTTGTTGGTTCATTATATTCAATAAAACAACAAAAGAGCGATTTGTTGTGAAAAAAATATCAAAATTTCCTTGAAGGACGTTTGTTTGTTTATATAATTTGAGTAATAAACTGATGAACAGGATTAATATTGAATTGACCAGAGGGATGCATTGTTAGTGGATTTTATTTTACGAGAGAAATTTTATGGTTATGAATCGCAAGTGCATCATACGGTTGTCGCGGTATAAAAACGCCCTCAAACGGCTGAAGGCCTTGGGTTTTGTCAAGGTTTTCTCCGGCAATCTGGCGGATGCGGCGGGGGTTACCTCGTCACAGGTGCGGAAAGATTTTTCCCTGTTTGGCATTACCGGCAACCGCCGTGGCGGCTACAGGGTCGATGAGCTGATCTTTCGGATACGGGACATCCTCGGTAAAAACGAACTGCAGAAGGTGGTTATCGTGGGAGTTGGCAATATCGGCAAGGCCCTGATACGCTACAAAGGCTTTGAGGCGGGGGGGATTAAGATTGTGGCGGCCTTTGATATTGACCCTGCCAAATACAACCGTTCGCTGGAAGTGCCCATCCTGTCGTTGGAGGAGTTCCGCACATTTGTCCAGGAGCATCAGGTCAGAATCGGCGTTCTGGCTGTCCCGGATGTTGCTGCGCATCACGTTTCAGAGATTATGATTTCGGCGGGCATTAAGGGCATCCTGAACTTTGCTCCTATCCAGCTGCGGGCGGCCGACGACGTGGTCATCAGCAATATCAATCTGGAGGTTGAACTGGAAAATCTGATTTATTTTGTCAACGCTCAGGACAAAACCGAAGGTGTTTAATTGATGAAAACCCACTCGCTCAAAAGAAAGATTCTCGTTGCGTTTACAGCCGTCATTGTGCTGTTGGCGGGGTCTATCTTCTCGCTGGGGTGGTATGCGGTCAGAAAAAACCTTTTTGAGCAGACCCAGCTTCGGGCGATTCGGGCGCTGGACAGCGCCCGGGTATTTTACGAGGAAGAAATCAATCGCATTGGTGTTTCTATTCAAACGGCCGATTTGCAGCAGCCCGAGGCGATTCTTTGGGAAAAACTGCGGTTGGACTATTTTTGTCGTCTTTCGCCCGAGAAGGCCGCTGTCGCTGCCAGCGAAATCGTTCGTGCCGCCGCCGCAACGCGGCAGCCGGTTGGAGGCAGCCGCATCCTGGGCAGGGACGAACTGGCGGACATCGGTGGGACCGTACAGGGCCCCACAAAAATTGCGATTCTGCCCACCGAGAAAGCCCGTCCCACGACGCTGAAAACTCTGGAAACCGCGATGGCCAAGGAATATGCGCTGCCCATCCTGGATGCCGCCGGCCAGGTTCGTGAAGTGGTCTATGGCGGACGCGTCGTCAACCAGGATAACTATCTGGTGGACCGTATTCGTAAGCTGGTTTTCGGTGATGAAGTGTACAACGAAAAACCGGTCGGCACGGTAACGATATTTCAGGACGATGTGCGCATCTCGACCAACGTGCTGGATGAAAATGGGCGCCGGGCCATCGGCACCCGTGTTTCGGCGCAGGTCTATGACGCCGTTGTCGAACGGGGCCAGCGCTGGCTGGATCGCGCCTTTGTGGTCGGTCACTGGTATCGGTCAGGTTATGAGCCGATTCGCAACATCGATAATGTCATCATCGGAATTCTGTATGTCGGCATTCTTGAGGAACCGTACAACATCATGGCAACCCGAATGCTGACGGCATTTATTATTGTCATCCTGTTGGCGTCTATTCTGGCGTTTGTGCTGGCGTTTATCCTGTCCGGTTCGATTTCGCGCCCGCTGACCGTGATGCGGGATGCTACCCAGCGGCTGTCCGGCGGCGAGTTGGGGCATCTGATTCTGGATCCCCATTTTTCCATTGAAGAGCTGCGCCAGTTGGCCCGCGCGTTCAATGATATGTCCGTGCAGCTGGAGGAGCGCGAAGTGCGGCTGCAGGAAAACAACCAAAAACTGGCCGAACTCAACAAAAGCTATCTGGACCTGCTGGGCTTTGTGGCCCATGAACTCAAGGGGCTTCTGTCATCGGCGGTGATTAACGCCTATTCCCTGCGGGATGGCCTTCTGGGCCTGATTAACTTCAAGCAGAAGAAGGCGGTCGATTCCATCTGCCGCAATCTGGACTATCTGGATGCGACGGTCAAGAAGTTTCTCAACCTCAGCCGGATCGAACGGGGCAATCTGGAGATCAACAAGACCGAGTTCCTGCTGGGCAGAGACGTCTTTGAAATGGCGGTTCAGACCTTTGCCAAGATGGTCAGCGCCAGGCAAATGACCCTTGTCAATCAGATCGACCCGCTGCTGAAGATTCGGGCGGATATGGACCTGATGATGATTGTCGCCAATAACCTGGTCAATAACGCCATCAAATACGGAACCGACGGCGGCCGTATCGAACTGACCAGCCGCGACAAAGGCGAATTTGTCACGATTGAGGTCTATAACGATTCGCGTCCGATTACCCCGGAAATGACCGAGCAGCTGTTCAAGAAGTTCTCCCGTCTGAATGTTCCGGAAAAGAAGCAGGTCAAGGGAACCGGTCTGGGCCTGTATATTACCAAACAGATTGTGGAAGCTCACGGTGGTTCCATTCGTGTTCAGCCGCGAGACCACGGAAACTCATTTATATTTACGATTCGCAAGGAGTAACAAGACATGGTAACGCCGTTAGATGTTGTCAAGAAAAAACGGGCCGAGGCGGTTAACCGCATTATCAGTAAAGGGTACTTGTCCACCAAGCGGGTGTATGTGGGTATGGCAACCTGTGAGATTGCCGCCGGTTCCAAAGAGGTGATGAGTGTTTTTCGCCAGGCCATCGCCAACGGCCTGACGGATGTGTACCTCAGCCAGAAGGGCTGCGCCGGCCGCTGCAACCTGGAGCCGACGGTGGAAGTGGTTGAAGAAGGTTGCATTCCCGTCAAATACGGGCGGGTTACGCCGGAGCGAGCACGCGAGATTGTGGAACGGCATTTGAAAAAAGGTGAAACGATTACTGAGTGGATAATCTGAGAAAGGATAATAAACGTGAAGCAAGCTTCCTATAAACTGACGCTTTGTGATGGTACGACCTGTATCCAGAAGCAGTCCAGAGAGATCTATAAAGTTCTCCGGGAGGAAATGAAGAAACACGGAATCCTGGAGAATGTGCATACGGATCTGAGCGGGTGTCTGGGAATGTGTTCCAAGGGCCCCATTCTGCTTGTTAATCCCGGGTATGTGATTTACGGGAATGTGCAAGTCGGGGACATTCCGGAAATCGTGGAGTCCCATCTGGTCAAAGGCAAACCGGTGGCTCGCCTGATTATTCAAGAGGACCATTTATACAATCGTTTTTTGCGCATCTTCGGCGATGTGAATTTCTTTGGCAAACAGATGCGGATTGCCCTTCGCAACTGCGGCATCATCGATCCGGAAAACGTAGATAATTATCTTGCCGTCCGCGGGTATGAAGCCCTGGCCAAAGTGCTGACCGACATGACGCCCGAAGCGGTGGTTGCCGAAGTCAAAAAGAGCGGCCTGCGCGGACGCGGCGGAGCGGGTTTTCCCACAGGTCTCAAATGGGAATTCACCGCCCGTCAGCAAAGCGATGAAAAATATGTTATCTGCAATGCCGACGAGGGCGACCCCGGCGCGTTTATGGACCGCAGCGCGATCGAAGGCGATCCGCATACGATCTTGGAAGGAATGATTATCGGCGGCTATGCCATCCGAGCGTCCAAAGGCATTATTTACATTCGCGCCGAATACCCGCTGGCCATCGTCCGCCTGGAAAAAGCGATTGCCGCAGCCCGGCAGAATGGTTTCCTGGGCGAGCATATTTTAGGCACCGATTTTTCGTTCGATATTGAAATTCGTCTCGGCGCCGGCGCCTTTGTCTGCGGCGAGGAAACAGCGCTAATTCATTCCGTCGAAGGTAGCCGCGGCATGCCGCGGCCTCGGCCGCCGTATCCGGCGGTCAGCGGCCTCTTCGGCAAGCCCACCTTGATTAACAATGTCGAAACATGGGCCAATATCCCCGTCATCATTCTGGACGGCAGTGACTGGTTCAGTTCCGTCGGCACGGAAACCAGCAAGGGCACCAAGGTCTTTGCCTTGGCCGGCAAGGTGCAGAATACCGGCCTGGTCGAAGTCCCCATGGGTACGACACTGCGTCAGATTGTCTATGACATCGGCGGCGGTATCCCCAATAATAAAAAACTCAAAGCCATCCAGACCGGCGGCCCCAGCGGCGGCTGTCTGCCCGCCGAGTACCTGGATACCCAGATTGATTATGAATCGCTGGCCAAGGCCGGCTCGATTATGGGTTCCGGCGGGATGATTATCATCGACGAGGATTCCTGCATGGTGGCGCTGGCGAAGTTCTTTATTGAGTTCACCCAGGATGAGTCCTGTGGCAAATGTACACCGTGCCGCGAAGGCACCCGGCGGATGTTGGAAATATTGACGCGGATTACCGAAGGCAAGGGCAAAACCGGCGACATCGAAAAACTCGAACGCCTGGGACAGATGATCAAGAGCGCCTCTCTGTGCGGTCTGGGTCAGTCGGCGCCCAATCCGGTGCTCAGCACAATCAAGAATTTCCGGCAGGAGTACGAAGAGCACATTGGGCAGAAAAAGTGCCGCGCCGGCCAGTGTGCCGCGCTGCTCAGCTATGTCGTGAACGACAAGTGCGTCGGCTGCGGCGCCTGCAAACGGGTTTGCCCCGTCAATGCGGTCGAGGGGACGCGAAAGGAAAAACATACGATTGATCCGGCGGCGTGTATCCGCTGCGGGCAATGTTTCGATGCGTGCAAATTCAGTGCAATTAACAAAGCATGAGGAAATTATGGCTGAACAGATTACAATTTACATAAACAATAAAGCATACAAGGTTGACCCGAACCAGACGATTATGCAGGCCGCCGACACGCTGGGCTTTCACATTCCCCGGCTGTGCTACCACCCGAAACTGTCGATTGAAGGGGCCTGCCGCGTCTGCATCGTGGAAGTCGAAGGGGCGCGAAACTACGTCGCTTCCTGCGCCTTTCCCGTCAGCGACGGCATGAAGATTCACACCAACACGCAGGCCCTGCGCAAGGCCCGCCGCGACATCATCGAGCTGATTCTGGACAATCATCCCCAGGACTGCCACACCTGCGAGCGCGACGGCAACTGTGAGCTGCAGCGGCTGGCCTCCTCCATGGGCATTCGGGCGCGTCACTTTGAAGGTCCGCGGAAACGCTACGAAAAGGACCTCTCCAGCGATGCGGTTATCCGCGATCCGGAAAAGTGCATTCTTTGCGGCCGGTGCGTGCGGATGTGTTCGGAAATTCAGCAGGTTCACAATCTTACCCAGGCCCACCGCGGCTTCAACACGGTCGTTATGCCGGCCTACAACATGCCCATGGGCGAGAGCGTCTGTACGGCCTGCGGGCAGTGCATCAATGTCTGCCCGACGGCGGCATTTCTCGAGAAGAACTATACCCAGGAATTGTTCGAGAAGCTCAATGACCCCGCGCTGGTCAAAGTGGTCCAGTTTGCGCCGTCGGTGCGGGCCGCCATCGGCGAGGCCTTCGATGTGCCGCCGGGGCGCAATATGGAAGGCCAATTAGTCGCGGCGCTGCGGAAGCTCGGCTTCGATTATGTCTTTGATACCCAGTTCTCGGCGGATCTGACGATTATGGAAGAAGCCAGCGAGTTTCTGGAGCGCGTACAGAACAAGGGCGTGCTGCCGATGATTACCTCCTGCTCCAGCGCCTGGATGAAGTGCATGGAGCAGTTCTACCCGGACTTGATTGCCAATGTTTCAACCTGCAAGTCGCCGATGTCCATGCAGGGCGCGGTGACCAAGTCGTATTTTGCCCAGAAAATCGGCGTTGACCCCAAAAAGATTCTCAGCGTGGCGACCATGTGCTGCACGGCCAAGAAATATGAGGCCGCCCGCCCCGAGCTGATGGTCGACGGGATGCGCGGCGTGGATATTGTTGTGACGACGCGGGAAATCGCGTGGATGATTAAATCCGCCGGCATCGACCTGCTGCACATCCAGCCGGAAGAGCCGGATCACCCCCTCGGAATGTCCAGCGGCGCCGGCGCCATCTTCGGCACGACCGGCGGTGTGATGGAGGCGGCGATTCGAACCGCCTATGGACTCTATACCGGCCAGACGCTGGTCGATATTGAAATCAAGGGCATCCGCGGCCTCAAAGGCATCAAAGAAGGCACGCTCGAGATGGATGGCAAAGAGATCCGTGTGGCGGTTGCTCATGGCCTGGGCAATGCCTGCAAACTGCTGGAGCAGGTTCGCAGCGATCCGGGACGCTATCACTTCATCGAGATTATGGGCTGCCCGGGCGGATGCGTCGGCGGCGGCGGCCAGCCCTATGCTCAGTGCAACACCATTCCGCTCGATGACGAAGCCCTTCAGAAACGCGCCCAGGCCCTGTATGACCTGGACCGCTCCAAGACCATTCGGCGCAGCCACGATAACCCGGATGTCCAAAAGCTTTACAAGGAATTTCTGCAGCGTCCCCTGAGTCCGACTTCGCACAAATACCTGCATACGCATTACAAGCCAAAGACCCCGCTGGGGATTATTCCAGCCAAAGAACGCCAAAGTGGAGTATAACAATGACACAAGTGACCAATGAGAAAATGGATCAAGTCCTCGGCTTCATCGACAGCATCAGCCAGAAGCCCTATGTCGATTCGTATCTGATTGCCGTGCTGCACAAGGTGCAGCAGCTGTACGGTTACCTGCCGCAGGATGTAATGGATATAGTCGCCGAAAAAATGCAGATTCCCACCGCCCATATCTGGGGTGTGGCGACCTTTTACCATTATTTTAACCTCTCGCCGATCGGCAAGCACACCCTCAGTGTATGTATGGGGACTGCCTGCTATGTCAAAGGGGCCGAAAAGATACTGGAGACCTTGAAAAAGGAACTCAAGATCGAGGTCGGTCAGACAACCGAGGACAAACTGTTTACCCTGCAGGAAGCCCGCTGCCTGGGCGCCTGCGGGATTGCCCCGGTGCTTATGGTGGACGACAAGATTTACGGCGAATTGGACGCCAAAAAGACAGTCGAGATTATCAATCAGTACCGCAAGGCCGCCGGCAAATAGAAAAATGCGGCCAAAAGGTTTTTTTAGAGAAAAAACAAGACAGCGAGTGTTCGTTATGGTATAAATGGCCGGAGAGGTCCGTAAAAGTAAATCTTCTGTAGGAGAGTCAAAATGGCAAAAAAGGTATTGGTAATTGACGATGACAACGATTTTGTGGAGTCGATAGTAAATCTTTTAGAGGCAAGAGGTTATAGTGTTGCCTCTGCGTCGAACGGCAAAGACGGTGTTGCGGCGGCCAAGTCGCAAAAGCCCAATGTGATTCTGCTGGATGTGATGATGACCACCAAGGATGAGGGGTTCAATGTCGCCCGCGAACTTCAGTCAATCGAAGGCGTCAAAGGTACGCCCGTTATCATGGTAACAGGTGTCCGCAAGGAAATGAACCTGCCGTTCGGCTTTGAGCCGGATGAAACATGGCTGCCGGTCAAGCAGATTCTGGAGAAGCCGGTTCGGCCCGAAACGCTGCTGGCCGCTGTCGCTGATGCGCTTAAATAACGGCGTTTCTCAAGCCCGCGGTTAATTGAGACAGACAAAGAAAAACCCCGGCAGGCCTTTGCCTGCCGGGGTTTTTCTTTTCAAACCAGAAACGAATCGGGGTTTAGGCCTCGATGCCCTCGATGATGACCTGCAGGTATTTCTGCCGGTGGCCGATGCGTTTGCTGCTGTTTTTGCGGCGGCGGAAATGCATCGGGTACAGCTTGGGGCCGAAAACCTCCGATTTCTCAGCGCTGACCTTGAAACTGGCGATGACCTTGGCGCCGTCCAGGTAGGGCGTGCCGACCTGGACTTTTTTGCCGTCTGAGACAAACAAAACCTTGCCCAGATCGATGGTCTTGGCGTCCGCCGGAACCTCGGTCAGTTCGATATTGATCACATCGCCTTTGGAAACCTTATATTGTTTACCGCCTTGTTCGATCACTGCGTACATTTTAACTCCTGACAAATCAATACATTACAAAACCATATCTTATACACTCAAAAGAATGCGGTATTCTACGGATTTGTGCGAAGTTTGTAAAGCAAAATTTTTAATTTGGGTAATTTTTCTTAAGTTCCTTTCGGGGATGGAGTTATGAGTTTTTTACTAAAAAAACTTTCAGCAAGCGTCATAAGGTAATGCGGGCGGGATAGTACAGGCCAGTCGTGCTATCCCGCCGGCGGCCGGCGAATATCATCGGATTGCCGCTGTCCCATGGTCGGGCCATTCCCAGCGTTATCAGCCCCGGATTTTTTGGAAAACGTCTATTTTTTTATTGAAATGTCCCGTTTCGGCTATAAAATGACGGTTCTTGATTGGGTCGATGCCCGAGTGGCTAAAGGGGATGGACTGTAAATCCATTGGCTTACGCCTACGGAGGTTCGAATCCTCCTCGGCCCATTTGACAAAAAAGCCGTTGTCGGTTGCCGACAGCGGCTTTTTTTGTATACACCGGATTTGGATATGAAACGCACACCATTAGGCCGGCGCTGATTTTCCGCCGGCCGTTCTGGCACGCTCCAGCAGGATGTCCATTTTTCCCCGGATTTCGGCGGCCATGCGGCTGTTGGGGAAGTTCTGAACGATAATCCGTCCGGTCTGGAGGGCCATTTTCCAGTTTTGCTCGGCAATCGCGACTGAAAACTCAACGCCCAGATTATGCAGCTTGGTTTTGAAGACGGTACTGGCGGATTCCCGCAGCGCCAGCGCTTCGCTGGGGGTCAGGTACAGGTCCAGCTCTTTGAGGATTTCCAACCCGCGGTCGGTATTCTTTTCGCGGACGGCCAGGTCCCAATCCGCCAGCAGTTCGCGTTTTCGGCGGTCCTTACGCTCCTGAAGGCGAACCGGCATGTTTTTGGCCTTATCTGAAAACGGAAACGTCTTGACCAGATTTTCAATTTGTGCGACGGCCTGAATCCATAACTTCTGGTCAAACAATGCTTCGATATGCGCAATGATCTGGTTAATCCGTCCTTCTTCGGTTGCGCTGCGGTATTTTTCCGTCATCAGCTTGAGACGATTGGCCAGTTCTTTGTATTTCGGATGTTCCGCCATGGCACGAATCATCGAGTCGGCTTCGGCAAAGTCGTGCTGGTGCAGCCGGGTCAGCGCGGCCTCTCCCAGTTCCATCTGCTCGGAATCGCGAAACACGATTTCCTTGGCGGTGTCGCTCAGCCGGGATGCCTGGGAGACCTGCATCAGCAGATTATTCTGGCGGGACAGCATTTCCACGGTGTTGTCCAACTTTTCACTGTTGAGTTTCAGGTTTTGGGCGGTTTCGTAAAGAAGCCGAAGGCCGGCAAATACGGCTGCCAGTCCGCCCAGCCAGAACAGAAACCGCGCCGCCGTTATAAAGAATTGATGCACGGTCAGCCCCTGCTCCCCGCGGTGTGTCAGCAGGCCGGCGAGGAAACAGAGAGCCGCCAGAAAAATAACGCCTGCAAAAAGCGTGTGCCACCGGCATTGTCCCTCCCACCGATTCTTGCGGTTTTTGAAATACATGGGTTGTCTCCCTGCATTGAATATGCCAAAAGATCGAACGCAAAACATACACATTACGCATCTTGCGCTATCCATAATAGAGCGTTTGAAGGGAATGTCAACAGAATAAATGTTTATTTGAGGGCCAAGGCGGCCTGTGTTCAGAATCTTGGGGGACTCTGCGGCCTATTGTCTAGCGGGTGTCTTGATAAGCCATTGATCGGACAGGATAATCAGGTCGTTTGGGTCAACAAACCAGCTGTTATCAAGGTCAGCCATCTGACAGGAAGTGTTGGGATCTGCCGGCGTCGGAAAATCATTGGGGTCACCGGGAAAATTGGGGTCAGTAATCGGAATATCCGGGCAGAAAGCCAGCCATGCCTCGGAGATGATGGAATAGTCACTAAGATCGACATCACAATCCCAGTTCAGGTCGGCAATGGACTGTCCGCCTCTGCAGATACGAAGATTATCGACCGCATAATAGGATTCATAAATGGTATCACGGTCATCCGCCACTTCGCATCGTAAAAAATAAGGGGCGGCCTGGTTGGGTTCTACGGTATAGGAAAAGGGAATCCAGCCGTCGGTCTTCGGTGACAAACGCAGCGTTGACTTGTAGTCCCCCACCGCCTCAACGTTGCATTGTGTGCCGGGAATCGAAAAATACGCCGGGGCGTTTGGATAGTCATTCGGGTCTTCTGCCGCCAGTTCCAGATAAATGGAGGCGTAATCGTTATAGGGTCTGTAATCCGTGGTTCCGAAGAAATAAGCCCCGGTGATGGTGTCTCCGGCATACAAGAAAATCGTCTGCGAGAGGATTGAACCCCCGGAAGCTAAATCAGGTTCTGCATCGCCGTCCAAGTCACCGGTTGACAATAAGACAAAGCTGTTCCCTTGAAATGGATGTGTTATCTCCCAGGTTGTTTCAGTTGATGCAAAACTTGGATGAAGACCGGCATAGCAGTCACATTCATTTGTGCTCGATGGGTGAGGAATGCGTTCCCAGCGGATAGGCGGAATAAAACCGTATGTAGTAAGGTTGGGGTCTCCGCATTCAAACAGGCCGTTATCGAGGATATTCGGATCATCAGCCGCGTTGTTCGGATCGCCATAAGCAGGACACTCGCCGCTTGCCGGCAAGAACAACAAGCAGTGAAATACAACCACCCCTAAAACGATTACTTTGACATTCATTATCAAAATGAGTCCAGATAATAAAAATGCTCTCTGCCTGCGGCTGTTTTGCAGGAAATATATAATATAATTTATGCCAGTATTATAACACATCGGGGGCGAAATTTGTTTCATGGATTTTTAAGCGATTATTCATAAAATCTGATTTTAATGCGAAACTGCCGTATGCTGGCGGCATGGTGTGTCCGTAAGTTCTTATACGCAATAGAGATGCCATTTTCTGGAAGGCGGTTTGGCCGGCAGGATTTGTGACGACTAAAATTTGATGGCCCCCCAAATTTTTCATTTCGTGTTTAGACACTTTTGTCAGGTTTTGGGCGGTTTTATTGACCAGAAAAGCGGATTGTAAAGTCCTTAATACGACTTATAACTGAACAGAAGGAGACAAAAAATACCATAAAGATGTTTTAATGCCGGAATAAATGTGTTGCTATGGCTCCATTTTTAATTCGGTTTTCCTGATGCTGTATTTTTATTTCACGCATTTCTGCAAAAGTAGCCCTGTTTTTTTGTCGATAGGACAGGGTGTTTATTTTTTTTCGCGTGAGTTTAGTGCGTTTGATGAACAAGTCCCTGTTCTTGTATTACAATAAGGGGGGGACTGTTCGGGAGGGTACCGTGAATTTCAATGACATTGACAGGTTGAGTATTCATGGTAAAATAGAAAACGAAACTTAAATGATTGATACTCTGCAAAGGAACATCTATGTTTGAGCGTTTTACAGATCGTGCTCGAAAAGTAATGGCACTGGCAAATCAGGAAGCTCAGCGGTTTAATCACGAATACATCGGTACGGAACACATTTTGCTGGGGTTGGTAAAAGAAGGCAATGGTGTGGGTGCCAATGTGTTGAGAAATCTGGATGTCGATGTCAAGAAACTCCGGCTGGAGATTGAAAAACTGGTTAAAAGCGGGCCGGACATGGTTTCAATGGGGAAACTTCCGCAAACCCCGCGCGCCAAAAAAGTGATTGAATTTGCCATCGAAGAGGCACGGTCGCTGAACCATAATTATGTGGGGACCGAGCATATCCTTCTGGGTTTGCTGCGGGAAACGGAAGGCATTGCCGCCCAGGTGCTGATGAACCTTGGATTGAAACTGGAAGATGTCCGCCAGGAAGTCCTGAATCTGCTGGGGGCGGGGGTGGAAGACAACTCGTATCAGGCGATGGGGATGAAGATGAGCCCCGCCGCCGCACAGGCCGCCAAGGCCGCCAAAAGCAAAACTCCGGCGCTGGACAGTTTCGGCCGGGACTTGACGGAACTGGCTGCCAAAAACGAATTGGACCCGGTTATCGGGCGGGAAACGGAGATTGAGCGTCTGGTGCAGATTCTCTGCCGGCGCACCAAGAATAATCCCGTGCTGCTCGGCGAGGCCGGTGTCGGAAAAACGGCGATTGTCGAGGGGCTTGCCCAGCGCATTACCGGGCATGAGGTTCCGGAACTGCTGAAGGAAAAGCGGCTGGTTGTTCTGGATCTGGCGATGATGGTCGCCGGCACAAAATACCGCGGGCAGTTTGAAGAACGCATCAAGGCGGTGATTAACGAGGTGCGGCGGGCGGGCAATGTACTGCTGTTTATCGATGAGCTGCATACGCTGGTCGGGGCCGGAGGGGCCGAAGGAGCGATAGACGCTTCCAATGTTCTCAAACCCGCCCTGGCGCGAGGCGAGGTGCAGTGTATCGGCGCGACCACCTTTGATGAATACCGTAAATACGTTGAAAAAGATGCCGCTCTGGAACGCCGCTTCCAGACGATTGTCGTCGATCCCCCCAGCAAGGATGAGACCGTTGAAATCCTCAAGGGATTGCGGGATCGCTATGAAGAACATCACCGGGTTCGTTTCACCAATGAGGCCCTGTACCAGGCGGTGGAGCTTTCAAGCCGGTACATCTCCGGGCGGTGTCTGCCGGACAAGGCGATTGATGTCATTGATGAGGCGGGAGCCCGCGTCCGTCTGAAAAATATGACCCCGCCGCCGGATTTGGCGGATTACGAAGCCCGAATTGAAAAGCTGCAGGGCGAAAAGGATGAATCCGTCCGCAGCGCTGATTATGAGCGGGCGGCTGCGCTGCGGGATGACATCCAGCGGATTCTGGATGAAAAAGCCGAAGTTCAGCGGCAATGGCAGGAAAAGAACAATCAGACCATCGGCGAGGTAGATGCCGAGGTGGTTGCGGAGGTCGTCAGCAAAATGACCGGCGTGCCGCTGACCCGGCTGGAAAAAGAGGAAGCCGAAAAGCTGCTCGAACTGGAAGCCGAACTGCATAAGACCGTGGTATCGCAGGATGAAGCGATTAATGCCCTGGCTAAAGCGGTGCGTCGAAGCCGCAGCGGTCTCAAAGACCCCAACCGCCCAATGGGAAGCTTTATCTTCATTGGTCCCAGCGGCGTGGGCAAGACCCTGCTGGCGCGGGCGCTGGCCGAGTTCATGTTCGGCGATGCGGATGCGATGATCCAGATCGACATGAGCGAGTACATGGAAAAACACAACGTCAGCCGGCTGGTGGGCGCGCCGCCCGGATATGTCGGCTACGAAGAAGGTGGCCAGTTGACCGAGCGCATCCGCCGGCGTCCTTATGCGGTGTTGCTGCTGGATGAAATTGAAAAGGCCCATTCGGATGTCTATAACATGCTGCTTCAAATCATGGAAGAGGGCCGTCTGACGGATTCCTTCGGCCGGCATGTGGACTTCAAGAATGTCATCCTGATTATGACCAGCAACATCGGGGCGGAACTGATTAAAAATCAGTCCGGCTTTGGGTTTGGCAAACGCACTGAACAGGCCAACTATGAGAAAATGAAAGAACTGCTGGACAAGGAAATGGAGCGTCATTTCCGTCCGGAATTCCTCAACCGGCTGGATGCTCAGATTGTATTCCGTCCGCTGACGCGGCTGGACCTGCATACGATTGTGGAGTACGAACTGAACAAGGTTTTCAAGCGGCTGCTGGAGCACCGTCTGCATCTGGAGCTGGATGATGCGGCCAAGGAATTCCTCATTGACAAGGGGTACAATCCCGAGTTTGGGGCTCGTCCGCTGCGTCGCGCCATTGAACGGTATATTGAGGACCCGCTTTCGGAAAATCTGCTTCGCGGCAAGTTCAAGGGCAAGAGCTTGATCCGGATTTCGGTGCAGGATGAGCAGAATCTGCGGTTTGAAGGGGTTGATGCCCCGGCACCGCTTGACACCACCAGCGTGGTTGTGCATTCGGGCGACAAGGCGGAATCGGTACAGTAATTGAACCCTGGAAATTGTTTGAAGAACAGGAGTGTCGGGGCGGCATGGATGCGGATAAAACGTTTTTCGAGAGAGATGCGTTTTCCCGGCATTGCGGGATTCGCCTGCTCGATACCCAACCCGGAACCGCGACGGCTCAACTGACCATCGGGCCTCAACATCTAAACAGCATGGGGATTGTTCATGGCGCTGCGATATTTGCCCTGGCTGACGCGGTCTTTGCTGCGGCGGCCAATTCTCATGGGTATGTTGCCGTTGCGGTCAATATTAATATTTCGTATATCAAGGCGGCGACGGACGGCGTTTTGACGGCCACGGCACAGGAAAACAACCCCCAGGGACGAATGGGCAGCTATACCATCGCCATTCGAGACAGGGAGGAGGATTTGGTCGCGGCTTTTGAGGGGCTGGCGTATCGGAAGTTTGACAAACAATGATTTGCTGCCGCAAAAACGCAAACAGGCGGTTGGAGTGATTTTATACGGCATTTTACCCGATGCGGTTGATTAAAAAACAGGATAGTCACGATCTTGACAGGAGAAAGAAATGGAAGCGAAGAAATTTATCGGATTGGTTTTGATGATCGGTATGGTTTCGATACTGGCTGCGGCATGGGGGGCGGAAAAGAAAGCGGTTGTACCCGACCCCAATGAGCTGGGGATTCCTGCTGTGCCGGGAGCGCCTCGGCATCCCGTCCGCCAGCCGGCGGCAGCGGAAGGCCGTACCAGCGCCGAACGCCAGCAGATGTATCAGAAAGCGATGGAACAGCGCTTCAGTGAGCACAAAGCCCAGCTTGCGGAATTAGAAGCGATCAAAAAAATTGCCGAGGAGGAAAACGCCGTACGTACGGCTGAAGCCATCCAAAAGCTGATTGATAAAAAGGATGCCCAGTTTAAGCAGGCCCTCGAACAGGCAGAGCGTCAGCGCCGTGAGCGTCTGGAACAGATTCAGCAGAGGACGCCGACCCCGAAAGCCAGGAGTGCTGAAAAGGAACAGGCAGATACTTCTGAAAAGAAGGCCGACCCCGCAAAATAAGCGGGGCAGCATCGGCGATTATCCTTATCAGAATGTTCACCTGAACAGGGTCAGAGCACAGAAGCGTCTGACCCTGTTTTTTATAGAAATCTGCAAAAACTACGGTAGTTTCCGACTATCGCCTTGTTACCACATACCAGCCATTATTCTCAATATCACCAAAAAGAAGAGTTGCAGATTTTGTTCGTATAGTAAAAATCTTTCCGTCTTGTGCTGCTTCCTGGATGCCTTTTGTTTGTTCCGGCGAAAACCATTTGTAGCTTGTGCTTTTAGGTACAGATGAACCGTAGTGATATCCATTGACTAGATGTGCACTATAGGTGAGATGTTGTTTACTCATTGGGGATGCAAGTTCAGCATTAGATTTACGATTAGTCTCACCATAATCATATGGAGTCATCACTACAACTAAGGGGTCTAAACTTATAATAAAAAACCTATATGGAGCTATGTGTTGCTGAACATTATTTATATAGGCCTCCAAAGGTTTTTGTTGTTTTATAAATCCTATTTTTTTGAGATATTTGTCAATGTCTTCTACGACAGAGATTTGCGGTACTATTCGATTGCCTATATCCCATCCATATTCCGTCCACTCAACTGCGGGGACAACTACTGGCGGATGACAGATCCTTGATTTCATAACGGCGGTCTTGCCTGTGGCACAAAGTGGCGCATCCACTGGGATGACTTTCCAAGGTTCACATCGTATACATCCGCAAAATCGTACACAGACCGTAAGAATAATAAATAAGATGATGAACAAAAATATTTTTTTCATAATGAAGGTTTCACCAGGTTCTTTAAGAAGCAAGCAACTCTTTGGCCAACGCATCCAGCAGTTTTGCCTCTTCGACAACGGCGATTTTTTTGCCGTTTTTATAGAGATACCCTTTGCCTTCGGCGGCACAAATCGCGATATCGGCGTCGGCCGCTTCGCCGGGGCCGTTGACGATGCACCCCATGACGGCGACATGCAGGGGCTTATGCACATCTTTCAGCAGATGTTTAACCTTCGCCGCAAGTTTTACCACATCAATCCGGCACCGTCCGCAGGTGGGACAGACCACCAGCTGGGGGTCCTGCTTGTGGTCCAGGCCCAGCGATTGCAGAATGGCCCGCCCGATTCGGATTTCCTGCACGGGATCGCCTGCGATGCTGACGCGGATGGTATCGCCGATACCTTCGGCCAGAAGTGTTCCGATGGCGACCGAAGAGGGGATAACGGCGTCCTCGGGCAGGCCCGCATGGGTCAGGCCGATATGAATGGGGTATTCAAATGCTGCGGCAATTGCCCGATTAATTTCGATGGTTCGAATCGTATCGGCGCTTTTGGCGCTGAGAACCAGATTGTCAAACCCGGCGGCTTCAAACAGCCGAATATAGGTCTTCATTTCCTTGAGCATCAGGGCGGTGCGTTTGGCTGGCGGGACATCCTGCTTGAGATTGCGGATGCTGGCCTCGTTGACGCCGATGCGGATTGCGGTTTTGTGCGCCTTGGCACAGTCAATAATCCGCCGGATGTCTTTTTTGTCCTTGATATTGCCGGGATTGAGCCGGATTTTGGCGGCTCCCGCTTCGATGGCTTCAATGGCGCGGTCGGCTGAAAAATGGATATCGGCCGCAATCGGCATGGAGGTTTTTGCGATGATTTTGGCCAGCGCCTCCGTATCGGCACGGGTTGGCACAGCAATGCGCACCAATCCGCAGCCGGCCTTTTCGAGCTGCCGGATCTGCCGGATACACGCATTGACATCCGTCGTAAAGACCTTGGTCATCGTCTGTACGACGACCGGGTATCCGTATCCGAGCCGCAGGGGACCGACAGCAACCGTTTTTGTTTTTCGCCGGATGTTCATACCATTTTTTCTTTAAAAGGCGCTTCTCAACAGGGTTAAAAACAGAACGGCACAATTATACCGTCCCATCGGCTGCATGGCAACTTATATTACCGCTGTCGTCGGCGACATGGACCGTCTAAGAAAAATAGGTCGAGTAAATCAATCGTGCGATCGTCAGGGCCACGACACTCAGGAAAAAAAAGCGGACGAATCCGGTTCCCCGGTGAATCACAACATGGGACCCCAAAGCCGCCCCCAGAAGCTGGCCGCTGCCCATGAGCAGGCCGGGGAGTATAAGCACATTTCCGAGAACCAGGAACACCGCTAAAGATATCAGGTTGCTGGCGGCATTCATGATTTTGGTGTGAGCGGTTGCCGCTTTGAGGTTCTGTCCTAAAAAGACAACAAATACCAGCATCCAGAAAGACCCTGTCCCCGGGCCGAAAAAGCCATCGTAAAAACCGAGTCCGAGCCCGAAGATTGCATAAAAAGTCGATGCGGCAATAACCGGGTGCCGATCAAGCCGGCCAATGTCAGGTGAAAACAGCAGGTAGAAAAAAAGGACCGTCAGAAAAATGGGAATCAGTTTGACTAAAAAGGCCGCGTCAATTTGCTGAATAGCGGCAGTGCCGACCAATGCGCCGATGGCCGTAAAGAGGATGCCCAGCAGCGTGCGCCGGAAATCGGAAAGCCCTTTATGGGCATAATGAACCGCTGCGGTGCAGGACCCGAAACTGGCTTGCAGCTTGTTGGTGCCGAGCGCCAGATGCGGATCAAAGCCGCAGGCCAGCAGTACCGGCAGCGTAATAATACCTCCCCCGCCTGCAATTGAATCGACAAACCCCGCAAGAAAAGCGGCACACCAGAGCAGGCCGTAAACAGGCCACGTTAATTCCATAGAAGAATTTTCCTAAGGCGAAAAAGCGGTCCTTAACTGAGTTTGGCGGAAGCGTCGCGAATCAGGCCCTGCAGGACGGCGTTTGACAGGTCCGCCAGCTCCGGCTCCGGCCGTTCGGTTCGTGCCATCGAAGAAAGAAGCCGCAAGGCGATTTTCTTGTTTTTCTTCAGGTCAGACAGCGTGCTGGCTGCCGGTCCCAGTTCGCCGTCGGCCATTTGCCGCAGGTAGAGAATGCACTGTTTAATAATCTCTTTTTCTTGTGCGGTACGGGTACTGCCTTCCGAACCGCTCGGTTCCTCAATCACCGCGTTTTGCTGCAGCAGGGTCTGCGTCAGCGTTTTTGTTTCCCGCATCAGTTGGTCGAAACTGGTTTCATCGCTGGGGTCGATGGGGGCCAGTTTCAGTTCGGGTTCGTCATCGCTTTTAGGAAGCGGGATATAGCAGCGATGTTTGCAGAAGGGACAATTCCCCCATTTGCCGCCGGCGGTGTCCGGGGCTTTAATCTTCTTTTTGCATGCTTCGCAATGCAGCTGAATCGACATGATACCTCTCCTAAAAAGGTCCTTCTTCGGCTTTGTATTCGGCACAAATATCCGTCGTAATTCCGCCGCGGGGGGTAAATTGCGAAGTAACCCGCATCCAGCGGGGCTTGACGGCGGCGGTCAGGTCGTCCAGGATTTCATTGGTCAGGGATTCGTAAAAAATGCCCTTGTTGCGAAAACGTTGAAGGTAGAATTTCAAACTCTTCAATTCAACACATAGCTTATCCGGTATATACTCAATGACAATCGTCCCGAAGTCCGGCTGGCCTGTTTTAGGACACACGCTGGTGAATTCCGGACAGCGGATTGTGATGGTATAATCTCGTTTCGGTCGAGGGTTGTCAAACATGTCCAATCGCTGTTTTTTGGCCATTCAACTTGTCCTTTTGAGTAGTTTTGCTATACTTTAGCGCACTATTGTAGCAAAAAAAAGAAGTTTTGCAAGGAACCAAATGAAAAGTCCGTCTAAAAAAGCCGTTGTACTGCTCAGCGGGGGACTGGATTCGGCGACAACGCTGGCCATCGCCAAAACCGAGGGGTTTGATTGCTATGCGATGACCTTTCGCTACGGCCAGCGCCATGCTCACGAGATTACCTGTGCCTGCCGGGTGGCCTTATCGATGGGGGCGGCCGGACATCGCCTCGTAGATATTGACTTGGCAGCCATGGGGGGGTCAGCCCTGACCGACGCGGCCCTCGATGTACCTAAAGACCGGCTGGATTTACGGAGTGTTATCCCGATTACGTATGTGCCCGCTCGAAATACAATTTTTCTAAGTTATGCCCTGGCGTGGGCGGAGGTGCTGGGGGCGTGGGATATTTTTATCGGCGTCAATGCGACCGACTACAGCGGTTATCCCGACTGCCGTCCCGAGTATATCGAAGCGTTTGAAAAAATGGCCAACTTAGCTACAGCAGCAGCGGTCGAAGGAAAAGGCAAATATACAATCCACACGCCTGTTATCAAACTGTCCAAGGCCCAAATTATTCAAAAGGGAATCGCCTTGGGTGTTGATTATTCTCTGACCCATAGCTGTTATGACCCCGATGAGCAGGGACGCCCCTGCGGCCACTGCGACTCCTGCCGACTGCGGCTCAAGGGCTTTGCCGAAGCGGGCCTGACCGATCCGGCAGCGTATCATTCCTGAACATCTTATCGCAGATTCCTGAAGGTTTGCGGCGAGACGCCGAAGACCTTTTTGAACGCCCGGCAGAAGTGAAAGGGATCATCAAAACCCAAATCGAAGGCGATTTCCTTAACCAGCCGGTCGGTCTTGCGAAGTTGTTCGGCGGCATTGGCCATCTTAAGCGTCATCAGGTATTGGTAGGGGCTTTGCGTATCGAACCGCTTAAAGAGGCGGCACAGATAGGCGCCGTCAATCGCGCAGGCATCGGCTATTTCGGCCAGCGAATGGAGCGCAGCAAAGTTGTCGCTGATGTGCCGCCGGCATACCTGCCAGGTCGCCATGGCGCGGCTGGGCTGGGTCCGGTCGGTGACGATGGTTTCGGCGATGCGGTAAAACAAGTACTCTAAGAGGGCGGCGCACATCATGGATTTGAAGGGGCTGTCGGAACAGCCGCGGAGGATGAGGTCGTCGAGGATGCGGGCGATTTCGTCGGGGCGGCTGACGCGGACAGCGGTTCCAACCGGAGCGATATATTTTGTGAGCATCGTCCTGGCTTTGCTGCCGATAAAATCGATGAAGTATTTGGTCATCGCCTGCTTTGGGTCGGCGGTAATGACCTGGCTGATGCGCGGGCCGTAGGAAAAGACGGTGCCGGGGCTTAGTTCAAACAATTGGCCGCCCAGAACGGCAGCCCCCCGGCCTTTGGCAACGAACTCGATGGAGTAATACGGAAAATCCTTTCGGTCGATCTTAAAGTCGGGGCGGGTCTGTTCGCAGCCGCCGCAAACGACCTTCAGCGGGGTATTTTTCTCGGCGCCCGCTTCCATATAGAACCGCCGGGCCTGGGCCACCTGCTTGGAAAAGAACTCAGGTTCGATTGTCGGTTTCATCTTTTCTTTTATAAAAAGTCAAAAATTGGCATGGTTTGGGCAATATTCGCTATTTTGAATCAATATAATGAAATTATAATGACTTCTGATTGAAATGCAAAAGCAATATTTTACAGGCATGGGAAGGTTATACAATGGCAAAGAAGACGGCACAAACAAAAAAGAATCTTAAAGCGGCCGATGTGCTCGGCAAGGACGATTTGATTGTTATCGGTGGGGCGGGCGGCTTTATCGCCGGGGCGCTGGCAAAGTATTTTCATGAGCAGGGATTCAGGCGGATTCGGGCGATAGATAAGAAACCCCTGCCCCAATGGTACCAGATTACGCCGGGCGTCGAAAGTTTGTGCATGGATTTGAGTGAGAAGCAATGTGCTATCGAGGCCTGCAAGGGGGCCAAAGAGGTCTATAATCTGGCGGCGGATATGGGCGGCATGGGCTTTATCGAGCGGTTCCGCGTGGAATGCCTTCGGAGTGTGCTGATTAATACGCACATGATTGAGGCGGCGTATTGCGCCGGTGCCGAGCGGTATTTCTTTTCGTCGTCGGCCTGTGCGTACAATGTTGAACTGCAGAAGGATCCGCACGTGCGGGCGCTGAAGGAATCGGATGCCTATCCGGCGATGGCCGAACGCGGCTACGGCTGGGAAAAGCTCATTTCAGAGATGTTCTGCCAGGAATACTGGGCGGAGCGGGGCATGAAGACCGCCATTGCCCGATTCCATAATGTCTACGGGCCGTTCGGCACATGGGATGGTGGACGTGAGAAGGCCCCGGCGGCCATTTGCCGCAAGGTCATCGAAGCCAAGGACAGCGGCCGGCATGAAATCACCATCTGGGGCAGCGGCCGGCAAACGCGCAGCTTTATGTATATTGACGATTGCGTTAACGGGATCGATATAATTATGCATTGCAAGGACTTGATTGCTGTGCCGATTAACCTGGGGTCCAACGAGCTGATTGCCGTCAATGACCTGGTTTCGTATGCCGAACAGATTGGCGGCATCAAGCTCAAACGCCGCTATGATATGGATGCCCCGCAGGGTGTGGCCGGCCGCAACAGCGACAACACGTTCATCAAACAGGTACTGAGATGGGAGCCGGATACGCCGTTCAAGAAGGGCTTGAAGAAAACCTATGACTGGATCGAGCGGCAGTACTATGACCGCAAGGCCGGTAAACGAACCGTAAGTTAGCCAGACGCGAGGTATTGACAAAAAGCATGTTTTTTCGATTGGGATGGAAATCAGAACAGGAGAAACCATTATGAAAAAAGCATTTATGGTTTTAGCGATGATCGCCGTATGCGCGATGGCGTCGGCCGAGCAAAACCAGCTGGCCGCGAACGGACCGTTTGGGCCGGATTGGGAATCGCTCAAACAGTACCAATGCCCCGAGTGGTTCCGCGATGCCAAATTCGGCATCTGGGCGCATTGGGGTCCGCAGGCGGTACCGATGACCGGCGACTGGTATGCGCGCAGGATGTATATTGAAAATCATGAACAAAACAAATACCACCTTGCCAACTATGGCCACCCCTCGGAGTTTGGCTACAAGGATATTATCCCGCTGTGGAAAGCCGAAAAATGGGATCCCGACCGGCTTATGTCGCTTTACAAGAAAGCTGGCGCAAAGTACTTTGTCAGCATGGGGGTGCATCACGACAACTTTTCGCTCTGGAATGACAAGTTCCACCGGTGGAATGCCGTCAACATGGGGCCGAAACGTGATGTCGTCGGCGAATGGCAGAAAGCCGCAAAGAAGTATGCACTCCGGTTCGGTGTCTCCGAGCATCTGGCCGCCAGTTACACATGGTTTCAGACCAGCCGCGGTGCCGATAAAGAAGGTCCCCAAGCCGGCGTACCCTATGACGGTGCCAATCCCGAATTTGCCGACCTTTATCATGCCAAGGCCCAGCCGGACGACACCGGCTGGTACACGACCAATCCGGTTTGGCACGCCGAATGGGCACAGCGCATCAACGGCCTGCTGGCGGATTACAAGCCCGACCTGCTGTATTCCGATGGCGGTCTGCCCTTCGGCCTGTTCGGGCGGCAGGTTTTGGCCGATTTCTACAATCACAACATGCAGGCCCACAAAGGCCGTCTGGAAGCCGTGTACACCTGCAAGGGCCATGGCCTCCATCCAAACACGGAGAACAACCAGTTCGTCCAGGAGGCCTGTGTGCCCGATGTTGAACGAGGCGGTCTGACCGATATCCAGCCCTATGTCTGGCAGACCGACACGTCTATCGGCGACTGGTACTGCAACCGCAACTGGAAGCCCCGCGGCGCCGACTGGGTCATTCGTGCCTTGGCGGATATCGTAAGCAAAAACGGCAATCTGCTGCTGAATGTCGAATTACGGCCGGACGGTTCCATTGCCGAGGATGTCAAAAATACGCTGGAAACCCTGGGGCAGTGGATGGCCGTCAACGGCGAGGCCATTTATGCAACCCGTCCATGGCTAACCTGCGGCGAAGGGCCGACGGTACTCAAGGGCGGCCATTTCGATGGCTCTTTTGCCCTGACAGCTCACGACATCCGTTTTACCACCAAAAAAGGAAAGCTCTACGCTATCGCGCTTGGCTGGCCTGCCGAAGGAAAATTAACGATTTGTTCTCTGGCTGTTCCCAACGAAATCAAATACGTCAAACTCCTGGGATATAATAAAAAACTGGTCTGGCAGCAGACGGATAAAGGGCTGGAAATTACACTGCCCTCCAAAAAAGTCAGCGAGATTGCCAGTGTGTTTGAGATTCGTGGGAAAAATCTTACGCCGGTACCGATTCCCGTCGAAAACAGCAGCCCCGATACCGCGGGGAAATAGCGCATGTGCGATTGCTGATTCAAAATTTAATTCAGGAAACGAGCGGTGAGTAAGCCTGTCAACAACATATCCAGGATTATCGGGAAGATTCAGTATCGACTGGCGCTGGCGGGTGGATGGATTGACCAGCCGTTTGTGTCCAAGCACAATCCGACGCCGCCGGGGTCGATGGTGGTTGTGGCTGTCCAGCCGCAGTTCCGATGGATGGATCGTGCGGGCATCTGCGGCAGTACGCGCTCTGTCGCGATGGAGTTGTGGGGCGGCAAGCTGCCGGACGAAAAGCCGGAGAAACTGGTCCGGATTTTGTACGAAACGGAAAATAAAGACAAAGCCGATCCGTCCGGTTCGCAGGATATGATTGGGATTATTTATCCCGGAATCAGCCGCCTGGATTATGATTATGGGTATGAGGGCGGGATTTTCCCGCGGCATATCGAATCAATCAACGACCCGGATATTGCCCAATGGCTGCAAACGCATTTATATATTCTGCCGGTCAACACCCGGCCGGATAGCTACAGTCCCCTGGGCAGGCAGAACCTGACGGCGGAGTGGGTGCAGCGGCTGGGGCAGTCCGGCAGGGATTGCTTTGATGCCATCATCAATATGGATTTGGCGATGCTGGGAGCGTCGTTTAATGCGTGCATGAAGGCCTGGCAAATACTGATGCCGGATATTGTGGAGCATCCGTCGCTGCCAAAGGATTTGATGCCTTTGCTGGAGTATTATCAGTCCGCGTATGCGGGGGCGATGTATTCCGGCTGCGGGGGCGGATACCTCTATGTGGCGTCTGAGCGAAAGGTGCCGGGGGCGTTTCAAATCAAGGTAAGGACGGCACGAAAATGACGGGCACGGTTATTATCACCTGCGGGTGTTTTGACAATCTGAGTTCAAGACAGATTCGCTTCCTGCAGGAGGCATCGCGGGCGGGCGAACTCCATCTTTTGTTGTTTGATGATGCATTGACGGAATCACTTTATGGGGCGGCGCCGAAATTTCCTTTGGCGGAACGGCAGTACTGTCTTGGGGCGGTGCGGTATGTCGAGCAGGTCCATGTGATTAGCGATGTGTCCGAACTGGAAAACGTCTCCAACCTTGTCGGCGGGTCCGTGGAGGGATGGTATTTGCAGGCGTCAGAGAACATACCTGAATGTTCGGTGTATGCGGATAAGCAGCATATTTCCTGTTGTCGAATCAAAAATGAACAGCTCATGGGTTTTCCGGAAAATACGCCGCCGGGACCGTCTTTGGCAAAGAAAGCAATCGTAACCGGCTGTTTTGACTGGTTTCACTCCGGGCATGTGCGGTTTCTGGAGGAGGCGTCCCAGTACGGCGACGTGTATGTGGTGGTGGGGCACGACAAAAATATCGAACTTCTCAAAGGCGTCGGCCATCCCATGTTCAGTCAGGCCGAGCGGCGGTATATGGCCGGAGCGATTCGTTTTGTGCGGCAGGCGCTTGTTTCAACGGGTCACGGCTGGCTGGATGCCGAACCGGAAATTCGTCGAATCCGGCCGGATTTTTACGTGGTCAACGAGGACGGCGACCAGCCGGCCAAACGCGAATTCTGCCGCCGGAACGGCATCGAGTATGTCGTCCTCAAGCGCCGGCCGAAGCCCGGCCTCCAGCGGCGAACCAGTACCCATCTTCGCGGCTTTTAAGGGCATTTTAAGGCAAAAACGGGCGAATTTTTTTAGTTGCTCTCAGCCGCAGATGTGTTAAACTGCTCCACATTTATGCGAGGGGTGTGAAGGTTATCGAAACAAGGAATTTTTTGAAAGGTGACTGCTATGGCAGAAGCACATGCTTCCAAGGTTGAGGCTACTCCGAAGCCGAGGGTTATTCCGCACGGTATCCTGTGGTCCTTTATCCTGGTTACATTCCTGTTTTCGCTGTGGGGATTTGCCAACGATATTACAAACCCGATGGTGGCGGCCTTCAAGAATATCCTGCTGATCAGCAATTCCGAAAGTGCGCTGGTGCAAACGGCTTTCTATGGCGGCTATTGCGTCATGGCGTTTCCAGCGGCGCTGTTTATCAAACGCTTCAGTTACAAGACCGGGATTCTATTGGGGCTTGCACTCTATGCGGCCGGCTGCCTGATGTTCATTCCTTCCGGCTGGATGATGGCGTTTTGGGCCTTTCTGCTGTCCTATTTTGTGATGACCTGCGGTCTGTCGTTTCTGGAAACCAGCGCCAATCCCTATATTCTTGCGATGGGTCCGGAAGAAACGGCGACCCGCCGGCTTAACTTCGCCCAGTCGTTTAACCCGATGGGGTCTTTGGTCGGGATGCTGGTTACAAAAAACATCATCCTTGCCCGCCTTGATAAAACCGATGAGGCGGGCCGCCGCGTCCTGCGGGAAACTGCTCCCGATCAGTTTGCTGCCATGTGCAAGCACGACCTGGATATCATTGTCTGGCCTTACTTGCTGCTGGGGTTGGTGGTTTTGGCGATGTTCTTTGTGTTTCTTGTGGCACGGCTTCCGCGCAGCAAGGGCGAAGAGCATACCTCGCTCGACTTGGGGCAGACGCTTTTACGGCTCTGGCGCAACAAAAAATATGTCGAGGGCGTGGTTGCTCAGACCTTTTATGTCGGCGCTCAGATTACGTGCTGGACCTTCATCATTCAGTACGCCGAAAATGAACTCGGAATGGCAAAAACAACCGCTCAGATGTGGAACATGGTAGCCATGGCCATCTTTGTCAGCAGCCGTTTTATCTGCACGTTTCTGCTGAAATATTTCAGTCCCGGCGGTCTGCTGCTAACCCTGGCGCTGGGTGGATTTGGCCTGACGGCCGGAACAATCTTCGTCAAAGGCATGGTCGGCTTGTACTGCCTGATTGGCGTTTCCGCCTGTATGTCGCTGATGTTCCCGACGATTTACGGTATTGCTCTTAAAAAGTTGGGCGACGATGCCAAGCTGGGCGCGGCCGGGCTGATTATGGCTATCGGCGGCGGAGCGGCCATGCCGTATCTGCAGGGGTGGATCATGGATATGGACGCGTGGAATTTGGGCTTTATGACGCTGTCGAGCACGCGGGCTTCGTTTGTGCTGCCGCTGATTTGTTTTGTGGTTATCGCCATTTTTGGATTCCGGACATCGAACGTACACGGCCATAAGTATTGATTGAATAATCGGTCAATGAGTGAGAGGATTAAAAACAATGCTCAAAAATATCCCAAGCATTCTAAGCCCGGAACTGCTGAAGGTTTTGATGGAAATGGGGCATGGAGATGAGTTGGTGATTGCTGATGGGAATTTTCCGGCCGCCTCGATTGCCCGCCAGACGGTATCCGGCCAATTGATCCGAATGGATGGACACGGCGTGCCCCCTGTACTGGGGGCGATTTTACGGTTGTTTCCGTTGGATATTTATGTCCCCAAACCGGTTGCCCTGATGCAGGTCGTTCCGGGCGACAAAGTCAAAACGCCGATCTGGGACGACTACCGCAAAATCCTGAAGGCCAGCGGCGAGAAATTCGACGACTTTGAATTCGTTGAACGGTTTGCGTTTTATGAACGGGCTAAAAAGGCCTATGCGGTCATTGCCACCAGCGAATCAGCCCTCTATGCCAATATCATCCTCAAAAAGGGCGTGGTGATTGCCTGATTAAAGACCGGTCGATGCAGCACATCGGCGAAATTTTTGAATGTAAAGCCCTTTTTCGGGCGGCGTTCTTCGAGGATGTGCCAGCCGTTCGAAAGCTGCTTTAGATGTTCGGCCGGCGGTTCCGTTCCGCCCTGGCATGGCACACACTTTCGCTCCGCAAGCTCGGTTATTTTCCATTCTAACCCTTTTGTTTTTACACAATTTCTCTGTAACCTGTAGAAAATACGCTGCAAACCAATCGGGTGTTTGGAGAGATGTTTTGAGTGGGCAGAGGCAAAAAAAGATTGAAAAAACTGTTGCTGTACCGTATGATGCGCTCCATAAAGCAAATAAAACCAATCCGTTAAAGGGAGTATGAAAATGGAAAATGGTTCGGCAAGACCCCAGAATTTGATTGAAACCACGGATGCGCTGGAGGCCGTCAGCGCCTGCCAGTCCATGAAAAATGTCTTCTTTACGCTGATTCTGATTGGATTGATATTCTGTCAGATTGTCTTTTGGCTGAACCATTTTGGTCTGATAGCCAAGAATGTGTGCAATCCGTGTAAAATCGAGTCGGCGGCGGCCGGAAAATGCGCAAAAGGGGTGTGTACCCCCGTGTTTTTAGCCGCGACCATGGATAAAGTCGGACAGGTTGAACCTGCGGCCGTCGATTCTCAAGCGGCCCAGGCCGTCCAGCCGCCGGCGGATAAGGTTGAGTCGGCCGGTCCGACAAAACCGGAAGACCCTCAAACAACGGCCTCTGTCCCTGCGCAGGAGCAGGTAGAAAAATCAGGGAAGGTCGGGCTGAAAGAGAAAATTGCCTTGTTTCATATTTCCTGCCGGTTTGCCAAAGGCCTGGTTGCGGTGTGCAATTTTGTGATTCTGGCCGGAGCGATTCTTTACTCCCTGTCGCTTCTGATGTGTGTCAAAATTTCGCTGGCAGGGCGGCTGGGCGGCATTAACCACAGTGTGCGGGCGTTTTTTATCTCGCTGCTTTTGCTGGTGATGCTGATTCCCTGGCAGGTTATTTTGCCCAAAGCGATGCTTGGAGCGGTCTGGCTGCCGGGTGAGTTGCTGTGCGGCGGCTGGTGCAGGGCCGACGGTGTCGTTCTCTGGAAGGTGATGCTGTATCTTCGCTTTTGCGGGTTATGGCTGGTTGCGGTGTGGCTGCTGCTGTGGACACAGATTCGCTCTGCCAAATGGGCGCGTGCCACACTCCGCCGTCTGGGTCTTGCACGGTAGGGAGATTAAAAAT
Source organism: Planctomycetales bacterium (assembly GCA_022615575.1). Lineage (GTDB taxonomy): Bacteria > Planctomycetota > Phycisphaerae > Sedimentisphaerales > Anaerohalosphaeraceae > 4572-13. The sequence continues at coordinate 30,957 of JAKEGM010000037.1, forward strand.
CAAACATCAAAAGACAAAATGACAGTGTGGAAAAAATCTGTTATTTTGATGGGTGCTTTTTAATTTAGGCCGTCAGCGGAGGACTTTAATGGAAGATATGACGCAGGACAATGCGGACATAGAACAGAATGCAGCAATCGCGGACGATGCCGTGCCGGTGTGTCCAAACTGCCTGGAACCGTGCCATCCGCTGGATAATTACTGTCCCCACTGCGACTCCAATGAGCCAATCAATCCCCTGGCGTCCTATATGCCGTTTGTTGACGTTCGTTTCAGATTTGGGATGATCGGCAAACTATGGCGTAAAACATGGGCCTCGGACACGAAGGTTATTGTGCGAGTCATTTATCTTTTAATGTTCATGGTGTTTCTCCCTTTTTTTCTTCTGATTGGGCTGTCTTTTGTTATTTACGAAAAACTGGCAACCCGAAAAGAAGAACCGGTTGTTGGGCAGGAAGGTGAATGAAGGAAAAAATCGCATTTATCGGGATGGGCATTATGGGGGCGCCGATGGCGCAGAATCTGCTGAAAAGCGGATACCCTCTTACTGTGCATACACGCACAAAATCCAAAGCACAGGCGATTCTTGAGGCCGGCGCGGCATGGGCCGATACGCCCGCCCAGGCCGCCCGGAATGCCGATGTGGTGATAACGTGCGTTACCGATACGCCGGATGTGGAAAAGGTGCTGCTGGGCGAACACGGCGTGATTGAAACCGCCCGCAAGGGAGCCGTCTGCATCGATATGTCCACCATCAGCCCGGAAGCGACCCAGGAAATGGCGGCCGCGCTGAAGAAGAAGGGCGTTCAACTGCTGGATGCCCCCGTCTCCGGCGGCCAAATCGGAGCGATTGAAGCCAGACTGTCCATTATGGTCGGCGGCTCAAAGGAAACTTTTGAGAAGGTGCGTCCGATTCTGGAGACGATGGGCAAGACAGTAACTTACTGCGGACCGGTCGGCTATGGGCAAATGACAAAATTAGCCAATCAGGTCATGGTGATTCACACGATTATGAGCATCGCCGAAGGGCTTTGCTTTGCCGAAAAAGCCGGGCTGGATATGCAAACAACCTATGATGTTACCTGCGGGGGGGCGGCTTACAGCCATTCACTGAAGGTGCTGGGTGCCAAAATCCTCGCCGGGGATATGAAACCGGCGTTCCGGGTGGATTTGCAGATCAAAGATCTGCGGCTGGTGATGGATTTTGCAAAGAAAATCAGTCAACCACTGCCGGGAACAAAATTGGCGATGGAACTGCTTGAAAAATTATCCGAACAGGGCCGCGGCAAAGACGGAACACAGGCCTTGATGGATGTGATCCGTCAGTTAAACCGTCCAAAAGAAAGCCGTACAGAGGCATAAGACAAGCACATATCTCTGTACGGCCAGGTCCGGTATGCGTTTTATTAAAAGGGCGTCATTGTCCGGCCTATCCGGTTGTTCATCCCTCTTTTACAGCACTTCGTCGTAGGCGCTGGGATCATATCTGAGCTCTATATTCAATACGGTATCAAAGCCCGCAGGAATCCCAGTATTGCCGGTTCGGTTAAAACGCAGGTCACTGTTACCGCTCAACGTCATGGGTTCATCGGAATAGTTCAAAACCGAGCCGCCGATAGTGCCACCGGCATTGCCATAAAAATCCACTCCGTTGGCGGCAATACACCCGTTTAATGTGCCGAAGTTTCCGCCGAACGAAACCTCAAAGCCGGGAGCCATCACAAACGTTCCCGTCTCGTCATGCAGACCGGCAAACTGTTCGGTCTGGGGCAGAACTGTCACACTGGTGCTGCTGACGGTTCCCTGAAAATCCAGTTTATTGGTTCCGGAATTGTCCGTATAATCTCCGTCACCGACAATCACACCGGTAATGTTCGCATTACCAGTGAAGGTTACTGTGTTGGGTTGCTCGATGAACAGCACCCCGTTGATGGTGCAGTTGCCGCCAAACGTGGGATTTGTCCTGGCGGCAATGCGAACATTTTCAAGCGTTGCGTTGGAACCGTAGCCGGCAATGTTACTGCTGTCGATCGTTACCCCATTGACAAACTGTTCAAAGTGGCTGGCATCAGGGACGGGGAACAGGGTTTGAGGTGCGCCAACGGTTACATGGTTTTCAATGGCCGCCGCCCCGGTTTCACCCCCAATGCCGGCTTGTCCGCCCTGAAGGGTAACGGTCCCGTCAGGATTAACAATTTTGACATCGCCGGCGATCTGCGAGTTGCCGATGATTTCAAGGGCCTGGTTCTGACTCATGCTCTCAATGTACACGTCGGACTCCACGGAGATATTCACACCCGACAACAAAATGTTTCCTGCTAAACTCAGAGGGCCTTTGGTAGCAACGCCAAAGTCGAACACCGAAAAAGGTTCGGGTTTTTCACCGTAATTAAAACGACCTTGAATCCTACGGTTGATGCTGCCGGCATTGCCCGTAACACGAAGCTGTACACTGCCTGCGTTTTCAGAAATCTGTGCCCAAAATGTTTTACTGCCGTCTGAACTTAAAGCAATAGGAGAACTTTCCCCAATGGAGAGAATTCCGGTGTCCGCATCCCAGATCGCGTTGAATCCAGCAGGTATGAATCCGCTGCCCAGCAGTTGGTTTTTCAATGTCTCAAACCAAAGACCTTGAGGTGTGTTCCAGGGAATTTCGACCTTGGCCAGATAGTAACGCATCGTTTCCAGACCGGACTCCGTGCTGGAGCGGGCTTCGTTGACCCGGTGGAGGTTGCTTGCCACCAGCGTATTGCTGGATGACATTGCGAACATCGCCACCGACAGCGCCGAGAAAACCGCGACAAAAATCAGCGCAATCAGCAGGGCAATACCCTTGTTTTTTTTAGACACATTTTTTCCGGTGAACATAATTATATCCCCCCAAACAGACGTTTGGTCAATCGTTCCATATAAAAGATACGATTCAATCGAGGTGGGGACAAATGGAATGCAAATTAATTATGAGGGTTGGGCCGATAATAAGTGGATAAGTCTTCAGTCCCCAGTCCTCAGTCTTCAGGGTTTTTTATTCCGTAATGAGCGGATCAGGCCGTTTAGTACTTTAGCCGCCTCGGAACATTTTTCTTTCAACATTTCATACTGAGATTTTTCAATATAGCCCAGCCGATAAGCAAGAGACACTTGATACTCAACTTCACACGCAGAACCATACGCCATATCCAGAAAACGTAAAAAATCCACCTCCGAATACCTTGATGCGCCCTCAACAATATTGGAAACCGTGGAAACAGCCGCACGACGCAACTGATTGGTTAAGCCGAACATCTCCTGCTTTGGAAAGTTCTCAGTAGTCCTGTAAATCAATAAAACAATCGCGTCCGATGATTGAAATGCTTTAAGTTCTGTATAGTTCCTCATGTCGAAAATATACCGAAAAGGTTGAAATAACGCAATCCGATTCCCTCATAAAAACACTAAAAAACTTGCTATTCTGAAGACTGAAGACTGGAGACTGAGGACTATTTTTCTTCGGCGTGGTAGGAACTGCGGGTAAAGGGCGAGCTTTGCACCCAGGAAAACCCTAATTGTTTGGCTTGCTGTGCCCATTCATCAAATTTCTCCGGCCGGATGTATTCAACCACGTCCAGCGAGTTTTTATCGGGCTTTAGATACTGCCCCAGTGCCAGCCGTTCGCAGCCGACAGCCCGAAGGTCATTTAAGACCGCCAGCACCTGCTGGTCCGTTTCGCCCAGGCCGAGCATCAGGGATGATTTGGTCTGGGTAGGAGGCCAGGCCTGTTTGGCTTTCTGCAGCAAGTCGAGTGACCGCTGATAATTTCCGCCTGGACGTGCCTTTGCA
>JAKEGM010000038.1 GCA_022615575.1 Planctomycetales bacterium
TGCATCGCCGTTCAATTCCGTATAGTCCACAAAAATGACATTGGGGATTATTTCACTTCCCGCGACGGCCTTTGCAAAACCCGCACACCCGCAGACATTGGTGAGCACACAGATGCCGCCAAATGTCAGCGGCTCAAGCTGCGCTATGCCGAACGGCTCATAAATACTCTGGCCGAATTCAACATCGCTGCCCTTTCGGATATCCATAAACTGCATATCGGACGGCATCCGATTGCCGCATGACTGCTGATCAAATCCAAACTGGTTGATGAATACGACTTTGATGTTGCGGCTTCGGGCATTGAATTCCTGGACGCCGACATAATAGGCCGCTTCGCCGCCGGACAGATCGGGCATTCCTTCCCGATGCGCCACCGGCCAGTTATACGCCGCTTCCATCCGGCAGATATCCTGCTGGCGGCGGCGATGGGTTTCCGTGCTCAAAACCAGAAGAACCCCCGTCCGTCCCAAGGCGTCAAACTCCCGATCCATGTGTTCGAGCACCCGCAGATCGCGCCACAGGCCTTTGCTCATCACCAACCGGGTTACATGCGTAAAAATAAAGTCCGGCTTCCACCCCAGCAGGTTCCGGCAATACTGACGCAATTTTTCCCGTGATTCGTGTTTTTCGGCCACCGTGATAGCATAGGCCGGAATGCCGTTGTAGGTCAAATCGATATCCGCCGTTCCAAACTCCGGCGCCAGAAACTTTAATTCATCCACCACACAATCGCCCACCGCCAAAATATTGTCGCAGTACCGGGCGGCATTCACCAGCGCATACTTGAAGAAATAACTTTGATCGCCGAACACCTCATTGACATAAAGATCGCGCTGATGCGCCTTTCTGATAACATTGTAAAACATCGTGTCATGGCCGGGATGTTCTTCCACAATCCTCCGCATGGGGGCCACTTCGTGGGCATAAAACACCGTCTTGAAATCGTAGGGGTCCAGAATCGCCCCCAGCGCCGTCGGCATACCCATAAATTCGTGGGCCACGACAATGGTCGGCTTGTCCTGTTCGGCCGCCCCGATCGTCTTGAGGGCTTCGATGGCGGGCAGCGCCAGACGAACCCATTGCTCGTAATCCCAGAAATGCTCATACCGGTCGCTGCGGATGCCGAATTCCCTGAATATCTCGCCCTTGAAATGATCAATCGGCCCTTTTTCCATACGCGACACGTCGATCAGCAGGATTTCCGGCTGGCTGGTAATCCCGTTCATGGGGTCCGTGAACCGCCTTCGGCCATAGATAATCTCTACATTAAAGGCATCTTCAATCCGCCGGAAACCGGAGACATAGCTGCTCCGAATCAGCCCGTCCAGCGATGAGTATAAAACCTCCCCGCCGGGGCCAAGCCGGCCGGAAATACCGCCTTCCGTCGAAAACAGGGGGCTGACCAGGATTGTCCTGGCAACCTCATCGTTGTAGGCAGGGCTGGTGAACATCCCCTCCAGGACGGCCCCAATCCCCCCGATTTTTCCCGTCGCTTCATGTGTGACATGTACCACTGTCGGTTTCTGAACCATCACGGTTATCCTCGTTACACCTTGATCTTTGTCGGTCATAGCGATGATGCTGACAAGGTTTCCTTGTCTATTTCTTCACATAAAATATAGAGTATAAAAGTCCGGTTGACAAAAATGTATATCGGTATTTTTACGATTCGGAATTTAGGCGGTTCATTTCTTATCTGAAACACGAAATATTACCGGACGAAGAACAGACAATTGACGCATTGTCTTGTCTTTATCTCCGAACTGATGAAGGCGTTTGGCGGAGTTTCAGCGGCACGGTTCGCCCGCCGTGCAGTTACTCGGTCGCCTGAATAAAGGCATGCCCCAGATGTGTAATAATATCGGCGGCAATCATGCTGACCTGTCCGTGTATTTTTGCGGCGGCATCGCCCGCCAGTCCGTGAACATGCACACCCAGCACCGCCGCATCGAACAAAGACAGCTCCTGCCCTATTAAAGCCGCAATGACACCCGTTAATACATCGCCGCTGCCGGCCGTCGCCATGCCGGGATTGCCGGTATCATTGACATAAACTTTTTCGCCGTCGGCGACGACCGTACCGGCGCCTTTTAAAACTACAATGCTTTTTGTTTTTGATGCAAACTGTGCAGCACACTCTTCCCGATTTTCCGGCATCGGCTTACGAAAGGCACTTTGCCAGAGCCGTCTCATTTCGCCCGGATGCGGCGTCAAAATGACATCGGCCTTTTTCTTCGCCAGCCAGCCGCCGGAACCGCCGCAGGATGCAAGCACATTCAGCCCATCGGCGTCGATTACCAGCTTCAAACCCGAAACGGCAATCAGTGAGAGCAGTGTTTCCTTTACACCGGCGCCGGTTCCGGCGCCGGGGCCAAAGGCAATCACGCCGTTGTCCGCCAGCATTCGCATCAAAACAACCGCCGCTTCCGGCGCCATCTGACCGTTGGCGTCGTCCCGCAGGGCAACCGTCGTATAACAGGGTTCAATCGCCGCGACCACCGGCTGAATGGACGCCGGAATCGCCACCCGCACCAGTCCGGCCCCGCTTCGCAGTGCGGCTTTACCCACCAAGGCCGGCGCCCCGCTGAAGCCCACACTGCCCCCGACAATCAGCACCTTGCCGAATGTCCCTTTGTGTCCGTCCGCCGGCCGCTGGGCAAGTTTTGGAAGCTCTGTAATCCTTTTCATATAGTCCCTATGAATTTGCAATTTTCATATTAATCACACTGGCGGCGTAGGCGGCGCCGAAGCCGTTGTCGATATTGACGACGGTAACGCCGGAGGCACAACTGTTCAGCATCGCCAACAGCGCCGCCAAGCCCTCAAAACTGGCGCCGTAACCGACGCTGGTCGGAACCGCAATCACCGGGCAATCGACCAGACCGCCGACCACACTGGCCAGCGCCCCTTCCATGCCCGCGACCACAACCAGCACATTGGCCTTTCGCATTGCTTCGAGATTGCCGAATAAACGATGGATTCCCGCCACGCCGACATCACATACCACGTCCACCTTCTGCCCCAGCATGTGGGCCGTAACCCGTGCCTCTTCGGCAACGGGCATATCCGCGGTTCCGGCTGTAACAATGATGATATTGCCGACGGGCGATTCAATCGGTTTTTGTTCCAGGACAATCATCCGGGCGGCCTGTTCATAACGAAGCCCTTCAAGATGAGTCGTGTGTTTCACTTCCTCATAAAAAGCACTATCCGCCCGCGTGGCAATGACATTCTGTCCGGTCTTGGCCAATTTCTCAAAGATATGCGAAACCTGCTGGGACGTCTTACCGGGGCAGTAAATCACCTCGCAAAAGCCGCAGCGCAGCGGGCGGTGATAGTCGATCTTGGCAAAGCCGACATCCTCATACGGCAGGAGCCGGAGCCGCTGAACGGCCTCGTCAACCGTCAGCTTGCCGTTCTTCACATCCGCCAACAGCTTTTCAACCTGCTTTTCATTCATAGCTAACCCTTCTGGTATTATTTTTTCTAATCTGACGTTGCTTTCGGTTCCAGGGTCATCTCGGCGAACTGGCCTGCTTTATATTTATAATACGCCAGCGACGCCACCATCGCGGCATTGTCGGTACAGAATCTTTTCGGGGCTACCAGCAGGGTCAGACGCTCTTTTTTGCACATCACTTCCATCGCATCACGCAGGGCGCCGTTGCACGCCACCCCGCCGCCCATCAGGACGGTTTTGGCGCCGATTTGCCGAGCGGCGCGCCGGGTTTTTCGAACCAGCACTTCAATCACCGCCGCCTGAAACGACGCCGCAATATCCGCAATTTCCTGACGGCTCATCGAGGCGGCTCGATTCGCCCCCTTCATATCCTGACCCCGGCAGTGATACAGCACCGCGGTCTTGAGGCCGCTGAACGAAAAATCCAGCGAATCGTTCGTCATCAGCGACCGGGGAAACCGGATCGCCCTGGGATTTCCTTCGCCGGCGATCTTCTCTATACTCGGCCCGCCGGGATACGGCAGCCCCAGCACCGAAGCCGCCTTGTCGAACGCCTCGCCCGCCGCATCGTCAATCGTGCGGCCCATCAGCCGCAGGTCCAGCGCCGATTCGGCATCGTACAGGTTGGTATGCCCGCCGGAAACAATCAGCGCCACGGCGGGCAGGTCGATGGAATCGGCTTCCAGTATCGCCGACTGCAAATGGGCATGAACATGATTGACCGCAATCAGGGGCTTGCCCCAGGCAAACGCCAGCGTCTTGGCGGCGGTTACCCCCACCATCAGCGCAATGGCCAGTCCCGGCTGATTGGCGACGGCCACCGCATCAATCTGCTCCGGCCCGATTTGGGCCTGCCGGATCGCTTCCTGCACAACCGGCAGGATTTTTTCGACATGGGCGCGCGAGGCAATCTCCGGCACGACGCCACCATAGCATTCGTGCAGTTTTGTCTGTGAAGCCACAATCGAGGACTTAATCAGCCTGCCGTTGGCGACCACCGCCGCGGCGGTCTCATCGCAGCTGGTTTCGATCCCCAGAATATGAATGTCCTGTCCGGCCAAGCTGATTCCTTTCGTTATATCCGGTTATAGATTAGCCCGCCGCCAGGCGTGTGTCAATATATTTGAAAACACGGGGAGTTTCCTTGCTTTGACCCTGTTTTCCGAGTAGAATTCCGCTAATGTAAAAATCCAGATAAACGCATGACAAAGCCAACTGACGATAAGCATATTGATTTTGAACTCATCGAGACCGCAGAGGCGCTTGAGAAACTGACCGGCCGTCTCAAATCGGCTCATACCATCGCCTTCGACACCGAGGCGGACAGCTTTCACCACTACCGCCCCAAGGTCTGCCTGATTCAACTCAGCTTCGACGGATACACCGCCGTCGTGGACCCACTGGCGGCAATGTCGATGGAGCCGTTTTTGAAGGAATTGGCACAAAAGGAACTGGTGATTCACGACGCCGGCTACGATCTGCGGATGCTCAAGAGCGACTTTGATTTTGTGCCGCAGAACGGCGTTTTTGACACGATGCTGGCGGCGGCGCTTACGGGAATGGCCAATGTGGGCCTGTCCAGCGTGCTTGAGCATGTCCTGGACATGAAGGTGGCCAAACATAATCAGAAGGCCGACTGGTCCAGGCGCCCCCTGCCCCAACATCTGCTGCGGTACGCCGCGGAAGACACGATTCATTTAATGCACATCCGCAATCACCTGGAATCCCGGCTGAAAGCCCTCGGCCGGCTGGAATGGCACGCCGAATCCTGCCGTCAGGCGGTCGCCGCGGCGACTGCCGCCAAAGAGCCGCCCGACTCGCAGGAACAGTGGCGCATCAAGGGAACCGGCAAGCTGTCGTACCGGCAAATGGCCTTTGTACGCGAGATATGGCAGTGGCGGCACGCCATCGCCCAACCCACCAATATTGCGCCGTTTATGATCTGCCGCAATGAAGAAATCGTCCAATTGGCGCTGTGGGCGGCCCATCGGCGAAAACCCCTCGAAGCGGACACGAAATTGCCGATTCGCTGTAAAAATTCTTATCGAAAAACCCTGCTGGCCGCCCTGCAGAAAGCCCAGGCCATGCCGGAAGACCAGTGGCCAAGCCCTCGCCTCTCAGACCCCTCCAAACGGCTTTCGGATACGACCCGCAAGATTGTCAACGCACTCAAGACAGAGTGCGAAAAAATCGCCGCCGAACAGGGCTTGCCGCTGCAATGGATCGCTTCACGCTCGGCCCTGACAGTGATTGTCCTGAAAGGCGCCGTTACTCTCGAACAAATCCGGAAGGAAAAGATTCTGATGAACTGGCAGGCCCGGCTCATTCTTCCCGCCATTGGCAAGGTATTACCCAAAGCTGGCAGGGAGTCGGAATTATCCGCCTAAACGGCGAGTCATTTTATTCTTCAGCAGCAGCCATCCCTGCACGGCAATGCTTTTGCAGATGCGCGGCAGGGTGAAGCGCAGCGGCGTCTGGACGGCAGGTTTGAAATCCGGACAGACCGGACGGTTGAAGGTGTCTCCTTTGATTTCAATCGGATCTTCAAGGGCGCAGCCAAAACCCATCTTGCGGGCGGTTTGCAACAGCGGCAGGGTCTTTGGGTCAATCCCCACCATCTCGCAGCATATTCGCTCACACGCCACCGGGTCCCGTCCCGCAATCAGATACCCTACCCGGCACGGCGTTCCATTGATCGGCCCCTGGCCTTCCATCGCCACAATGCCGTCAATCAGCGTCAAAACCGGATTGAGCCGCCGGAAAACCCCGATGATGATGCGGCAAAACGCCTCCGCATCGCCGCCTCGGGCAAAATGCCACCATGCCTTTTCCTTGCCGGCGAACCCCGCCACACAGCCGTAGATGTTCTTAATCGCAAACGTCGCTCCCAGTTGCTGATGGGCTTTGAGTTTCGGAAGATTGATAATGACATCCGCTTCTAATGCTATCCGGCTGATTCCCACCGATATGCCGTCAATGCGGGTCTGCACGGGCTGATTTAACTGGACGATTTTGGCCCCTAAAACGCTCAAGCGATGGTCGATTTGCAGCGCTTTCAGACATCCCTGTGTGTTGCTCCATGCCGGCGAATCACCCACCAGAGGGATCGCCCCCGCTTCTCTGACGAGTTTGGCGACCGCATAAATCACCTCGGGATGTGTTTGGGCGGGAATATCGGGGCTGCAGGGAACAATCAGGTTGGGTTTAATCAGGACGCGCTGATTTTTCCCGATAAAACATCCCGTACCGCCCAGCATCTCAAATTGCCTGCATACCGCGTCATACACCTTTTCCGGACTGTACGATTCGCACCGTCGGACCGCCACTGTCGGGGGATTGGCCGGCCGCATTAAAGCCCCGCCTTGTCGCAAATAATCACAAAAAACTGCACCTGCGGCCTTCGTGCCGGAAGGAAAAACAAAATTTTGTCCAATGTCGTTTGGTCCGGCGGCGTGCGAGCCGGTCCCAGCAGGACAAAACTGCCCTCCTCAATGCGAACTAAAACCTGCCCGGCCTGCACCGGCTGATAATCGACAGCAGGTTTACCCATCCACAAACGAAGGTCCTCGCCGCCTTGCTGCCAATACGCCGGCACCAGATTCAACTGAACCTTTTTGGGCAGCCGGGGATCGGGCCGGGCGGACATAATCCAGCCCATAGAGCCGGCGGAGAGGTTCATTTCAGCCGTGCTGTTCCGGGATGGCGAATACAGGATCGGTGCGGCATTCGGCAGGTAGGAACGGGACAAAACTTCAATCTGGTCCGGAGGGATTAACAATTTCGTCTGACCAATCCGTACGGCCCCTATTTCATAAAGCATCTGCGCAACACGCGCACTCTGCTCTCCTCTGCCTGTCCCGACAGCCAAGCCGTTGGCCGCAAAGGCATCCCTGTTGGCGCACCGGACGTCTGTTTGGGCAAGAGCGGCGAAAACCGCTGCCAGTGCATCGGCAGAATCCGTCTTGAGCGCATACGTCAACACCCTCAATTCAATCAGAAATTCAGCATCCGGGTGAAGCGGCGATGTATCCTGCAAATCGGACAGTTTCAATCCATTCGACGCACCCTTCTCCTGAACCATCGAATTCGGATCGGCAACTTCACACCCGGTAAACAGCCACAGACCGGACAACAGGCATTGAAATAGGATCGCTGCTCTCATTGAACCGAATTGTACTGCACGCCGATGAAATGTCAATGCGCTCCCCGCAGAGGCAAATGACACCGGGATGGAATGACCTTATATACGAAGTTTGGGGGAATCACAAAATTCCAGAGCCACTGTCTTTTCCGGCGACGGAGCAGATGCTTCGGGCGATTTTCCCGTTTCTTCGCCGGCACGAACAACCCGCGCGTAACTGGAAAAACTGCCTCCAAATTCCAGCAGACCTTCCGTCGGGGGCACCGTCATCTCCACACTGAGCAGTTCTCCGTCTGCGACATCGCCGCTTTTCATCTCAACCAGCATACCGCCCGGACTGACATTGACGGTTTTGCCGGAATAGAGCCGCCCATTGCCAAGCCCCACTTTCTGACAAAAAATCGACAGTTTCAGCGGAAACCTTTTATGTCTCCTTCTGTCCTCTTCCATTCTTTTGGCCTCCTTGCAAAAATTATGGTCAAATAGTTCGTAGCAGTAAAGAGCAAACGACATTCCAGCTTATCCTTAAAATCGTCAACCAAAACCGTTTTATAAAAGTCCGGTAATAATCAGGACTTAGGTTAATAACGATAGAAAAGTCCGTATTATTTCAATATCGGCGTTTATTGCTATTGTTGATAAAAATAAACGATTTTTTACTATTTTAAAAAAGCGACCTTCAATACCCACATTATTTCATTAACAGTCCACGAATACAGGGGCATAGTTTTATTAGTAAAAACGCCCTAAAAAAAGAAACGCGTTGCTTTTTGTCAACATATCCTTGACATAAACACACGTTAATGGTTTAATGTTTATAAAAGAGAACGGCTTGCGTTGATTTGTCTATAAATAACCTCATTCTGATATAGATAACTGTGAACGACCAACCACTGCTTCAATTCGATGCGTTGTGTAAATCCATTGCGGAGCCATTGAAACTCGGTCTCATTTCATTTAACCAAAACCTCGCGGTCCTTGATCATACCCCCTTCGTCCAAAAACTTGTGTACCTGAAACCCTCCATTGACCAGATGTTAATGCGAGGCACTGATTCGAATGTCTGGAAGGATTGGAAATCGCTGATTCATTCCGCCCTGAAATCCGGGCAAAAAACCGACTTTGGAACCGTTAAATACACCCACGAAAACCGCCTGCGGCTGCTGAATATCGCCTGCATCCCCCTTTCCGATCCCGCAGGGGAAACGCCTGCCGGAGGAGTGCTGGTACTGCATGACATGACGGAAAAACTCGACATCGAGCATGGACTGGCTCAGGCGGAACGATTGATCGCCATCGGCAAAGTCGCCGGCAAAGTCGCCCATGAACTGAACAATCCGCTGGATGGTATTTTGCGCTATGTCAATCTGAGTTTGCGCATTATTGAACAGGGCCAGCCCCAGAAGGCGCTGGATTACCTGCTGCACTGCCGGACCGGACTGCAGCGGATGACCCACATCATCACCGAACTGCTTGAATTCTCCCGCAGTACGCATCTGGCGTTTGAAACCAGTCCGGTCGATAAACTTCTGGATGACGCCCTGCGGGCCATGGAAACCCCGTTACGAAATGTCGAGGTTCAACTGTTCCGCGAATACACCGGCCCTGTCCCGCATCTGAAAAGCGACTCGGTATTCCAAGTTTTCTGCAATCTGATTAAAAACGCCGCCGACGCCATGCGGGGGCAGGGGCGATTAACTATCACCCTTCGCGAAACGCCGACCGATTGGCAGATTGAATTTCTTGACAGCGGTCCCGGTTTTGATCCCAAGCACATCGACGATATCTTCAAGCCGTTCTTTACCACCAAACCGCAGGGCCAGGGAACCGGCCTGGGACTCGCCATCTGCAAAGACCTCCTTGCCAAACTCGACGGGCGGATTACCGCCCGCAACGCCCCGCAGGGCGGCGGATTGTTCACCGTGCATCTTCCGTCGCGAAACCCGAATCCAAGCAGGAGTTAACCCATGTCCAAGGCCGCCATTTTGATTGTTGACGACGATACCATCATTATGAATTCCCTGTGTGAATTTCTGACGATGGAAGGGTATGAAACCGTCGGGGCAGCCACGGTGACTCAGGCCAAACAGCACCTCAAGGAGCGGCCCTTTGCGCTGGTGATTACCGATGTCAATATGCCGGACGGCAACGGCTTTGATATTCTCGACACCGTTCGGGCCGGCTACCCCCATACCGTCGTTCTGCTGATTACCGGCTACGGCACGATTGAAAGCGCCGTCGAGGCAATTAAGAAAGGGGCCTATGACTACCTGACGAAGCCGGTCGTGGACGACGACCTGCTTCTGGCGGTCGAGCGGGCGATTCGTCAGCAGTCCCTGATGAGCGAAAACCAGCAGCTTCGCCGGCAGATCGAAAACAAGTACCGGCTGAACAATGTCATCAGTCAAAATTATAAAATGGCACGTATTTTTGAACTCATCGAAGCCGTCGCCGACAGCAAAACCACCATCCTGATGACGGGGGCATCGGGCACCGGCAAATCGCTTCTTGCCAAAGCCATTCATTTTCATTCATCCCGCCGGGATAAACCGTTCGTCGAAGTCAGCTGCGGCGCCCTGCCGGAAACCCTGCTGGAAAGCGAACTGTTCGGCCATGTCAAGGGGTCCTTTACCGGGGCAATCAATGACAAAGAAGGCAAGTTCCTGGCCGCCAACGGCGGCACGATTTTTCTTGATGAGGTTTCGACCGCGTCGCCCGCCATGCAGGTCAAGCTGCTGCGCGTGCTGCAGGATCGCCAATTTGAGCCGGTCGGCAGCAACCGCACCATAAGCGTCGATACGCGCATCATCCTGGCCTCTAACAAAGACCTGGCGGAGGAAGTCCGGCAGGGACGGTTCCGGGAGGACCTGTATTACCGAATCAATGTCGTCGCCATTCATCTGCCGCCGCTGGCCGAACGCATTGGCGACATACCGCTGCTGGCCGACTACTTTCTCAAGCAGTTCTGCCGCTCTCATAACCGCATCAAATCGGGGCTGACCGAACCGGCCTCGCAGTGTCTGCAAAGCTATCACTGGCCCGGCAATGTTCGCGAGATGGAAAATGTTATGGAGCGAGCGGTGCTGCTGAGCAAAGGGGCGCTGATCGATATGGATGACCTGCCGCCGGCGCTGGTCCAGAACGGCCAAAATGCCGGACTGGGCCGTTATCGGGACAAGAGCTTAAAACAGGCGCTCGAAGGGCCAGAACGGGCTGTCATTCGTGCGGCGCTGGAAGCGAACAACTGGAACCGGCACCAGACAGCCAAGGCCCTCGATATCAACCGTACAACCCTGTATAAGAAAATGAGGCGTTACGGCCTCGAAGACGAGGCCCAGCGGATGGGAATCTTATACCCCAGGGGGAGTTCGGTTTAATCTATTTGACGCCGGCGGGCATCGGTGGGGGCCATTACTGCCGATTAAAGGCGTCTTATCGAAACTCTTTCAGGGTCAAAATCCGTTTATCGCCCTTTGACAGCGTTACGTCAATTGTCCTGGCGCCGTACCGGACCCGGCATGGCCGGCCGGCATGGCTTGAAATAACGGCTTGTTTTAATATCCCGTTCTGCCAGGCGATGTCCACTTCGAAGGCCCCGCGGGCCTTCAATCCTTGAATGCTGCCCTTCGGCCAGGCAGATGGCAGCGCCGGAAGCAGTTCAATCTGGCCGGCATGCGACTGCATCAGCATTTCCGCGATGCCGGCGGTGGCTCCGAAATTGCCGTCAATCTGGAACGGCGGATGGGCGTCAAACAAATTCGGATAGATGCCGCCGCCGCGAAAGTCGGTTTTCGGCGAGTCCGTCAGCCGGAGCAGATTGCCCAATATGGTATGCGCGTGGTCGCCGTCATGCAGCCGTGCCCAGAGGTTTATTTTCCAGCCCATGGACCATCCGGTCGCGTAATCGCCGCGAAATTCGAGCGACTTTTTAGCGGCCTGGTAAAGATCGGGTGTGCCGTCTCGGGTAATTTCATTGCCGGGATGAAGCCCCCACAAGTGGGAGACATGCCGATGCTGGTTTTTCGGGTCATCTTTGTCTTCGAGCCATTCCTGGAGCTGGCCGTATTGTCCGATCTGATTGGGAGCAATACGCTTTCGCAAATCCGCCAGGCGTTCCCTGAATTCCGCATCCACTTTCAGGATTTCGGCCGCTTCAATGCAATTGGCGAACAGATTGCGGATAATCTGGTGGTCCATCGTCGGCCCCATAACCAGGCCGCCCTGTTCCGGCGAACATGAGGGTCCCGAAATCAGCCGGTGGTCATCGCTGCGGGGATCCTCAATGAGGTATTTAGCAAAAAACGCGGCCGCGGATTTCATAATCGGATAGGCACGGTTTCGCAGAAAGTCCGTATCCTGGGTGTATTCATAATGCCACCAGAGGTGCTGACAGAGCCATGCACCGCCGGTCGGCCAGATACCGTGGTCGGACGCATTGATCGCCGCCGTTCCCCGCCAAGCGTCCGTATTGTGATGCAGCACCCAGCCGGGACAATCATAAAACGTTTTGGCCGTCAGTATCCCGGTTTGGGAACAGTCCTCAATCATGTCAAATAACGGCTCGTGACACTCGGACAAATTGGTGCATTCAGCGGGCCAGTAATTCATTTCGGTATTAATATTAACGGTGTATTTACTGCCCCAGGCGGGGTTGAGATCCTTGTTCCAAACACCCTGCAGATTGGCGGGGTGTGAGCCGGGGCGGCTGCTGGAAATCAGCAGGTAGCGGCCATACTGGAACAGCAGCGCCGCCAACTGAGGATCCTTGCCCTCCTTGAATTCCAGCACCCGAACATCGGTCTCTTTTAAGGCCGCTTCGGTCGTTCCCAGATCAATTGATACACGACCGAACAATGCCTGATAATCCTGCAAATGCCGCTGTTTCAACATGTCGTATGAATAGAGCTTGGCCGCTTCCAGAATCCGGCGGCATTTTTCCGCCGGGTCCCCGGTAATATCTCGGTAATTTACATAACTGGTCGCAGCGGTCAACAGGAACATGACCGAATCGGCCTCCTTAACCGTAATCCCGTCGTCGGTAACCTGCAGTTGCCCGCCGCGGGGACAGGCCTGGAGCCGTGCTTCGAACCGCAGTTTGCTTTCGGAGTCATTTTCACCGGTTTGGACAACACGGCCGCTAAACCCCAGCGTGGTTTCATTAACCCGCACCTGCTGCGGCTGGGGATGCAGACTGGTCAGGTTCGCCCGGAGAGTCAATTTGCCGGGGGTATCCGCTGTCAGATAAATTACGATGACCTTATCGGGATAGGATACAAAAACCTCCCGGCTGAAGGCCGTTCCGTCAACGGTGTATGCCACCGAAGACAGCGCCGTATTCAAATCCAACTGCCGTCTGTAGCCGGTTGTCGCATCATGGCTGGCCAAATGCAGTTCGACCTGACCGAACGGCTGAAATGAATTTTGTCTGAGGGGAACGCTCATGAACCGTTCAAGAGCCAGTTGTTCGGCTTCTTTCTGCCTGCCCTCGAACAAAAGCTGACGAATCCGCGGCAGGACCTCGACAGCGCCGGAATGCTGATAATTTTGAGGGTGTCCGGTCCAGAGAGTGGCCTCATTAAACTGGATGGATTCATGGTCGGTTTTACCGAAGACCATAGCTCCCATAAACCCATTGCCGACCGGCAGCGCTTCACTCCATTGCGAGGCGGGTTGAGCATACCAGAGATTAAACTCGCCCTGTTCCTGTCCGGCCCGGGCTCGCCAAACAAACAGGCACACAAAAATAACGACGACACACTTTATGCTCCATCGGCTTTCCATACAGGGGCCTTTCTTTGACGACATCGAACAGCACGAGTCCTCGCCGCTAATGATTCACAAAGAGTGGGTCTGTAAGCCGAGTTCTGTCTCCCCGAAGGGATGACGGTCATTACACTGGACCGGCCGTCGCCGGCCGGCTCTGCCGACAGGTTGTTCCGTCGGCAAGCAACCTACCCGCTGTGAACGTCCGGGCCGGACACACAGCTTATTTGGTCTTGCAGGCGGCGGGGTTTGCCGTGCCGCCGCCGTTGCCGGCGGCGCGGTGCGCTCTTACCGCACCGTTTCACCCTTGCCTGTGCCCCGAAGGGCCATCGGCGGACTGTTCTCTGTGGCACTGTCCCGCGGGTTGCCCCGGGCGGCCGTTAGCCGCCGCCGTGCCCTGTCCTGCTCGGACTTTCCTCCGGATGTCTTGCAATCCGGCGACCGTCCGACCCACTCAATAATTATTTTATCAGGATTCTTTCTGCATAGAAAGAGGCATTTGCCGTTGGACGCTGAATTTCAGACCCATTATTTCTGAAAAAACACAATTAATGTCCGGCAAATAATTGACAACATTGTAATCGCGCTGTTTAATTCCACAAATTCAGCATATTAAAGAAGATAAAAATTTACTACTTTCTTTAAGGGGAGGCATAGTATGCCGCGACGTACGGATATTCATAAAGTCATGATTATTGGATCAGGCCCCATTATCATCGGTCAGGCCTGCGAATTTGATTATTCCGGGACACAGGCCTGCAAGGCGCTTCGGAAACTGGGCTGCCAAATCGTCTTGGTCAACTCAAACCCGGCCACCATCATGACCGACCCCGGCATGGCCAACGTTACTTATATCGAGCCGCTGAACCTTGAAACGATGACCAAAATCATCCACAAGGAACGGCCGGACGCCCTGCTGCCCAATCTCGGCGGACAGAGCGCCCTGAATCTGGCTTCCGAACTGGCCAAGGCAGGAGTTCTTGAAAAATACGGTGTGAAAGTCATCGGCGTTCAGATTGATGCCATCGAGCGCGGCGAAGACCGAATCGAATTTAAAAAGACGATGGACAAACTGGGCATTGAAATGCCTCAAAGCCAGCCGGCTTACACGGTCGAGGAGGCCGAGGCCATCGCCGGAAAAATGGGATTTCCGCTCGTCATCCGCCCGGCCTACACCATGGGCGGCACCGGCGGCGGTCTGGTCTATAACATGGATGAATTGCGAACCATCGCCGCCCGAGGCATTGCCGCCAGTCTGGTCGGGCAGATCATCGTCGAGGAATCCGTCCTGGGCTGGGAAGAACTGGAACTGGAAGTTGTCCGCGACGCCAAGGGACACAAGATTACCGTTTGCTTTATCGAAAATGTCGATGCGATGGGCGTGCATACCGGCGACTCCTACTGCACCGCTCCCATGCTGACCATCAGCAAGGAACTGCAGCAGCGGCTGCAGAAGTATTCGTATGACATTGTCGAGGCCATCGGGGTCATCGGCGGCACCAATGTGCAGTTTGCCCACGACCCGAAAACAGACCGTGTGGTCGTTATTGAAATCAATCCGCGAACATCCCGCTCGTCGGCGCTGGCCTCCAAAGCAACGGGATTTCCCATCGCCCTTGTTTCCTCGATGCTGGCCGGCGGATTGACGCTCGATGAAATCCCCTATTGGCGCAGCGGCACCCTGGACAACTATATTCCGTGGGGCGATTATGTGGTCGTCAAATTCGCCCGATGGGCTTTTGAGAAATTCAAAGGGGCCGAAGACAAACTCGGCACCCAGATGCGCGCCGTCGGCGAAGTGATGAGCATCGGGAAAAATTACAAGGAGGCCTTCCAGAAGGCGATTCGTTCTCTTGAAAACGGCCGATACGGCCTTGGCTTTGCCAAAAACTTCAATACGCTGCCGCTGGATGAGCTGATGCAGCGTCTGGCTTTTCCCACCAGCGAGCGGCAGTTTCTGATGTATGAGGCCCTGCGAAAAGGCGCTGACATCAATATCCTGCACGAAAAAACCCATATCAAAAAATGGTTTATCCAGCAGATGAAGGAACTGGTGGACGTGGAAGAGTCCATTCTGAAATACACGGGCAAACCGCTGCCCGATAAACTGCTCAAACAAGCAAAACAGGACGGCTTTGCCGACCGCTATCTGGCCAAACTTCTTGCCGTACCGGAAGAAGCCATCCGAAAACAGCGCGTCAAGCTGGGTATCGTCGAAGGGTGGGAAGCGGTTCCGGTCAGCGGGGTCGAAAACGCGGCCTATTATTTCTCCACCTACAATGCGCCCGATAAAGTCGGCACATCGGCCAACCGCAAGGTGATGGTTTTGGGCGGCGGCCCCAACCGCATCGGGCAGGGCATTGAGTTTGACTACTGCTGTGTCCACGCCGCATTGACCCTGCGGGAGGAAGGGCTTGAAACCATTATGGTCAACTGCAACCCGGAGACCGTTTCAACGGACTACGACACTTCGGACAAGCTTTATTTTGAGCCGCTGACGGTCGAGGATGTGCTGAGCATTTATGAAAAGGAAAAACCCGAAGGCATCATCGTTCAGTTCGGCGGCCAAACGCCGCTGAATATCGCCCGTCAGCTGGAAGAGGCGGGCGTCAAAATCATAGGAACCTCCACGGAAGCCATCGACCTGGCCGAAGACCGTGACCGTTTCAGAATGATGATGGAAAAACTCGGCATTCCCATGCCCAAATCGGGCATGGCCAGCACGCTGGAAGGCGCTCTTGAGGTTGCCGGCAAGATCGGCTATCCGCTGATGGTACGTCCCTCGTATGTGCTGGGAGGCCGGGGCATGGAGGTTGTTCACGATGAAGAAATGCTGCAGCGGTATGTCGCCGCAGCGGTGGAAGTAACACCCGAAAAACCGATTTTAATCGATAAGTTTCTTGTCAATGCCATCGAAGCCGAAGCTGACGCCATCGCCGACGGCAAGGATGCCTTTGTCCCGGCGGTAATGGAACATATCGAACTGGCCGGGATTCATTCGGGCGATTCGGCCTGCGTGATTCCGCCGGTATCGATCCCCCAAAAACATCTGGATACGATTTGCCAATACACCCGCAAAATCGCAATGAAGCTGAACGTTGTGGGACTGATGAATATCCAGTACGCTATTGCCGACGATGTCGTGTATGTTCTTGAAGCTAACCCGCGCGCATCCAGAACGGTTCCCCTGGTTTCCAAGGTTTGCGGGATCTCCATGGCCAAAATCGCCACCCAGGTCATGCTCGGCAAAAAGCTGTCCGAAATGAATCTGCGTCAGAAACGGTTTTCGCACTTCGGCGTCAAGGAAGCGGTCTTCCCGTTCAAAATGTTCCCGGAAGTGGACCCGCTGCTGGGACCGGAGATGCGTTCGACGGGCGAGGTTCTGGGACTGGCTGATTCATTCGGACTGGCGTTCTTTAAGTCCCAGGAAGCCGCCCAGGAAACCCTGCCTTCCAGCGGGTCCGTTTTGATTACGGTGGCTGAAGCGGACAAGCCGTATGTCGCTGAAACAGCTCGCCAGTTTGTCGACATGGGCTTTAAGATATTTGCAACCGAGGGCACTTTCCGATTTCTGACGGACAAAAACATTCCGTGTGAAAAGGTCCTCAAAATATATGAGGGGCGGCCGAACATCATCGACCGAATCAAAAATAAGGATATTCAGCTTATTATTAATACGCCGGCTGGCAAACAAGGCCAGTATGATGATTCCTATATCCGAAAAGCCGCCATCCGGTATAAAATCCCTTACATGACGACAGCCACTGCTGCGTCAGCTTCCGTCAAAGGAATCGCCGCGAAACTTGAATCGCAGGAACCTGTAAAATCGCTGCAGGAGTATCACAGGGGAATTTCTTAATCTCGCTACATCCTGAATATTCCCGATGAATGATGTTTGCATTTTGCGGCAATGCCCGTGGTATTGACCCTGCTGTCAGGAAATCGTGTCTTGCGCAAATCCGCTTTACTTTGGGGGGAGGTCTTCTTATAATATCACTATTCATTGTCCGAAACAGGAAGGTTTTCTATGAAAAAGGTCAAGATATACGACACCACACTGCGAGACGGAATGCAGGCCGAAGGGATCAGTTTTTCCGTTGAGGATAAACTGCTGATTGCCCGCAAGCTGGATGAATTCGGCATCGATTACATCGAAGGCGGATACCCTCAGAGCAACCCGAAAGAAGAAGAGTTTTTCGCCCGCGTCCGCCAGATTTCTTTTCAAAACTCAAAAATCGCGGCGTTCGGCAGTACCCGCCGGGCCAATACGAAGGCCGAAGAAGATGCCTGCATCCGAGCCCTGCTGGCCAGCGGAACCCCTGCCGTAACCCTGGTGGGAAAAACATGGGACCTGCATGTAACAGACGTTTTGCGCTGCACGCTCGAAGAAAACATCGCCATGTGCGCCGATTCCGTCGCCTATGCAAAAAAACAGGGACGCGAAGTAATTTTTGACGCTGAACATTTTTTTGACGGTTACAAGAATAATCCCGCCTACGCAATGAAGGTTCTGGAGGCGGCGGCACAAGCGGGCGCCGATGCCCTGGTTCTGTGTGAAACCAACGGCGGCTGTCTGCCGCACGATGTCTGCGACATTACGGCGGCTGTTTGCAAGGCCTTTGGCAGCGTTGTCGTCGGCATTCATTGCCATAATGACACGGATTGCGCGGTTGCCAATTCGCTGGCGGCGGTACGGGCGGGCGCCAGCCATGTCCAGGGAACCATCAACGGGCTGGGAGAACGCACCGGCAACGCTAATTTGTGCACCATTATCCCGAATCTCTCCCTAAAGATGGGATTTGAAACCGTCAGTCGCAACCAGATTAAAACATTGACGGAGGTCTCACGGTTTGTCTCGGAGATAGCCAACCTGTCGCCAACCGTCCACATGCCATACGTGGGGGAAAGCGCGTTTGCCCACAAGGCCGGCCTGCATATTGATGCCCTTCGCAAAAATGAAAAGACCTATGAACATATCCGGCCGGAATCCGTCGGCAATGAGCGGCGGTTCCTGATATCAGAGCTTTCGGGGGCCTCGAATGTGCTGGATAAGCTGGAAAAACGCAAGATGATCACGGACAAGGCCCTGGCCCGGCGGATTCTGAATCGTGTTCAGGAGCTTGAAAACCAGGGGTATCAGTTCGAAACCGCCGAGGCGAGTTTTGACCTGCTGATTAAAAAGGAAATGGGCACGTACAAGAAAAGCTTTGACCTGCTCAAATACCATATCGACGTGGAACGCAGCCCTGAAGGCAAAATAATTACCGAAGCCACGGTCAAGCTAATGGTGGACGGTAAAACCGAACATGTCGTCAGCGAAGGCGACGGTCCGATCAATGCCCTGGACAAGGCGTTGAGAAAAGCCCTCGAACCTTTTTATCCGCAACTGCGCAATATGACTCTGGTCGATTACAAGGTGCGTGTGGTCAATGCGCGAGCCGCCACCGCTGCACGGGTGCGCGTCGTCATTGAAAACCACGACCCTGACGGGCTGTGGGGAACGATCGGCGTGTCAGAAAATATCATCGAGGCAAGCTGGCTGGCCCTGGTGGACAGCGTGGAGTACGAACTCCTGAAAACAGCGGAAAAACAGCAGAATCCGCACTTTAAGGGTTCGTCTTAAATATCAAAACGTGTTATTGATGCGATCGGTTCCCTGTTTGCTGAAAAAAAATGTTTGGATGCAATAATCGCTGGTGTTTTTTCGTCCTGCTTTACATATATTACATTGACATTTTCTTGAAACGTGAAAGGGCCGGCATGCAGTTTGAGCCGGCGAGCTTATACTTGATGTTTTCCATCCTTAACAGGCGTTTTTTTTGATGTGGAGAAATAATATTATGAATCGACGCAGTTTTGTAGCCGCCGGCACCGCCGCAGCGCTATTTGGAACAGCCGTTCCTTCCGGCTTTACCCAAGACACCGGTTCAGCCAAACCCGCCTCCCGCTTCAAACTAAAGTACGCCCCTGCTCCCGGTATGTTTAGAAATCTGGCGGGCGACGACCTGTTCGACCAGATAAAATTCATCCACGATCAGGGCTTTGGTGCAATTTTTGATAACGGCCTGATGGGCAAGTCGCCCGAAATGCAGGAAAAAACCGCTCGCACACTGACCGACCTGGGGATGGACCTGGGGCCGTTTGTACTGTATGCGGACTTCGGGGCAAAAAGCTTTGTTCAGTCGTCTCCCGACACGCGGCAAATGCTGATTGATAAGGCCAAACAAGGGGTCGAAACCGCCCGGCGGACCGGCGCCAAGTGGGCACTGATGGTTCCCGGCCGTTACGACGAGAGTTTGGAATGGGATTATCAGACGGCCAATGTGATTGAGAATCTTAAGCATTGTGCCGATGTCTGTCAGCAGGGCGGCCTGACCATCGTCCTTGAACCACTGAATCCGCACGATCACCCCGGGCTGTTTTTGACCAAAATCCCGCAGGCCTACCAAATCTGCAAAGCCGTCAACAGCCCCGCCTGTAAGATTATCAACGACCTTTACCACCAGCAAATCACCGAAGGCAATCTGATTCCGAATATCAACCGCGCCTGGAGCGAGATTGCCGCATTCCATCTCGGCGACAACCCGGGACGTCAGGAACCCGGCACCGGCGAAATTAATTTCAAAAACATCTTTCGATACCTTCATGAGAAAGGTTATACCGGCGTACTCTGTATGGAACATGGCATCCGCGGCAAAGGAAAAGAAGGCGAGCAGGCCCTTTTGGATGCCTATCGTGAATGTGACAATTTTTAAGGTAATCGACCGATGGCGACCCAAAAGGATATCTCGCGAAGAGGATTTCTGGCCGGCTCGTCGGCGGGGCTGGCGGCCGGTCTTCTGGACTCCCCTGCCGTTTTTGCGGAAGAAACCGACATGAAAATCAAAGGACGTATCCGGCAATCGGTCTGTAAATGGTGTTACGGCTCAATCCCGCTTGAAACATTCGCAGCATATTGCGCCAAAATCGGCATTCAATCCATCGAACTGCTCGAGCCGGCTGACTGGCCAACCCTGAAAAAACACGGGCTGGTCTGTGCGATGACCCCAAGCCACAGCATCGGCAAGGGACTCAACCGCATCGAAAACCACGCTGAATGCCTGGCTAAAATCCGCACCAGCATCGAGGCGACGGCAGCAGCGGGGTTTCCCAATGTCATCTGTTTTTCGGGCAACCGTGCGGGGATGGACAACGCCGAAGGCCTGAAAAATTGTGAAATCGCCGCCAAGCAGATCCTCGGCTTTGCAGAGGAAAAAAAGGTAACGCTCTGCATGGAACTGCTCAATTCAAAACGCGACCATAAGGATTACATGTGCGACCGCACTCAATGGGGAGCCGAGTTGGTTCGCCGGGTGGGGTCGCCCCGGTTTAAACTGTTGTATGATATTTACCACATGCAGGTGCAGGAAGGCGATGTGATCGCCGCCATCCGGGACTATGCCGACTGTATCGGACACTATCATACGGCGGGCGTGCCGGGACGGAATGAGATTGACGAATCCCAGGAGCTTCATTATCCGGCGATCATGAGGGCCATCGTCCAGACCGGATTTACCGGTTATGTCGGGCAGGAATTTTCCCCCCGCCAAAAAGATCCGCTGGCATCACTGGCAC
This sequence comes from Planctomycetales bacterium, assembly GCA_022615575.1. Taxonomy (GTDB): domain Bacteria; phylum Planctomycetota; class Phycisphaerae; order Sedimentisphaerales; family Anaerohalosphaeraceae; genus 4572-13. The sequence continues at coordinate 20,980 of JAKEGM010000038.1, forward strand.
AGGCGGTCGCGCTCTGCAATGTTTAGAAAACACAAATGCATGAATCATAAACAATCCAATTGATTAAGGAGTTTAAAATGCGAACAGGTTTGAATCGAAGAGATTTCGTCAAAGGCGCAGCCGTCATCTCGGCCGGCACTATGCTGGCGCCCTCCAGCGGGCTGTTTGCCGCCGGATCGGAAACAATCAAGGTGGGATTGGTGGGCTGCGGGGGTCGCGGCAAGAGCGCCCTGAATGATATTCTGAATGCGGCCAAACACTTGAATCTCAAGGTTGAAATCGCGGCCTTGGCCGACTTTTTTAAAGAAAAGGCCGTTCACACCGCTAAACAATTCGGCGTTTCGGAAGATCTCGCCTATGGCGGCGCAGATGGCTACACAAAAGTGATGGCGTCAGACGCCCAGGTGGTGCTGCTGGCAACCCCCCCCGTTTCCCGACCGGCACATCTGGAAGCGGCCGTCAATGCAGGCAAACATGTTTTCATGGAAAAGCCGGTTGCGGTCGATCCGCCCGGCGCCCGTAAGGTAATCGCCATGGGCCAAGCCGCAGCGGAAAAGAAACTTTCCATCGTGGCCGGAACCCAGCGGCGGCATGACGCTTCCTATCAGAAAACCAAGATTGCCATTGACCAGGGCGCCATCGGCCCCATCCGCGGCGGAGCCATCTGGTGGTGCGGCGGCGCTCTGTGGTGTACAGCACGCGAACCCGGCGAAAGCGACGCTTCTTACCTGGTTCGCAACTGGGTCAGTTTCACGGAAATGTCCGGCGACCACATTGTCGAACAGCACGTTCACAACATCGATATTGCCAACTGGTTCATCGGCAGACATCCAAACATGGCCATCGGCTTCGGCGGACGGGCACGCCGAAAAACCGGAAATCAGTTTGACTTTTTCAGTATCGACTTCGACTACGGGGACGACGTACACATTCACAGCATGTGCCGGCAAATTGACGGGACCTATTCGCGCGTGTCGGAGTTCTTTACCGGAACGATAGGAGGGACGTGGGGGTCCGGTCCCGAAAAAGCCGGTTACGCCAAGCAGGTGGACATCCCCGAGATTCCCTTTGTCGGTAATCCCTATGTGCAGGAGCATGTAGACCTGCTGGAAAGCATCCTGAAAGGAAAACCGATCAACGAAGCCGAAAATGTGGCGGTTTCCACGCTGACCGGCATTATGGGCCGCATCAGTGCCTACACCGGCCAACTCGTCCGCTGGAAAGACCTTGTCGACGAAAGCACCAGTTCTCCCTGGTATGGTCTGACCCTGAGCCCAACGGAAATAGATTTCCAGAACAACACTGTTAAGGCCCCTTCCGAAGACAAGTGTGCCATCCCAGGCAAAGAGTCAACCGATTAACCATAATCGCAACGACAGCGCCGGCGTGATAGTATCGCATCCGAAATGATGCGTTCCTGGAATTTCGAGCGAATTTACGATTGGAGCGTCTTGAAAATCGTATAGGCGCCCAGAATGATTGTAAGGACGGCAATCGCCAGTTTTAATTTTCGTTCCCCGATAATTTTTACACTTTTGGCCGACAGGGGGACCGACAGCACAGCCCCCCCCGTAATCCACGGGGCTAATTGCCAATTTGTCGTCTGATCGCCAACGCATAAATACATAAGAACGGCGGCAAAACAGGTAATTCCTTCGGCCAGGGCGGTGATGCCGACGGCATTTTTGCCTTCTACGCCGGACAGGATTTGGCCGGCACAAATGATAGGGCCGTACCCCCCGCCGCTAAGCCCTTTATTAAAGGACGCAAACAAGCCCAATCCGGTAATCTTCCAGAAGGAGAAAGTCAGCTTGCGATTAAACATCACCAAAATCAACACCCCCATAAAAAACACAAGCGTTCCAATATACAGATTGAGCCAGAATTTGGGAAGACGCACAGCGACCCAGACAGCCACAGGAGCGCTGACAATGCCGCAGAGACCGAAGAGCAATCCGATTTTGAGGTGCATCGGAAAGGACTGACGAATCTGCTGGAAACCGCGGTGAAGAGAAAAAAGGTACTTCACGTGAAAGATGCTGCTGCTCGGACGAAAATTGACATTTCCTTCGAGATGATGAAATAAGCTGGCCAGTATATTGGCGATCAACTGGCTGACCAGAATGGCCGGCACAACGCGGCCGGGAGAAAGCCCCACCAGCAAAAGCAAAGGGGTTAAAGTGGTTCCATACCCCATGCCGAGGGTGGCGTCCATATATTCACAAATAAAGGAAAGTGCCGCAACGCCGATTAAAAAAACAAACGTCAATTCACCGGTTTCCATCGCCGACGTCCTTAATTGAGGTTGTTATCAGGACACACCCAAAAGCATTACTTTTGCACGCTTTCATTTTCATCTCCTTAGGACGACCTGAATAGTCGTACTTTATCAAACAAAACATACATCAAATTCCCGCGCCGTTCACCAGTTGTGCCGCTGCGATATCCTCATCCTCGACGGGCAAACCCTGAAAAACCGCCGCCAGAGAGGTATGATCCATACGTTTGGCGGCGTAATTTCGAACATCGAGGAACAACCGGCGGAAACGGCAGACGGGTTTTTGATCGCAATGCTCATACTGGCGCACGGAAACACAGCCAATAGGGGCCAAAACACCGTCAAAATGCCTTACAACCTCACCCGCAGTAATTTTGTCCGGCGATTTGGCCAGCACATACCCACCCTGTTTGCCCATCGTACTGTCCACCCAGCCGCGGGCTTTCATCTCCAGCATAATATGCTCCAGAAACCGCTTGGGTACGGCGTTGCGGCGGGCAAGCTCCCGGACAGGAATAGGTCCGCGGCCGTAATGCTCCACAAGGGTAAACAGGACGCGAAACGCATAATCTGTTTTCATCGAAATTTTCATAACATCTCTATATACGACCAATCAAGTGGTATATTAACAAATTCACCCCGGCAAGTCAACGCAAAAATAAATCTATTTTTTCAGTGCGCCTTCGGGCAGCCCGCCGCCGCAGACGTAAAAAGCGGAGCCCAAAAACCTGCGATAAGGCACCGCAAACAACTCTTTTATTTAATCGGTCTTAGGGACATTCCGGAAGTTCGATTTATTTATTTCTTGAAATTTTGCCGATACTATGCTATAGTTAAAATTGCGGGTTGACCCCTGCGATGTTTGTGACAGAGGTGTACATTTGGAAGAACCGATGACAGCCCTACGGGAGGCCAGGTCGGTACCGGATCGGGCATGCCTGCTTGACAGGACACTCGGACAGCCGCAACGGCATCCCACCTTAAAATAAGGGGTTTCTTTCCTATTGCCTGCTGCACGGCAGTCGCGGAGGTATGCCTTACAAAGAAAGGTCTGTTTTAACAGGCCTTTTTTTATTGCCCGCTGCCGCCAATTCCGCATCAGGGCGATTGAAGGAATATCACGTCTTTGCAATTGTCTTCCTGTTCCTCCCTGCGGCAAAAACAAAAATCTGTGCCCATCGGCGAAAATCTCTGGTTTCATTGTTTGATTTGTGAGTATAATAACCGCTTCTTTATGGAGGTGAAATAAATGAAAAAAGAAGCATGGCTGACAACGGTTTTGGGGCTGGGTAAACTGCCCGTCGCCCCGGGGACATTCGGCTCGCTGGTTCCGGTTGTTTTGTACCAGGCATTGGGGTATCTGTCTTTTTCGGTTGCTGTGTATGTCATGGCTTTTTTGGTGCTGGCCGGCTCATGGGTGTGCATCCAATACGCCCCTGCGATGATTACCGCGACCGGCAAAAAGGATCCGCAGCAGGTCGTAGCCGACGAGGTGGCCGGACAAGCACTGGCGATACTGGCCATTGCCCTTCTTTCGCCGGCCAACATCTGTAATTCAGCCGTCTTTGGGTTCGTTCTGTTTCGTCTGTTTGATATTCTCAAGCCCTGGCCGTGCAAACGGCTGGAAAAACTACCCGCCGGTCTTGGCATTCTTGCCGACGACCTGGCCGCAGGTCTTTGGGTTGCGCTGGTCTGGGCGGGGGGAAGATGCCTCGGTCAATTTGATACTTCACCCGGAACAGTGGGGCCGGAAGGATTATCTGTTCTGTTTACGCTTTTCCTGGGAATCGTGCAGGGATTGATGGAATTTCTGCCGGTCTCCTCCGAGGGACATCTGGTATTGTTTGAGCATTTTATTCCCGGCATCGACGCCGAGGCGCCGCAGATGCTGCTGTTTGACTTATGCCTGCATTTGGGAACCGTCGCATCCATTTTTGTGGTCTTTCGCAAAGATATTGTTCGGTTTTTCCGCTCGCTTGTGTCGGCTTTGCGAAGCCGGCAAAACCCAATGGACCTGTACCGCCAAAAAGCACCCGTTCGCCTGCTGGTATTGGCTTTTATCGCCAGCGCTGTAACGGCTCTTATTTACGCCTTGTTCAAGGATTTTCTCGAGTCGGGCAGAGGGCTTTTTGCTCTCGGATTCTGGTGGGTGGTATCGGCGGGCTTTCTTTACTGGGCTGATTTCCGCAAAGGCCGCATCGGCCTGAAACGCTTTAAGCCGGCCTCGGCAGGTTTGATTGGTCTGGCGCAGGCGCTGGCAATCTTGCCCAGCGTTTCCCGCAGCGGCTCGACCATCAGTACCGCCATTCTGCTGGGAATTAAACCGCGATGGGCGGTCGAATTCAGCTTTTTGATTTCCATCCCAGCGATTTTAGGCGGAACGTTATTAAAAATGGCAACTAATTTTGACTCTTTGCGGAACGGCCAATTACCCGTTATCCCCATTCTTGCGGGAATGGCGACGGCCTTTATCGCCGGGGTCATCGCCCTGAAACTCCTCATCCGCATCGCCCGCAAACGCCAATTTAAGGGTTTCGCCTTTTATTGCCTGCTCCTTGCTATCATCACATTTATCTCGCTTCTGCCCTGAAAAAAAGAGCAAATTCGGCGGAGTAATTGATTATTGACAGGTCTGGTTTGTTTTTCATCAGGATATTTCGGATGGTTAATTTTTTGATTTCGCCGTTTTTCCCTTTCTTTTCCCGGTTTATTCTTGTAATCGACCACCGTTTCTGCCACAATGATGGGGTTTTTGAGACAGCGATTGTCGTTTTGGAGATAACTTCAATGACAAACAGTTTTGGATCGTTTTGCGACGGCCTGTTTGTGGAATTGTGTCTGACTACCCAACTGGAGCTTCCTTCCAGTCGGGAAACCGTTCTGGCGTTTTTTGAGCGGCTGCAGAAACAGTTTCCGGAAATGAATAATTTTGCCCGGCGCGAAGGCGGCGAGTATGTGCTTGAGCAGGAATCGCAGGGCCAGCGGACTCGCTGGGTGGGACTGGAGGCGGACCGAATTGTTGCCGGCTGCGCAGACCCGGAACCGCTGGAGCAGGCCTACGCCCTGCACACCCAGGTTCTGGAACTGGCTCCGTATATGCTGGGGGTCAGTCCGCTGGATATCGACTCGATCGATATTACCTACGCGATGGATTTTGATTATCAGGGCAACCACGACGAAGTTATCGCCGCGGCGCTGCTGAACACATCCAGTTTCGGCGTCCTGTTTGAGATGGCCCAGGCACGGGCAATCAGCTGCTGCCCTTCGGTGATTGTCGCCCTTTCGAATGACTGCCGGCTGCAGGCCCGGGTGGCGATTGAATCCCGCACAACGGCATTTGATGTACGCAGCGAAAAATACAAGTCGGATGAGCCGATCAGCTTATACTTTGCCGTGCGCCGTTATCCGCTGCCGGGACCGCAGTTTGATACGCTGGCGGCGTACCGGGAACAGTGTCGGATCGCCGAAAACCTGATGTTCGAGAAAATCATTCCGCATTTTGTTCAGCCGCTGAACAGTGCAATCGCACAACGACGCTAATCATGGAGGTATAAAGTCAATGACTGTTGAAGCGCCCCTAAGTCGGTATAAAAAAAATAATCTGCTCATTATGATCGCCCTGCTGGTCGGACTGGGAATCTGGTTTTACTATGACGGGCATCACAATCCAGATTTCATCTCAAAACATACCCAGCCGGACGGCGCGCCGGACAGCACGCTGAGTTTTAACCGAAAAGCACCGCCGTTTATCGTGGGAGCGGGGATTGCACTGGGGATTTACCTGGCGGCAATCAGGGGAAGAAAAGTGGTTGCCGATGAAACCGAACTTCGCAGCGGGTCGGCCACGATTCCCTACAGCACGATCGAAAAAATCAACAAAACGTATTTTGATAAGAAGGGGTATTTTGTCCTGACCTACACCGACGGCGGACAACACAAGGAGCTCAGGCTCAGCGACCGCTGGTACGACAACCTGCCGGCGGTCCTGGACCATATTGTCGCTAAAATCAGCTAAAACAAAGGAAGCGGCCAACGCCGCGATGAAAAAACAGGTTCCTCACTCCGTTCAGAATGACAAAAGTGAGCAACTGGAATGACATGTAACATCACTATCGAGAGAATATTTCATGAATTCATGCGTGGTGGGTTTGCAGTGGGGTGACGAAGGCAAGGGCAAAGTCGTCGATATCCTGGCACAGGAGGCGGATATCGTGGTGCGTTACGGCGGCGGGGCCAATGCCGGCCATACGGTGATCATCGGCGACACAAA
>JAKEGM010000039.1 GCA_022615575.1 Planctomycetales bacterium
ATGCGGTCGTTGAGGAACGAAAACGGCACGGGCTCGGCGTCGCCGGGCTGGAGCTGCACCTTGTCGTAGTCAACGGTCGTCCCGTCCAGGCGGCAGGGTGTGCCGGTCTTGAGCCGCAAAACAGTCAGCCCCAATCGCCGCAGGCCGTCCGAAAGCTCATTGCTGGCGGGCTCGTCCAGTCGGCCGCCCTGCCATTGCGTTGTGCCGAGGTGCATGATGCCGCGAAGGAACGTGCCGGTCGTCAGAATCACGCAGGGCGCCGTGAATGTTCGTCCGTCTGTGCAGGTGACGCCGCACACGGCGCGTCCCGAACTTGTCAAGGTTTCAGCTTGGCCCTGTTCCTGCGAGTTGTCGCCTTGTCCTGTGAGTATCTCCGCGGCGGTTCCTTCATCGATAGTCAGGTTGGGGCAGTTTTCCAGATATTGACGGACGGTGTTTTTGTATTTGTATTTGTCCACTTGGGCGCGAGGGCTTTGCACGGCGGCTCCCTTCGAGCGGTTGAGCATGCGGAACTGGATGCCGGAAGCGTCCGTGGCCCGGCCCATCAGGCCGCCCAGGGCGTCGATTTCGCGGACGATTTGACCTTTGGCAAGGCCGCCGATGGCCGGATTGCAGCTCATCTTGGCAATCGTATCCCGGCTCATCGTCAAAAGCAGCGTCTTTGCCCCCATCCGCGCAGCCGCCCACGCCGCCTCCGCCCCGGCATGCCCCCCCCCTGCTATAATCACATCATATTTTTGCGTACCTGTCATGTCGTAATCTAAGCATTAAAAGTTCTGCTAAAAAACAACGTATTTTATTATGTTAATCCGAAACACCTCAAAAAACAACGATACACAATCGAATGCGATTTTTCGGGGGTTTTTCGAACAAGAAAAAAGGAATAAACGTAAATTTCAAAATGCCCTGTTTTGTGCGGGAGGGGGAGTTTTTTTGTCTTGAGGCCGGCAGCAAATAATGGGAAAATCATAATCTCGGAAGAAGGGAAAAATGCGGACGAGACGGCCGCGCTTGTGTTTTTCAGCATCAATGGTTGGAATTGAACAGAGTTAAACTGAATGGAAGAAAGGAATTAGGTATGAAACGAACAATTGTGATATGGACAACGGTTGTCATGATTTCTCTGCTGAATGCGGGTGCATGGGGGGGTGAACAAGACACCAACGGCATTGAAACGCTCCGCAGGACCGGCAAGGCCTTCTCGGCAGTCGCCAAAAAGACGACGCCGGCGGTGGTGGCAGTGCAGGTCAGGGCCAAAATCTCGACGCTGCCGCCGGGTTTGGGGTACGGTTCGCCGTTTGACAGCGACTTTTTTGAGCGGTTTTTCGGGCAGCGGATTCCGCGAACCCCGCAACAGCCGCGGGAACGCTGGCGCGAAGGTCAGGCATCGGGATTTATTATCAGCCCCGACGGCTATGTGCTGACGAATAATCATGTGATTGACGGGGCCGACGAAATTGCGGTGCTTTTGGACGACGGGCGGAAGTTTGAAAAGGTTAAGCTGGTCGGTTCGGACGACAAGACCGATGTAGCCCTGTTAAAGATTGAAGATGTTGACGGTTTGCCATCGGTTGCGCTGGGCGACTCGGATGCGCTGGAAATTGGCGAGTGGGTCATTGCCATTGGCAATCCGTTCGGTCTGACGGAAACGCTGACGGTGGGCGTGGTCAGCGGGTTGAGGCGAAATCTCGGCGGAGAGGGGTTTCAGGACTTTATCCAGACCGATGCGGCGATTAACCCCGGCAATTCCGGCGGACCGCTGCTGAATCTCAACGGCGAGGTTGTCGGCATCAATGCGGCCATTGTTACGGGCGACGGCGGCTATATGGGCGTGGGACTGGCAGTGCCGATCAATATGGCCAAGGCGATCAAGGAGCAGCTTATCGCAACCGGCAAGGTGCAGCGGGGCTACCTGGGGATTTCGATGCAGGATATCAGTGCGGATATGGCGGATTTCTTTAAACTCAAAGACAGCAAAGGGGCGCTGGTTACCGATGTGTCCGAGGATTCGGCGGCGGAGAAGGCGGGCCTGCTGAAAGACGATGTGATTATTCAGATTGGCAATAAAAAAATCAATGATTTACAGGATGTCAGGAACATCATCGGGTTTACGGCACCGAACACGACGGTCGAGATAACGATTCTCCGCAACGGCAAGGAAAAGAAAGTGACTGTCACAGTGGGTTCGCAGGAAGAAAGCGAACTGGCCTCCACGTCGGATGTCGGCAGGAAACTGGGTCTGACGGTACTGACAATCGATAAGGAGGTCGCCGGCGAATACAATATAGCCGCCGGCAAAGGCGTTGTCGTCAGCGAAGTCGAAGCCGACAGTGCAGCCCATTATGCGGGTCTCCAGCAGGGGATGGTGATTCTGGAGGTCAATCGTACGGCGGTCAATACGGTGGGTGAATTCAATGCGGCCATTACAGAATCCGAAACCAGCAGGAAGGTGCTGCTGCTGGTCAAGGTCGGACAGTATGCCCGATATGCCGTGCTGTCGCTGGAAGAATGATTTTGTGAAGATAGAATCAAAAAAAGCCCGGCCTTTCGCAGACCGGGCTTTTTTATTGGCGGCTAATCGACAATGCCGAGGTCTTCTTTGGTGATGATGCTGTCAAAGACGAAGCCCGCGCCCTCGATGTTTTCGCGGGCGCCCTGCTTGCGGTCGATGACGCAGACGATTTTTTTGACCGTCGCCCCGGCCTCGGTGATAATCCTGGCGGCTTCGAGCACCTGCCCGCCGGTGGTGGCGATGTCCTCGACCAGCAGCACCACATCGCCGGCTTTGAGGACGCCCTCGACCATCTTGCTTGTGCCATAGTCCTTTTTACTGTTGCGGACGATGATCCACGGCTTGTTGGCCTCCATCGCGGTGGCCGCGGCCAGCGCCACACCGCCCAGCTCCGCCCCGGCGATGAGCGTTACATCCTTTGTCAGATGCCGGCAGAATTCCTTGCCCAGCTGCCGCAGCACATCCGGCTGGGTCTCGAACAGGTACTTGTCCATATAATACTTGCTGCGTTTGCCGCTGCGCAGAACAAAATCACCTTCCAAATATGCCACTTCTTTAATCCGTTTGGTCAATTGCTGTTTATCCATTTAGAAATCCCTTAAACCTTTAGTTCGACTTTTTTGTTTAGTTCTTTACGATATTTTCGCCGGATGGGGGCCACGACTTCGGCGACAAACTCATCCACCTGCTGCGGTGCTCTGCCGATGTAATCCTTAGGGTTCATGACCTTTTTGAAATCGACCTTGGCAAAGGCCGGGTCTTTTTTGAGCCGTTCAATCAGGTCGTTCTGCAGGCCGTGCTGCTTGACCTGTGCCGCGGCGGCGTGCGAATGCACACGAATCCGTTCATGCAGGGCCTGCCGGTTGCCGCCGGCCGTAACGCCGGCCATCATGATATTTTCCGTCGCCATAAACGGCAGCTCTGCGCTGACATGGGCGGCAATGACCTTGGGATACACTGCCAACCCGGATGCAACGTTCATCATAATCTCCAGAATCCCGTCCGTCGCCAAAAATGCCTCGGCCAGCGTAATCCGCCGGTTGGACGAATCATCCAGCGTGCGTTCCAGCCATTGCTCGGCGGCGGTCATCGTCGGGCTGGTTGCCAGCGACATGACGAATCGGGCCAGTCCGGTGGCGCGTTCGCAGCGCATCGGGTTGCGCTTGTAGGCCATTGCGGAAGAACCGACCTGTGATTTTTCAAACGGCTCTTCAATTTCCTTGAGGTTGGCCAGCAGGCGGATATCGTTGCACATTTTATGCGCCGACTGCGCAATCGAAGCCAGTGCATCGACAACCTGCTTGTCAATCTTGCGCGGATACGTCTGCCCCGTAACGGCGCAGCACGCTTTGAAGCCGAAGGCCTGTGCGACCATCGCATCCAGTTTTTTGACCTTGGCGTGATTGCCGCCGAACAGCGACAGGAACGACGCCTGTGTGCCGGTCGTGCCCTTGATGCCGCGGAAGGGAATACGTTCAATCCGGCATTCAAGGTCGCCCAAGTCCGCGACAAAATCCGCACACCACAATGTCGCACGTTTGCCGGCGGTTGTCAGTTGTGCGGGCTGGTAATGGGTAAAGCCAAGTGTCGGCAGGGAACGATGCTGTTTGGCAAAGCGTGCCAGTCGGTCGATGAGGGCGGCTAATTTGCCCGCCAGAATTTGCATGCCCTCCCGAAGAATAATAATATCGGCGTTGTCGGTGATGTCGCAGCTTGTTGCGCCCAGATGAAGAATCGGTGCGGCCTTGGGCGCGGCATCACCGAACGTGTGAACATGCGCCATGACATCGTGGCGGAATTTCCGTTCGTAATCGGCGGCCTTTTTATAGTCGATGTCGTCCAGATGCTTCTGCATGTCCTTAATCTGCGCATCGGTAATCTTCAGCCCCAGTTTTTTTTCTGCCCGTGCCAACTCCAGCCACAGCCGCCGCCACGTTGAAAACTTCTTGTCCGCGCCGAGCAATTCAGCCATCTCTTTGGATGCGTTCCGCTCTACCAGCGGACAGGTATATATACTCGTGTCTTTTGTCATAATTACTTCCTTTTCCATATTAAAAATCAAAGATTAAAATGTAAAATGACAATGCAAAAATTAAAATGGCTCAGACGCACTCTTTTTGATTTTTACACGTTGATTTTTACATTTTCAGTATAGTCTCAATCTCTTCTATCACGTCTTTATCCAGTATCCAGTCGCCCGCCCGGACGGTTTCTTCGATTTGTTTGGGTTCTCGTGCGCCGACAATCGCGGCGGTAACTTCCTCTTTTCGCAGCACCCATGCAATGGCCAACTGCGCAACGGTTCTGCCGTTTCGTCGGGCAATCGGTTTCAGGGCCTCGACGATGTCCAGATTCCGCCGGAACTTTTCCCCGGCGAAATTCGGATCCTGCAGGCGGTGGTCATCGGCCGCCAGCGTCTTGACATGCTCCGGAGTGAACTTGCCCGTCAGCAGCCCCTTCTGCATCGGGCTGTAGGCAACGAGGCCGATTTTATTTTCCGCACAATACGGAATCAGCTTTTTTTCAATATCCCGCCGGAGCATACTGTACGGCGGCTGCAAAGCGGCTGGCGGATAAATTTTGGCGGCCCGCCGCAGGTGGTCAACGGCAAAATTACACGCCCCGATATGCCGCACCTTGCCCTGCTCAACAAGCTTGGCCATCGCTTCCCAGCCCTCTTCGAGCTGTTCATCCGGCTGCGGCCAGTGCATCTGATGCAAGTCAATCACCTCGACACCCAGCCGCCTCAGACTGTCATCGCATTCCCGGATGATGCTGTCAGAGTCGAGGCAGTTTATCTTTTCGCGTTTATCATTCCACAACAGCGAACATTTGGTTGCAATCAGCGGCTTTTGGCGCATTTGTTTGATCGCCCGCCCGACGATTTCTTCGGAATGCCCGCAGCCGTAAATCGGCGCCGTATCGAGCCAGTTGATGCCGGCATCGACCGCCGCCCGAATGGTCCGAATGGAGTCCGTATCATCCTGTGGCCCCCAGCCGAACTGCCACGGCCCGCCGATGGCCCATGTCCCCAGCCCGATCACCGTCAATTCCAAATCCGTTTGTCCAAGCCGTCGTGTCCGCATTTATCCACTAAAAACAAAAATCAATGCCGCAATATACCACAAGACCGCCCTTTCGGCAAGAAGCCCTATCCGTATGTTGTCCCGCGCCAAATGTACAGCGCGTTGAGAGCCAGCAGATGGAGGGGGCCGTAAATGAAATCCATCACCGTCCAGGCAATAAAGATGCCGAATGCGCGGATCGTCGGATGGGCCATCAGGGCGCGGTAGTTATGGAGCGTGTTGCCCTTCAGGATAAACTCCATCAATGCGGTGCCGTCCAGCGGCGTAACAGGAATCAGGTTAAAGACGCACAGCAGCACATTGAGCGTGAATAAAATGCTGACCAGCACCGCCGCGGCCTTCGGCAAACCGTCGGATGTGGCCTCAACAACGGTTGTGAAATTAATCTTTTCGGGGGCGATAAAAATCCCCGCCGAAATCCCGATGTGGACGAGAATTCCCGCAACGATGACCAGTATCAGATTAGCCGCTGGCCCGGCCAGCCCCATCAGAGCCGCCTGCTTTGGATAGCGATGCGCCCAGTACGGGTCATACGGCGTACTCGCCCAGCCGATCATCCAGCCAAACTGAGTGCCGATAAAACTCAACAGCGGCACAACCACCATCCCAAGCGGCGAGCGCTGAATGTGCGGAACGGGATTGAGCGTGACCAGGCCGTGACGCAGGGCCGTATGGTCGCCGAATCGATATCCCGCAAACGCATGCGCAAATTCATGAAACACCGTTGAAAACACAAACACCAGATACCAGGCGATGCAAAGTTGCAAGGGGTCCATATCAGTTACCAGTCATCAGTCAGCAGTTATCAGTTATTTGTTTATCCGCGTTGCCTTTAGAACAGAAAATAACATCTTAGCGATTTCGTCCGCATCTGCAAACAAACTTTCATATTCTTTTTTGAGCAGGTATCCTGTATCTTTTAACAATGACAACCAATATTTCGTTTCAAGACATTCCTTGTACGAGAGAGGCATTTTATGAGAAAAATCATCCTCAGAGATTGCACCATTTGCTTCAGCGATGTTAGCTCCTATCGAAGTTCCGCATCTTAAAAGTTGTTTTGACAATACATACTCTTTCTTGTGTTCACAAAGATACTGATAGAGCTTTACCATTCGTATAGAAAAGGCATACGCTTTCTGATACACTTTGCTTTTTCGACCATCACTCATAAAAACTCCTTCATTGGCAACTGCTGACTGTTAGCTGTAAATCATTTTGGTTGTCATTCCGCCGTCGATAACGATGTTTTGGCCGGTGACAAAACCTGCTTTGTCCGAGCATAAATACAGCACCATCTCAGCGACGTCTTCCGGCCTGCCGACCCGCCCTGCCGGATGCTGGGCATGGTCTTGTGCTGACAGTTTTGTATGCTGACATCCGTGCTGATAGGCATCGGTCACAATCCAGCCGGGGCTGATGCAGTTGACACGCACCTTCGGTGCTAAGCTGATGGATAGCGCGCGGGTTAATGCGACAAGGCCGCCCTTCGATGCCGAGTAGGCCTCGGTGTTCGGTTCGCTCATCAGGGCGCGCGTTGAGGCGATATTCACAATCGCGCCGCGATTTTTTTCCAGCTGTTCTTTGCAATGTTTTGCGCACAAAAACGCGCCGGACAAATTGACAGCCAGCACGGCCTGCCACTGCTCCCAGGTCAACCTGTCCATTGGCTGATTGCAGGCCGTTGCCGCGTTGTGAATCAGAAAGTCAATGCGGCCAAAACGCCGTACGGCGTCTTCGGCCATCGACTGCACGGATGACTCCGATGCAACATCTGTTGCCGAAAAGAAGAACTTGTCCGGTGCGTTGAGGAACGCTTCGGCGCTGGATTGCAGCTCCGCGCTGTGTTCGGCGATGACCACATTGGCGCCGGCCTTCAAAAACAGTTGCGCGATGCACAGCCCGATCCCCCGGCCTGCGCCGGTGATAATCGCTGTTCTGTGTGAAAAGCATGAGTCCATAAAATATCCTGCATCACATTTGGATTCGATTTTGCACGTACGCAAGAATATGGTCCGTTACCGGCCGAAGCTGGCTGGTGTTCGGCAGGAAGCTGATTATCGCCTGCAAATAGCCGCGGTCGCGGATTTGTTTGAGCGTGTGGCCAAAGTACACATCGAATACCCAGCCCAACTGCAGCAGCTTGGCGTCGTTGATGGTTCGGATCAGGCGATAGTCGATTAAGGTGTTGTTCAGGAGCGCCTCGATGATGGCCGGATTGCATTCCGGCGTGTTGGGAAACTCGATTTCCCACTTAAACTTTTCCGGCGTGTCGGCCAGAATACGGTAATTTGTTACCAGCAGATCAAAGATGTCCAGCTTGTCCGTATCGCGGATCATTTTGGAAAAATGCAGCGAGCGGTCATCCAGGGCGGGGAGTTCTTTGGCCCCGTGGAACTCGACGGCCTGTTTGATGATCGCCCTTTCGTCAGCGGGCAGATTCTCCAGCAGGCGATGTTCATCCAGCACCGTCAGCGCCAGGAGACAATGATTTTCACTGATTTGATCCTTGTAGGTGCGGTGGCGTTGAAACTGCGGGAAACGGCCGACATCATGGAACAAGGCGATGGCCTCCGCCAAAATCGCGTCGGGCCGAGCCATTTCAAGGGCAGCGGCCAAATCGCGCATCTGTTTGCAGACGCGGTGCGTATGGCATTCCTTGAGCCGGATGTTCTCATTTAAAAAATCATCGCCGTCGGCATAAAAGCCCGCCGCAAAGCCGGTGAACCACCGTTTGTAATCCTCAAGCTGGGATTGCTGCATTGTTTTTTGTTCCTGAATTCTTATGGACGATTTCGGGCCTTATCTTACCAGACCGGCCGCAGGATTCCAGCAGGCAGTTGATTTATCCAAATTTTTTGAGAAAAAGTTTGGGCAAAATCTTCTCCGAGAGGGTATAAATATCTCCGTCAACCCGGTGTTCTCTGCGGCAAAAGCAAAAAGAAAGGATGCGATGTATGCCGGCAATTAAGGATGTTGTCGTCAGAAAGCCCTCCGGGCAGGAGGCCGATATATGCCGAACCTGGCCGATTTGGACCTGCGGCGTCAGTACGTTTGAGTGGGAATATACGCAAACCGAAAAATGCCTCATTCTGGAAGGCCGCGTTACGGTTCGCGGTTTGCCCGATACAGGAGCGTCTGTTTCGTTTGGTCCGGGGGATTATGTGCAGTTTCCAAATGGCCTAAAGTGCGTCTGGAATGTTGCCGAGCCGGTCAGAAAACATTACGATTTCGAATAAACAGACCGGTTGGTATCTAAAAATACAGAATTGGTGCGGCAAGGGATTTTCTCTTCCTTAAGTTTTATCTGAAAGGTTGTAAAATGTTTTTTCAAAAGGAATTACGGTGTTTCACAAAGGACCGAAACAGGATTGTATCCCTGTTAGTTCTTAGTGCGGCCATTCTTTCGGGCGGCCTGTGTGTTGCTCAGGAATCGGGCACATACGAACAATCGGTCGTAATGATTTTGGCGGTTAATCAGGAGTATGATTACGCGACCCCTTGGAAAAAGGGGCCAATGGGCCGCGGCGTGGGGTCAGGGTTTATTATTGAGGGGAACCGAATTCTGACCAATGCTCACAATGTGGCCAATCAGCGGTACCTTGAGGTCAAAAAGCAGAATCTTGCCCAGCGGTACCCGGCTCAGGTTGTGTTTGTCGGCCATGATTGCGATTTGGCGCTGTTGGCAGTTGCTGACCCAACGTTTTTTGAGGGGACAGCCCCCCTGGAATTCGGCGGGCTGCCGAAGGTCAATTCCATGGTTCAGACCTGCGGTTTTCCGGTCGGAGGCCAGCAGATATCCATCACCAAAGGAGTTGTATCTCGTTTAGAAACAAGCGTTTACGGACACAGCCAATCGGCGCAGCATTTGGCAGTGCAAACCGATGCCGCTATCAATCCAGGCAATTCCGGAGGGCCGGTTCTGCAGGACGGCAAGGTGGTCGGCGTGGCCTTTCAGGGCTTGCAGTCGGCGGATAATATTGGATTTATGATTCCCACGACCATTATCGCTCATTTTCTTAAGGATGTTCAGGACGGCACTTATCATGGATTTGGAACGATGGGTGTGTCGATGTTTCCGGGGCTGCATAATCCGAGCTACAAAAAGTACTTAAAAGTCCCGGATGAGGATGATGGCGTCGTTATCACTCATGTCTTGCTCAACAGTACAGCTTACGGCATCCTTGAAAAAGGGGATGTCATCACAAAAATCGATGATTTCAATATTGATAACGACGGTCTGATTATGATTGACGGCCTATTGCTGGAATTGACCGAGGCCATGGATCGCAAGCAAGTCGGCGAAACCCTGCAAATCACCGGCTATCGCGGCGGGGAAAAAATACAGAAAGAGATTTCCATTGCGCTGAATAAAACCATTCTTCCATGGAATCGCCAGTATGATACGAAGCCGGCCTACCGGATTTTTGCGGGGCTGACATTTGTGCAGCTCAATCGCAATTTTCTGGAGGATTGGGGGCAGAACTGGGTGTCGGCTGTCCCGTTTGAGCTGCGGTATTTGTTTGTCGACTCCAATCTGCTCAACAAGGACTCCGCCCGAAAGGAGTATGTCGTGCTTTCTGAAATCCTCCCCGATGAGGTCAACGCCTATTTGGAGGGCTACAAAAACCAGGTTGTCGAAAGCATTAACGGCATTCGTATAAATGAGTTAGGTGACCTTGACAAGGCCTTCCAAGAAGATAAAAACGGATTCTGGGTTGTCAAGTTTCTCAATAATGACAGTTCTATGGTTGTCAATGCCGAACAGGCGAAGCTTCGCCAGCCGGCCATTCTTGAACAGTATCAGATTCCTTCAGAATAAAAAGGGCACATTATGAAATGCAATAGTTTTACCTGGATGGTGATTGCGGTTTTTGGGGCATTGACCCCCCTGCCGCTTTGGGCTGAAGAGCCGGCGGATTTGACCGAGCCGATGAAAAAATCGCTGGTTTATCTGGAGATATCCAACAGCCGTTACGAACAGTATCAGCCGTGGAAACAGACGGCCATCAGCAAGGAAGACGGGTATGCCTGCGCTGTCGGGCCGTACGAAGTCCTGACGACCGCAGAAAATGTATTGAATGCAACCTTAGTTCAAGCAAGGTGTTACGGACAAAATGAATACATCCCGGCCAAGGTGTCGGTCGTGGATTATGAATACAATCTGTGCTTGCTGGAGTTGGATAAATCGGCGATGGAAGGGCCTTTAACGCCCTTGCAGTTTGTGGAAAAGTTCCCGAAAGGCAAGTCCCTGGATTCGTATTGGCTGTCGGGCGGCGGACAATTGACAAAAGCCCGCTGCACATTAGACCGGGCGGAAATGCAGCGCTCGAGCGTCTCGTATGTTTCGAATTTAATCTTTTTTGCCACGAATGTGTCGCGGGGATTTGGCGACGGAGAGGTTTGCTGTTTTGAAAAAGAGACGATAGGGATGGCTTGTTGGGGAACGGATTCAGATTCGGGAATCATCCCTTCCGAAACAATCAATAGATTTTTAACCTATTGCAAAAAAGAGGGTTACTCCGGTTTCGGCACTGCCGGCTTTGAGGTGCACGAGCTGCTGGATCCAACGATGCGGCAGTATTTAAAGCTGCCCGGTGAG
The DNA here is from genome assembly GCA_022615575.1 of Planctomycetales bacterium. Classification (GTDB taxonomy): domain Bacteria; phylum Planctomycetota; class Phycisphaerae; order Sedimentisphaerales; family Anaerohalosphaeraceae; genus 4572-13. Next base: position 11,201 of record JAKEGM010000039.1, read on the forward strand.
ATCAAGCATGGGGTCTATGTTGGTACGGTCTATTCGCTTGGCACGGGAAGCAAGGAGCTTAAACAGGGTGACGTTATTCTGACCATTGATGGGCAAACGCTTAATCCTTATGGACGGTACGAGCATCCGCAATATGATCGCATCTCCTTTTCAAATCTGATTTTACAGAAGCCCGATGGCGCCGTTATTCCCTTTGAAATCTTTCGTGACGGCACAAAGCGAACCGTGGATGTGGTTGCCAGAAATATAAAATCAAAGGAAATGTTGATACCGTACTATCTGTATTCACAACAACCTGAATATATTGTTGTCGGCGGCTATATTTTGCAGAAGCTTTCACGCGATTTCCTGGGCATGTGGGGGAGCGACTGGGCGGGTGAGGTCCCCCCACACCTCTACCATTATTATCAGGATTTTTCGTTTAAGCCGACAAGTGAGCGGAAAGACATCGTTGTATTAAGTTATGTACTGCCGGCAGAAATCAATCTGGGCTATCAGGAACTTTCCATGCTTGTGGTTGATTCTATCAATGGTAAAAAAATCCGCGAAATGAAGGATATCCCGGCAACACTCGAGTCCAATGATTCGGAGTTTATCGAAATCACATTTGAAATGAATTCTCCGGCCATTATCATTCCCAAAGACAAACTGGCCGTGGCGAATATGCAAATAGCTCAGATGTATGGAATCTCAAAGACGATGAACATCCGGCAGTAGCCGTATTCTCCGTGTGTGATTTTCAAAAACGTTGTGTTTCACGTGAAACACAACGTTTTTTTGTTAATGTTGACGCCCTTCCGTTCTTTTTTGCAATGTTTCACGTGAAACGTTAAAATTTTTAGTTTTCTTCTGGCATTTTGTAATTGATTTTGTTTAATTAGGCCGACGATTAAAAACAGGACTTTAACGCAGTTGTATTCGGAGGCAAGAATGACGGAAACAAAAAAAATCAAAAAGCCGCACCTTGGCCGCGGCCTGGAAGCGCTGATGGGCCCTGTTTCGAGGAATAGAGAAGATATTCAGCATCCAGGCAATTTGGCCGGTTCCCCGCCGGATCCGGCCATTGAATCGGCTAAAAATATACTTCCTGTTGGGCAGATACGCTCAAATCCATACCAGCCGCGAACAACCTGGGACGAAGAGCAGCTCAAAGGGCTTTGTGATTCGATTCGAGAACACGGTATTATCCAGCCGATTATCGTCCGCAAAAATACAGACGGCTACGAAATCATCGCCGGAGAACGTCGTTTTCGGGCTGCCTGCATGGCTGGACTTGAAACGGTCCCTGTTTTGGAAAGAGCCGCCTCCGACGAAGAAATGCTCGAATTGGCGCTGATTGAAAATATCCATCGTTCAGATTTGAACCCAATTGAACGGGCAAGGGCGTATCAGAACTTTATAAATTCGTTCAATTTAACACAAACCGATGCCGCCAAACGGCTTGGAGAGGACCGCGCGGTAATCGCTAACTATTTGAGATTGCTTGACTTACCGTCAGACCTCAAGCAAATGCTCAGTGGCGGGCAGCTCAGTATGGGGCACGCACGCGCAATCCTTGCGCTGCCGTCAGACGATCTGAAGCGGAAGCTGGCCAATCGGGCAATGGCAGGGCGGCTGAGTGTCCGGGAGGTCGAACGTCTGGTGCGAAAGTATGTTGAGGAAAAAATAGAAGAGCCAGCCACAAAGAAGGAAAAAGCGGCCCATATAGTCCATTTAGAGAAGAGATTGCAGGAAGTGCTTGGCACAAAAGTTAACATTAAGGCAAACAAACGCGGGCATCGAGGCAGAATCATTATCGATTATTATTCAATTGATGAATTCGAGCGCCTGGCAGAGCGAATGGGTCTTTCGCTTGAGGAGACAGTATAGCGTTATGTGAAAACAGTCACAAAACGCCGCAAAAAACCCATTTCTTGCGGCTGTATTTTATGAACCAACCGGTCTGTATATATAAAAACAAGTTATTTTTTAAGGAATAATGTGGAAATTATGCCGAAATCAAGCCCTTTCGAGGGTGTTTACAAGCAATTAGGCGCACGATTTGAAGCATACGACGGCTGGCTGCTGCCGGCCGATTTTGGCAATATCGAGGCCGAAAGTGATGCGCTGAACAACCACTGCGCGGCGGTTGACCTGAGCAGTTTTGGCCGAATAAGCGTAAAAGGCGAACATCTTAAAGAAACGCTGAATACGGTTTTTGAGTCGAAAAGCGGGTCTTTTGCGATGGATCACTGGGTTTGGGGGAAGACGACGCTGGATAGTCAATCGGTACTGTGCCGGATTGCACGCACCAATGGGGACTGTGTGCTCCTGACGCCTCCGGGGCAAGCCGAAGCGATGTTTGAAACAATCCAGGCAAAGGCCGGAAAGGGAGTTACGGCCGCCAATATTACCGAAAAAACGGCGATGCTTGGCTTATACGGGCCTGCGGCAGTAAGGTCTATGCGAGGCGTTTTGCCGTTTGATATTGACGATTTGGAGCAGGGCGATGCGACGCGGATGTCGTTTTTTATGATGTCCTTTACACTGCTGCGCGGCAGCTGGCTCGGATGCGACGGGCTGGAGCTGATTTGTCCGGCCTCAGCAGGGCCGATGGCGGCAGGCGCTGTCGTTAAGTATCGGCACAAGCATAATATAACGCCGGCGGGGATGGAAAGCTTTCGTTTGGCGATGGCGCAGATGGAGTCGCCGCTTTAGGGGGGACATTACAGGGCTTGTGGGAATTTCATTTGTAAATGGGGGGTGGTTTTTCGTGGATTGCGGCGACGGTTTGTGTTATATAAAGCGGTCTGAGAATTTATCCGGAATTTAATGGCTCCATAAAGACAGGTATTTTTTATGTTTGCGATCATCAGTGATATACATTCAAATCTTGAGGCCCTGACGACGGTGTTGAATGACATCGAAAAACGGGGCATCAAGACGATTTACTGCTTAGGCGACGTGGTCGGTTACGCGGCCAATCCGCTGGAATGCCTGGATTTGGTCATCGCCAAAACCCAAAACTGCGTGATGGGCAACCATGACTATGCGGCGATGTTTGAGCCGACGAATTTCAACTCGGGCGCCGAGGCCGCCTCGTACTGGACGAGAAAGGTGCTCGAAGATGAAACCGGCCGCGAAAAAAGCGACAATCGCTGGCGCTATCTGGGCAGCCAGAAGATGCGATGGACGCTCGAAACCCGGATAGGCAATGTCAATGCGACACTGGATTTTGTGCATGCCTCGCCGCGGCGGCCGATCAATGAATATGTATTTCCGGACGATGTTTATACAACCACCGGCAAAATGAACGCATTGTTTGAGCGTGTCAAGCATGTCTGCTTTGTCGGGCATACGCATCTGCCGGGCGTGTTTCTGGAGGACCCGGATTTTTACTCGCCGGATGAATTGGGTGGGACCTATCCGATACTGGCGGACGAAAAGGCCATCATCAACGTCGGTTCGGTCGGGCAGCCGCGGGACCGCGACAACCGTGCCAGTTATGTTTTTATCGAAGAAAACGTCGTGAATTTTGTGCGGCTGGACTATGACTTCAAGGCGACGGCGGCAAAAATTTATGCCATTGAGGAACTGGACAACTTCGAGGGCGACCGCCTGGCGGACGGACGATAACATAAAACAAGAATAAAAAGGTAAAATGCAAAAACGAAGAGTCCGCCGAAGGCGGACAGTGTTTTTATAATTAAGGATTGAATGAAAACGAAAATCGCAGTTATCACCGGTGTTTCTGTTTTTTTTCTGTTATGTGCTGCGCAGATTGTCCATACGGTTATGCGTCACCCGCAGCGGGCGAAGGCAATGGCAGGGCGTCTGGTGTCTTTGGCCGGCGAGGTCGAAAACCCCGGAAAAACCGTCACAGTCGAAGAAGCCGGAGAGCCGGTTGAAGCCGATGCCGTTCAAACGGTTTACCCGCAGCTTGCGGCCGTCAGCGCAAAAAAAGAGCGGATTATTGCGCTGGGCGCGGTCTATGACGACATTAAACGCACCGACGACCCCGAGAAGTACAAGTTCAGGGTGGAGTTGACCAGCAGGGGCGCAGCCGTCAAAACGGCGGCGCTGAGCGAGTTTAAGGATCGCAACACCGAACACCCCGCGCCGCTGGTGCTACTGGCCCCGCTGACGAATGGGCGGACGGCCTATTCGCTGGCCAGTGCAAATCTGTGGATAGCGCCAGCAGAGGCCCAAAGTTTCGGGACAAAGGCGTTTCCGCTGGACAAACTCAATTGGAACCTTGTTGAGACCGAGGCGAAGGATGAAGCGCGGTTTGAGGCCGTGCTGAGCAATGCGGTTACGGGCGGGGGGATGGTCAGGGTTATTAAGACGTACCGTGTGCAGCCGGGAAGTTACGACCTGATATGTGAGGTTGCGGTTGAGAATCTTTCGGACCAGCCGCTTAAGACGCGGATGCTGATGCAGGGGCCGGGAGGCATTCTTCTGGAAGAGGTGAGGCAGGATACCCGGAGGGTTGTGGCGGCCTACGAAATCCCCAAAACAGGCATTGAGACAAGAGCGCTGGATTTTCCGTCCATCCGCAAGAAAGTCAAAAAGAACGACACCGAAGATTTTACGCTGGCTCACAGAAGCAGCGAGGCCGATTTTGTGTGGGCGGCGGTGACGAACAAATACTTTACGGCGATTGTCCGCCCCGTGCCGGTCGAGGGACAGGAGCGGGCATGGCTTCAGTTTGGCGGTGTGCAGTACTATCCGGCCCCCGGCCAGAACGAAGATGAACACAACGGTTCATTCGGCATGACGTCTGAGGTCGCCGCGCTGGCGGCGGCAGGGCAGGAGGGGTCTGTTCAATCCTGTTCGCTGCAGATGTACCTGGGACCCAAGGACAAAAAGATTTTCGAAAAGAACGACACTTATCGCTCGCTGAAATACTTTCAGACGATTGATTTTCGCGGGTGCTGCTGCCCGGCCTGGATGATTGCACCGATGGCCTTCGGCATTATCTGGCTGATGAATATGACATACACACTGATGGGGCCGCTGGGCAACTATGGCGTGATTATTATGTTCCTGGTATTCGTGGTGCGGCTGGCCCTGCATCCGATTACCAAGAGCAGCCAGGTCTCGATGATGAAGATGCAGAAGCTGGGCCCCAAGATGCAGGAAATCCAGAAGAAGTACGCCAACAACAAGGCGGAAATGAACAAGCAGGTGATGGCGATGTACCGCGAAATGGGGGTTTCGCCGGTGTCGGGAATGCTGCCGATGTTTTTGCAGATGCCCATCTGGATTGCCCTGTGGACGGCGGTCAATACGAGCATCGACCTGCGCGGCGCCGGCTTTCTGCCGTTCTGGATTACCGATCTTTCGATGCCGGATCAGTTGTTTGCGATTCCATTTGTGGCGCAGCTGCGGACGATTCCGTACATCGGGAAAATTATCCCCGGTTATTTCAACCTGCTGCCGATTCTGATGGGCGTGGTGATGTACTTCCAGCAGAAGCTGATGCCGGCGTCGCAGCCGGGCACCCAGACCAATCCGCAGATGGCCCAGCAGCAGAAGATGATGATGATTATGATGCCGCTGCTGTTTCCGGTGATGCTGTACAGCGGGCCGTCGGGCGTGAATCTGTATATCATGGCCAGTATCGGCGCCGGCGTCATCGAGCAAAAGGTCATCCGCAAGCACCTCAAGGAAAAAGATGAACAAGAAGCCATCGGCAAGGTGCCCGTTACGGCCAAAACCGGCGGCAAGATAAAAAAGAAAAAACCCAAACCCTTCTTCAAGGGATAGCGGGTCGTTTTGAGTTCCTGGTTTTACGCGATGTTTTTTGCCGCAGAGGGCACAACGTTCACAGAGAGGACAAGTTTTTTTTCTGAGTCCTCTGTGGTCTCTGCGGCATTTTTTATTCAAGGGACAGACAGAGATGCTGAATCTGGATGATACGATTGCGGCGGTCAGCAGCGCATCAGTTGCGGTCGTGGCGGCAGGGCGGAGCATTCTTCGCATCAGCGGGCCGGAAACCTTCACAATCCTTTCCCGAATAGCGACGCCCGCGCAGCCGATAGAGAAAAACCGCATCGTTCTCTGCCGGGTGCACGTCGAGGAAGGGCTGGACGCGGAAGGGCGGGTGTATGCGTTCTTCCAGCCGCATTCCTATACAGGCCAGGACCTGGCCGAGCTGCATCTGGATGCCTGCGGCGCAATTGTCGAGGCCGTCCTGAAAAAAATCTATCGCTATGCCCGGCCTGCGGGACCGGGGGAATTTACGCAGCGGGCCTATCTGAACGGGCGGATTGACTTGACGCAGGCCGAGGCCGTCGCCGAAATCATTACGGCGGCCAACACCGCTCAATTGGCCGCCGCCGAACGCCTGCTGGGAGGGCGGTTTTCCGACGCTGTTTCGGACGTGCGCGCTGGAATTATGGACCTGCTGGGGTTGCTGGAGGCAGGGCTGGATTTTGCGGAGGAGGATATTGAGCTTGTGTCCAAAGACCGCGCCTGCGCCCGGATGGCCGATTTCCGGCGGCAGGTATCCGACCTTCTGGAAGGCAGCATTCGGTGTGAGCGGATGATCGATCTGGATTCGGTCGGGTTGGCCGGCGTTCCGAATGCGGGCAAAAGCAGTTTGCTCAATGCGCTTCTGGGCGCAGAGCGGAGCATTGTGTCCGACGCCCGCGCGACGACGCGGGATGTGCTGACCGGCGTCCTGCCGCTTGACGGACTGGATTGTGTTTTATTTGACTGTGCCGGCCTGCTCCTGCCGGAAGACCAGGCCGCGCCGATTCATCGGTTATCGCATCAGGCCTCGCTTGCCGCTCTCAACAAAGCCGCCGTAGTGTTATTTTGTGTGGATGCCGGCAAGAGAGATGTGACGGCGGATGTGCAGATGCGAAAGCAGGTCGCCGCGCCCGCTGTGATTTATGTGATGACCAAGCTTGATGCCATTTCGCCGCAGGACACCCGGCGAAGGCGCGAGTATTTAAATGGTAGGTTTGAAGCCGACTTTATTCCAACCAGCGCTGCAACGGGGGAAGGCCTGGGCGAATTAAAGGAGCGAATCCGAACCGAATTGATGCGGCTTCGAGCGGGTGATCGGGAACATCAGGACCGCCTGACAATCAACCAGCGGCATGAACAAAAGCTCATGGAAGCGGTAACGCTGCTCGGCGAAGCCGCCGACGAAATGAAGAACGATGCTGCGGAAGTTGCCGCGATGCTGCTGCGGCAGACCCACCGTCTGCTGGGGGGACTGGAGCGCGAAGATGTCAGCGAGCAGATTCTGGACCGCATTTTTTCGCGGTTTTGCATCGGCAAATAGAACCACGGCTGCCGGCAGGTTTCATTAAAAGTTTTTGATGCCCGTGAACACAATTTGGGCCGCCAGCGCGGTCAGGACCAGGGCGGTCAGCTTGGTCATTATGGCGAGGACTTTTTGCCCGAAAATTTTCTGGAGCCGCTCGGCCTGCAGCAGAAACATCGCCATTGTGATGCCGCCCGCCAAAATTCCCGCAAACGTTACCATGCGCAGTTTCAGCTCCGTGATTTCTGTCCCCCAGACCATCAGGGTGCCGATGGTGCCCGGCCCGACGATAATCGGCAGCGCCAGGGGAACGATGGAAAAATCTTCATCTTTGGTTTGCTGCGGCGGTTTGCTGATGCCCAGCACCAGCATCACCGAGGTCAGAAAAAGCGTGGTTCCCGTGCCGATCTGAAACGCCGCCAGCGTGATTCCCAGCAGTCCGAACAGCGGCTTGCCGAAAAAGAAAAACACAGTAATGGCAATCAGGACCGTCACCGACGCCCGCACGGCAGCCCGCCGGCGGGCGTGAGAATCCATCCCCTCGGCCATCATCAAAAACATCGACATCGTAAAGAACGGCGCCAGCAGAAAAAACATTTTGACATACGTATTCACAAATTCCTGAAGCATAGGTCCTCACTGTTCAATATGCAGACGCCGCCGCCAAACGACCGTCGATCAGCGTCCATTTTCAGTTACACAAAAACGACATGCCGCTTATCGAACCGGGCCGTATTTATCCTCGAACCGGCGGATGATGTCAACGAATTCCTCCGGCAGGCGTGCGAGGGCTTCGTCTGCGAGCCGCGAGGGGATTTCTTTGTAATACGCCTGGGCAATGCCGCCGGCGATGCAGGCCAGCGTGTCGCTGTCGCCGCCCAGCGAGATGGCCAGCCGGATCGTGTTCTCAAAATCGGTGGAATCCAGAAATGCGATGATGGCCTCCGGCACGGTACCCTGACAGGATTCATTAAAGACGTGAGTGGGACGAATCTGTTCGATTGTTCGGTTAAGGTTATAACCGAAACGACCGGCAATCTCCCGCCGAATAGTTTCTTTATCGCCGCCGGTACGGGCCAGGTATATCGCCAATGCCGTTGCCTGGGCGCCCTTGATGCCCTCAGGATGGTTGTGTGTAACCTCGGCGCTGCGCCCGGCCTCCTGCAAGACTGCATCGGCGCTGTCAAACGCAAAGCCCACCGGAGCCACCCGCATCGCCGAGCCGTTGCCCCAACTGTTGTAAGGTCCGGCATCGGCGGACATCAGCCAGGCGCCGAAATTGCCGCCGTAGCCGCGTCCCGGATAGCGTCTGCCGAAATCCCGGTAGGCCGCCGCATAGTCGGTTCCGTTCAGAATCGCCTGTGCCGTTGCGGCGGTCAGCACCGTATCGTCCGTAAAGGTGCACCCCTGACCGAACATGGCAAACGAGGTGGTCTTAACCGGCTCAAACTCATGGACAGACCCCGCAATGTCTCCAATAATTGCCCCACGCATTGTAATTCCTTTCTGCCAAGTGCCTTAGTCCAGATGAACCACACCCTGCTTACGGTCGGCAGCGAGGGAGGCCTTCTTGATGGCGTCATAAAGGTTTTTCGGTTCGGCCACCTTTTCGAATTCAAAGACCGGGTCCGTTTCGTCTTTGGTCACCAGCGTTACCGCCCCCACGCCCGTGATGCAGTCCAGCAGCGAGCGGTGCAGTTTGATATCAACCACGCGGAACATATCGAGATTATCAATATGCCGGCTGAAAATCCCGCGGGAAAACTCGATTCGGTCGGGATTGACCTCGTAGCGAATGCGCTTCAACTGGGCAATCTGAAAGAAGAGACAGCCAAATACGATTATCGCCAACCCCAGCCCTATGCGGACTGCATAGCCGTCTATCCTTTCGGCCGTTTCCGCAGAGATGTTCGGGAATATCTTTGCGGTCCATGTTCCGACAGGGGACGCCATTATAAACACGGCGACGGCCAAAAACATGGCTGCCGTAACGAACGAACCCAACAGTCCCCACAACGACGGCGAAGCGGCAAACAGCACATAATCTGGCTGGTCATTCTCGTCTGGCGAAACCGGGGCATCCTGCGTGCGCCGCGCCGCCGCGACCTGTCTCCCTGTCGTTGGCTCAGGGCGCGGACCCCGGCGGGCATGATGCGATACCGGCAAACCCTCCTTGTCTTCGAGAAACTCCCGGCAGAACCGGCACTTGACGGCCTCGACGTGAATCATTTCCCCGCAAAACGGACATTTTTTCGTCGCATTCTCAACCATAGTGCCGCCCAGCGTACCCCAAAACCGAAATTTTGCAAGCGAAATCGTCCGTAGTTGTTTACACTTCCCATAAGCCGTTATTTCGGTTATAATTTTTCCTAAATTGAAAATTTGAAATGTGGAAATTGGAAATCCAACCCTATGGCATTACCTATTGTTGCAATAATCGGGCGGCCCAATGTGGGCAAAAGCAGCTTGCTCAACTCGCTGTCGGGCCAGATGATCAGTATCGTGGACCCGACCGCCGGCGTGACGCGCGACCGGGTCAGCACGATTATCAATGAGGGCGACCGGTATTTCGAGCTGGTCGATACCGGTGGCTACGGCATTGTGGACAGCGACGCCCTTGAATCGCATGTCGAAAACCAGATTTTTCTGGCCATCGAATCCGCCTGCCTGGTGCTGTTTATGGTCGATATCCGCGAAGGCGTGATGCCGCTGGATGAAACCATTGCTGCGCTGCTGCGGAAACACGCACTCAAGGTTATTCTCGTAGCCAACAAGGCCGACAGCCCCAAGCAGCTTTCGGGAGCGGGGGAGTTTGTCAAACTCGGTTTCGGGGAGCCGATTTGTATTTCGGCGGCCAATCTGGTGAATCGGGCAGACCTGATGGAGCAGATTTGCCGGGTGATGGACCATCTGCCCAAGGTAAAACCCGCTAACGCGGTGATGAAACTCGCCATCGTGGGCAAGCGCAACGCCGGCAAGAGCACCTTCATCAACTCTGTCGTGGGCGAGGAACGCGTGATTGTCAGCGAAATCCCCGGCACCACCCGCGATGCGGTGGATGTCCGCTTTGAAAAGGACGGCCGGCAGTTTCTTATCATCGACACCGCGGGTGTGCGGAAAATCGGCAAGATGCAGAACGACATCGAGTATTACGGCTATACCCGTGCCGCCCGCAGCGTGCGCCGGGCCGATGTGGTGCTGTTCATGATGGACGCGACGACTAAAATCTCGCAGGTTGATAAAAAACTCTGCGCCCTGATTGCCGCCGAATACAAGCCCTGCGTGATTATCGTCAACAAGTGGGACCTGGCCAAAGAGGCGGCCGACACGCAGGATTACGCCGACTACCTCGACCGGGTTCTGGTCGGCATCCGCCGTGCACCGATCGCCTTTACCACCGCCAAAGACGGCAAAAACACCCAGAGCGTGCTGGACCTGGCCGCCGAACTGTTCAAACAGGCCACAGCCAAAATCTCGACAGGGCGTCTTAACAGGGCCGTCGAAATTCTCTCTCAGGAAAAAACCAGCACCCCGCACAAAAAGGGCGGTTTTCCGAAGATTTATTACGCCACGCAGGTGGCCTCCAATCCCGTTTGCATCCTGCTGTTCGTCAATAACCCGTCCCTGTTCGACGAGTCCTATCAGCGGTTTGTCATCAGCCGCCTGGGGGAACTGCTTGGGCTGGATGAAGTCCCCATCCGGCTGCTGCTGCGAAAACGCGGCTCGGAAAAACAAAAAAAATAAGCGATGGTCCGGCTGTACCCCACTAAATCCCTGTTCCCGCGGCAAGAGCCAAAGACCCGCCCGGCCTGGCTTGCCGCCTTAATTTTCTTGCAATCGCGGCAGGGGGGCTGTAGAGTAGGCGGGAATTTGCGTGACGGTCAAAAACAACCGGGAGAGGTGTCGGAGCGGCTGATCGAGCTGGTTTCGAAAACCAGTGTGCTCGTAAGAGTACCGCGGGTTCGAATCCCGCCCTCTCCGTTTTTTTACCGCGGTTGCGCCCGGATGGTTTGAAACGCGATTCAGGGTGTTCATTCCTGACTGCCGCAAGGGCGGCCTTTTCTAAAAGGTCTTTCGGGACGGCATTTTTCGATATTGGCGCAGGGCATCGAGGAAGGTCTGCATATCTTCCGGCAGGGGGGCCTCAAAGGTCATTCGCTGCAGGGTCGCAGGGTGTGTGATTTCCAGTTTCCATGCGTGCAGGGCGCAGCGGGCCAGCAGGGGTTCTTCGGCCGCCGGTTCGCGGTTTTCCATCTGCCAGGGGTACACAACCTTGCCGCCGTACATATCATCGGCCACAATCGGGTGCTTGATATAGGACATGTGGACGCGAATCTGGTGGGTGCGTCCGGTTTTGAGGTCCAACTGCACCAGCGAAAACCCGCGAAACGCCTCCAGCACCTCGTAACAGGTGACGGATTCTTTGCCGATGTCCGGGCGAATCGAAAACTTCTCCCGTATCGTCGGATGCATCCCCAGCGGCTGCTTGATGCAGTCGGCGTGCAGTTCGGGCGTGCCGTGAACGATGGCGATATAGGTTTTCCTGGTGGTGCGGTCGGCAAACTGCCGCGACAGCTTCCAGTGAGCCGTGTCGGTCTTCGCGACGACCAGGCAGCCGGTGGTGTTGCGGTCCAGCCGGTGGACAATGCCGGGACGGATGTCATCGGGGCACGACGACAGGCGCTGAAAATGATAGACCAGCCCATTGACCAGGGTGCCGTTTTTGTACCCGCGGGCCGGATGTACAATAAGGTTGGCCTGTTTATTGAGCACCAGCATATCGTCGTCCTCATAAAGGACGTGGATGGGGATATTTTCGGGAATCAGTTCGCGCAGTTCCCGCGCGGGCAGAATCAGGTCAACGGCATCGCCGGACTGGAGTTTATGGCTGGGCTTGGCGGGACGGCCGTTGACATTGACGCCCTGTTCCCGGATGAGCGCCTGAAGACGCGTCCGACTGAACTGGCTGAACCGGCCGCACAGGTATTTGTCCAGCCGGTTAAATTTCAGGTTGGCCCCCACGCGGAACCGCAGCTGCCGACCCGCCAGCTCATCCGTTTCCTCGTCGGTCAGGGAACGGTCCAGATCGATGACCGGGTTGTCTGACGCAGCATCTTCGCCGCCGTTGATGTCGTCCGGGAGAATGTCTTTTGGATCCGGCATAAATTACGGTTCGGTCGCTGGCTGTTGGGGCGTTGAGTCGCCGGTCGGCACGGTCTGTTCAGCGTCCGATGCTTTTGCCGCCGGTCCGTCTAAAACCGGCTGGGGTGCGGCCTCGATGACGGAGGTTGTTTCTGTTGCCGTCTCAAGGGCTTCCGTATCTTCAGCCGGGAGAACGTCCGCGGGCGACGGCGCAAATGTAAAGACCTGGGAATTATCCGCCAGTCCATCCAGGCGCTGCTGGGCCTGCTTGGGCAGCGCGGTGGCCTCGAAGGTTTTGTCGGCAATGATACCTTTGTAAATATCAGCGGCCTGGGTTGTTTGTCCGAGTTCTTCGGCACACAGGCCCAGCCCGAACTTGGCCATGGCCTTCAATTCAGGCGTTCCTGCGGCCTCGGCGGCTTGTTCGTAGGCGGCCCGGGCCTTCTGTGTCTGGGTTTCGAGCATTTCGGCGCTGACATCGGGGCGCAGGTGAAGTTCTGTGCGAATGGCCTGGGCGGCCTTAATCCGGGCCAATGCGGCCAGATTCGGATTGTCGATGTCCGAGGCCTGTCCCAGCAGGGCGTCGGCATTGACCAGAAGCGTGCTGAGCGCCTTGTTTTTGGCCTCAGCGTCGCCCTCGGCGGCCTGCAGGACGTCGTACACATTCTGATCCAGCGTCTGGATGGATTGAGTTACGCTGCTTTGGGCGGCAACATCTCTCTGACGGCTCATCCGAGTGAACATCGGCCAGGTAATCAGCCCGGCGGCAATCAGCACAACGCCAATAATGACGTTTGAGTTCTCCTTGATAAGCTGCGGCAGATGACCGAGCTGCTCAGCCAGTTCGTTTGTTTTCAGTTCATGACGGTGTCCGGCGTCCATGATTGACCTTTCGATTGTATAAGGGTCTATAGTGTCGTTTAATTTTTGCCGGGATACAGGTTTTCCGCCGGGCAAAACCGGCCGCAGGAAACCTGCCGGCATAAATACGAACCAACCATTATAGGAAAAATACCTTTGACATGCAATAGTTTTTAGTGATACTGCGTTTTCCTGAAAAAATGGGAATGAACAGATAAGCACAAGGAATCAAAATGAGACATTTTGGGGCTAAAACAGCGGTTTTCTGCGTTTTTTGGGCAGGACTTATGGCCGGATTTTCCGGGGCCGCCGAAACCTTGGATAATACGCAATACATCGATATTGACGAAATCCGCACCGATATGGACGCCTATTGCCTGACCGTTTTTGCGCCGGGGTCAACGGTGGAAAAATTCGGTCTTAAAGTCCTCAGTGTCGTGCGAAATCACACCGCCGGGCGGCATATGATTCTTGTGAAGGGCACCGATGAGCGGTTTATACACAGCGGTGCCGTTCAAGGGTGCAGCGGTTCGCCGGTCTTTATTGACGGCCGTCTGGCGGGTGCGCTGGCGGCTGGATGGTCCGGCAATTTAGATTCTTTGTATCTGGTACGTCCGATTAAGGACATGCTCGCGGTCGGCAGTGTCGAAACGGCGGCCTTGTCCGGTGCGGCGAAGGCGGAGTTTGATTTTTCCCAGCCGCTGGATTTGACGGTGTACCATCAGCAATTTTTGGAGCGGCAGCAATCGCGTCCTCAAAGCGGGGGTACGCTGTTGCCGCTGTCCACCTCGCTGCCGGCGGAGGTCTGTCAGCAATACGGCGGCATGCTTGGGCAGATGGGGCTGATGCCTGCGGCGGCAGGGCCTGCCGTGCTGGGCGAATCGGCGAAGGAGGCCGGTTCATTTGAGCGGGGCGGCGTGCTGTCGGTGATTCTCTGCGGCGGCGATATTTCTCTGGCGGGCGTTGGTACGGTAACCGAAATCGTCGGGGATCAGGTATATGGTTTCGGGCACGCCATGGAGGGCGAGGGGCCGATTCATCTGCCGATGGCCGCCGGTGTGGTGCATTCCGTCGTGGCCAACCGGGACAGCGCATTCAAATTGGCCTCACCCGGTCCTGTTCTCGGCACACTTGAGTTTGACCAGAGCAGCGCCGTGCGGGGAACCATCGGAAAAGTTCCCAAGACCATCCCGCTGCGGATTGAAGTCAGCCGTTTTAATGATCCTCAACGGCGTGTTTACAACTGTTTTCTGGCGGACGATCGATCGAAAACATCCGCTATCCTGCAGATGGCTCTTGCCGGCGCCTGTCAGATGCAGGGTCCGCTGCCGCCGGAACACACCATTCGCTATACCGGACGAATTGTCCTGGAGGATGGCCGCTCGCTTGACATTGACAACATTTCGTCCGGACGTCAATTGGCGGAAGCGGTCACGGAGATGGCCTCCGCCGCGAATATGCTGATGAATAATCCCTTTGAGAGGGTGCCCATCCGTTCCATCGAGGCCCGGATGGATATTGAACCAGTCAGCATTGCCGCCTCCATCTGGAGCGTCAATGTGTCGAACACAAAGGTTCGTCCCGGCCAGACCATAACGGCGTCGGTTGTTTTGAGATTTTTCCAGGCGCCCCAAAAAACCGTGACGCTTGACCTCCAGGTGCCGGATACCCTCGCTCCGGGAAAATACAAGGTTCGAATTGTCGGCGCCGCCGGTTATCAGGCGTTTGCGGCCAAGGCAGCCCCGCAGAAGTTTCGCGCATATGACCTGGAGTCGCTCACGGGCAGTCTGGAGCGGCTGTTCAAGTATCGCCGCGACCGGCTCTATGCGGTGATGCCGGTTCCCGCGACGGGAGTGGTCCTCCGGCAGCACGAACTGGGCGAACTGCCGCCGACCAAAATGCTGCTGATGCAGGACGCCAAGCGGCTGCTGCCGCTGGAACCGTACAATGCCTGGGCCGAAAGCAGCATTTCGCTGGAGGCCGTTGTGGACGGCGCCGCTGAAGTTGAAATCACTGTGGAAAAGTAATCATTCATCAGAATAAGGGATATGGCATGAGACAAAAAGAGTATATGGCAGTCGGGATATTTTTAAGCATAGCGGCGGCAGGGCTGGCGGTGACCTCGGTCATTACCCGCCACCAGTCCAGCGCGGATTTCATCAAAGGCCAGACGGACAACATCATTGTTGATTCGTCCGGAACGCTCCGGCTGGCCTGCCAAAGCAGCGATGTGGACTGCGGCGGGCTTCTGGGCGAGGTCTGGTCGATTCACGCAATACTGGCGGACTCCGACGGGACGCTGTTTCTGGGCACCGGGCCGAATGCCGAGGTGATTCGATATGCCGGTCAAACCGCCGAATGCGTCTATCCGCTCGCTTCAGCCGAACCCAATCAGACGGCCAATCCAACCATCCGCAATGAACATGTCTTTGCCCTGGCGCAGGATGTATCGAACCGGCTGCTGATTGGCGTAAGCGGTGCTGAAGGCAAACTCGTTCGGCTGGCCCCGGATGCCGAAGTGGTGTTCACGGACGCTCGGGTACAGTATATTTTTGCCATCGTCAAAGACGCGGACAACAATATTTATCTGGGCACCGGCCCCGAGGGACTTGTTTTTCGGCTGGACCCGTTCTGCCAGAACCCCGAGGTCATCTGGGATGCCAAAGACAAAAATATCCTTTCACTGGCGGTAAAAGATGCGATTCTCTATGCCGGCAGCGACCAGCGGGGACTGATTTACAGGATTGACATCGCCCGGAAGCAGGCGTCTGTTTTATACGATACCGATCAGGACGAAGTGCCGGCCCTTTGGGTTGATCCCGAAGGCGCTGTGTATGCCGCCGCCGCCAGCGCCCAGGCCGCCATGCTGCAGCTTCAGACGCCCGGGGTATCGCTGAAACAGGCACCGGGCCGCCCCGATATTGCCGACGGCCCAAAGCCCGTTCCGATGGAGGGCTCGCTTACGACCCCCAACAGCGATTCGGCGAAGGAAAAGAAGGATGAAACGCCTCCTTCTCAGCCTCAGCAGCCAGCACCGGCGCCGCCGGCTGCCAAAGCGGCCGGCCATATTTATAAGATAACGCCGGACGGTTTTGTAACCGATGTTTTCAGCGAGATGGCCGTCCTGTATTCGCTGCATCAGCACGATGGAAAACTCTGGCTCGGCACCGGCAACAAGGGCCAGTTGTTTGCCGTCGATCCGGCGGCTGATGAGCAGGCCGTTGTGTTTGAGGATAAAACCTCCACGCAGATTACCGCTATGGTTTGGAATGGGAATATTGCCTACCTGGGTCTTTCCAATCCCGCCCGGCTGGTGCGGCTTGACCCGTCGCCGGCACAGCAGGGCACATTTGAGTCGGTGCTGCTGGATGCCGGACAGCCCGCCCGCTGGGGCAAACTCCAGATTGAAGCCGATATCCCATCCGGCAGCCGGATCAAAATGGCCTGCCGCAGCGGCAATGTCCAGGACCCCAACGATGCAACATTTTCGGGCTGGAGCGGCGAGACGGTTGTTACCGGGCCGGTGGAATTGGAGTGTCCCGCGGCGCGTTTCTGCCAGTACCGGCTGACCCTGACGGCAGGCGATAACGACGCCTTGCCGGTGGTGCGGCAGGTGGCGGCGGCGTTTGTTATTCCAAACCTGGCGCCGATGGTAACCGCCGTCAAGGCCGAACGGTCCCGAGACAAGAGCAAACCAAACATTATTGAGATTACCACGACCGCTCGCGACGACAACCGGGATGAACTGGACTATACCCTTGAATTTCGCAAGGTTGGCCGCACGATGTGGGTCCTTCTCAAGGAAAAGCTGGATCAGAACCGTTTCGAGTGGGATGGCCGCACCGTTGAAGACGGCCGCTACGAAGTGCGCGTCACCGCCAGCGACCGCAGGAACAACACGCCCGAAACAACCCTCACCGGTTCGCGCATCAGCGACCCGTTTGTGATTGATAATGCCGCGCCCGAAATTCGGGAAGCCGAAGCGACCGTCGAAGGAACGGCGGCGGTGATGCGGCTGACGGTTGCCGATGCCCTGTCCGTGCTGGGCAGGGTTCAGTACACCGTTGACAGCAACGAAAAATGGGTCACGGCGCTGCCGGCGGATTGGGTGTACGATACGCTGACCGAGTCGTTTGAAGTTCGAATTGAAGACCTCTCGTCCGGCGAGCATGTGATTGCCTTTTCAGTTGCCGACGACCTGAACAATACCCTGTACAAGACCTACGAGGTAACGATTCCCTGATGCGAACCGTTCCATACGAACAACTCGTCGGACACGTGGGGGCGCTGTGCATGGACAGCGCCTGCCTGCTGCCGGACGATGTTGTCGAAGCACTCCGCAACGCCGCCCGGGATGAATCCAATCCGCGGGCCAAAGAAATCCTGAACCGGCTGCTTGAGAATGCGCAGATTGCCGCCGATGAGCGGATTCCGCTGTGCCAGGATACGGGACTGGCGGTGGTTTTTGTCGCGCAGGGGGCCGAGGCGAGAATAGCGCCGCCGGCGGACAGACCCTCCGCGACGATTATCGACGCGATTCAGGAGGGCGTGGCCGCCGGCTACGAAAAAGGCCTCCTGCGAAAGAGCGTTGTGGCCGAACCGCTCCATCAGCGAAAGAATACCCAAACCAATACGCCCGCGATTATCCATTACACCGTTGTGCCGGGCGACAGGATTAAAATTTCCATGATGGCCAAAGGCGGCGGCTGCGAGAACAAAAGCCAGTTCAGGATGTTCAATCCCACCGAGCCCAAAGAAACGGTGATGGCCTGGATTGTCGACGTGGTCAAACAGGCCGGGGCGAACGCCTGCCCCCCGTTTGTGGTGGGCGTCGGGCTGGGCGGCAATTTGGAGGTCGCGTGCCTGTTGGCCAAGAAGTCCCTGCTGCGGAACATCCGGGACGCCAACCCCGACCCCTTCTATGCAAAAATGGAGCAGGGCCTGCTTGCGGCAATCAATGCCACCGGCCTTGGCCCGCAGGGACTGGGCGGCGACACCACCGCGCTGGCCGTCTGCATCGAAACCGCCCCCTGCCACATCGCCTCCCTGCCGGTCGCCGTCAACATCGAATGCCACAGCCACCGCCACAAAAGCATCACGCTTTAGCGGCTCCGTTGTTCCGCCGCATCGCTCCTCGCCCATGGATCGGAATAGTTTTTCAGCAGCCGATCCAGTTTGGCAGTCAGTTTTTTGACCCGGTCGGGCTGCTGGTCGGCGATGTTTTCAAGCTGATAGGGGTCGGCGATATTATCGTACAGCGCGCAGGTGTCGGCGGCGCCGTCCTTGCGCTCAAGGATGAACGTGCAGCTGGCATTTCGCAGCCCCCGCCGTCCCAGATGGGGTTTGTCCGCCGATGTTGCCATATACCACTGCCACTCGGGCCGTGCGCCTTCGCCGGTCAGAAACAGTCCGGCGAAACTGATTCCGTCCATCTGCGGCGGGATTTGCTTTTTGAAGCCCATCAGGTCCAGCAGGGTGGGCGCCATGTCCAGCGATGAAAACAGCGCATCGTCCCGGCGGGGCTTGATTTTGCCGGGCCAGCGAATCAAAAAAGGTATTCGAATGGATTCCTCGAAGGGGTTATTTTTGGAAATTTCGTGATGGATGCCCAGGCAGTTGCCGTGGTCGGATGTGAAAACAACAATGGTTTCTTCGCCAAGCCCCTGCCCGTCGAGGGCATCGAGGATTCGCCCGACCTGTTCATCCACGCCGGTAATCATCGCGAAATAGTTTTTGATGTTCTTCCGGTACAGGTCGCCCATCCGTGTCCCTGCGGGCGGGATATTGGCTCGTCGGCACAGGTCGTCGGCTGTGCGGTCCCGATAACGGTCCACATACTTGCCCGGCACCAGTTCATACGGCATGTGCGGCGGATTCATCGACACCACCAGCGCAAACGGCCGGTCGGCTTTGCGGAAGCGTCCGTCTTCATTGCGGATATACCGGATAGCCATGTCCGCCTCATGTTCAGGTCCCCACTGGTCAATCAATGCAAAGCCCTCGCGTGCGGCCTCGGTCGCCCAGTACATCGGCCGGGTGTGCTGGTCATAGGTTCCGTAAGCGTACCAGAAATCAAAGCCGTGCCGTCGGTCGGGCGGGCACCACTCGTTCCATGCAACCGGACCTTTGTTGTTGTAGCAATCGACATACGGCTTGCGGGGTGCATCGAGATGCCACTTGCCGACATACCCCAGTGCATAGCCGGCCTCTTTGAGTATGTCCGACCAGCACGGCTCCGTCGTCCGAAGCTCGCAGTCATAAGGGGTGGTGTCGGAATTGCAGTTGTCGGTAACGCGGCTGGCGTGAGGATACCGGCCGCTCATCAGCATGGCACGAAACGGACTGCACAACGGGTAATTGCTGACCGTCTGAGGAAGCGTCAGCGACTGGGCGGCCAACCGGTCCAGCCGGGGCGTCAGCACCGGCTCTTCGCCCAGAAACCCCATTGCCTGACCGCGCATCTGGTCGGGGAAGATAAAGACCAGGTTGGGCCGCTTGATTGCCGGGGCTGTTTTTTTTGCCGCCGCCTGGCACAGTTGGCCCATCAACGGCGTTTGAATCGAAAGACCCATCCATCTGAGAAACGTTCGCCGTTCCATGTCTGATTCCCTTTCGCTGTTTGAGATTTAAGTCGGCTGTCGTGGTAAATCACGGCATTATCGTATCTTGCCGACAAATCAAGCAATCTGTTCGAGGGTCTGGAAACCCAATCGCGCCGGATGACCTTCCGGCCGCCAATCCCTCAGAGGCGGCGGCAGAAGATACCATTTTTCCCGGAAAAATCAAGCGTGCGAACTATCATTTTTGCTCAAAGCAGAGATTGGCAATGGAGATGTACTGATCGGCGGTGAGTTCCTCGGGACGGCAGTGGGGGTCGATAAAGGCCTCTTCGAACACCTCCGGCCAGTGGCGGATGTGCTCCAGCGCGGCGGGGGCGAATTTGACGCACGCCTTAAGCATCTTGCGTCGGTGGCCCATAAACAGGCCGATCACCTCCTGAAACATTTTCATATCGTGAATCTGGGCGATCTTCGCCTCGTCCCGCTCAAAGCTGACCATCGCCGAGTCCACCTGCGGCCGCGGCCAGAACACCGCCGGCGGCAGCTTGCGCAGGATATGCACCTGCCCGGCAGCGGCCATGAGGATACTCAGCGTGCCGTACATCTCATGGTTCGGTTCAGCGGCCATTCGCTCGGCCACCTCCTTCTGCACCGTCACATACATCCCCTGGGCCGCAACCGGCCCGCTGATAAGGTTGGCCATCACGCTGGAACCGACGTTATACGGCAGGTTGGCCACCAGCAGCAGCCGGCCCCCCAACTCGTCGCGGGCGGACCGGAGAGCATCCAGCACCTCGCGGTGGATCGCGTTTTTGTTTTCGAGGACATCCATGTTAAACAGGACAACATTGGAAAACCGCTGCAGCTGCGAACGGGCGATCTTTGCAAGGGCGACATCGCATTCCACCGTGATAACCCGTCCGCACTCTTCGGCAAGCGACTGGGTGAACGACCCGGTGCCGGTGCCGACCTCCAGAACCACATCCTGCTCGTGGAGGGATGCGGCCTTCACCAGCAGACGCATCAGGTTCAGGTCGATCAGAAAGTTCTGACCCAGCCGCCGATTCGGACTGGCCCCTGCCCCGGCCAGCAATCGCTCAATGTCCTGCTTGGTTTGCATAATTCAAAACATTTCACATTTGGCATTTCACATTTGGCATTTGGCATTTTTTTGTTTTCGCCATTTGCACGGCTGTGCGGATGGCCTCTTTCATCGCGCTGGGATTGGCGATGTTCTTGCCGGCGATGTCAAACGCCGTGCCGTGGCCCGGCGAGGTGCGGATAATCGGCAGCCCCAGCGTTACATTGACCGCCCTGTCGAACGCCGCCATCTTGACGGGAATCAGCCCCTGGTCATGGTACATCGCCACCACCCCGTCGTATTCGCCCTGAGCGGCATGGTAAAACAGCGTATCGGCCGGATACGGCCCCGTGCAGTGAATACCTGCTTCCTGGGCCAACAGAATGGCCGGGCTGATAATCCGTTTTTCCTCGTCACCGAACTGGCCGTCCTCGCCCGCGTGGGGATTCAGACCCGCCACAGCAATGTGGGGTTTAGCTATCCCGAAATACTGCTTCAGGGCTGCATCCAGAAGGTCAATCGGCTCAAACACGCATCCAATGGTAAACTTGTGGCGTACCTCGAACAGCGGCACATGAATTGTCGCCAGCGCCAGTTTCAGCGGACCGGCGATAAACATCATCACCTTCCGCGGCGACTTGCAGCGGTCAGCCAGCATCTCGGTGTGTCCCGTCCATGGGCTTTCGGCCAAGTGCCAGCTGGTCTTGCTGACGGGCGCCGTTACGACGGCATCAATCAGCCCGTCTCGGGCCGCATCGATGGCGTCCAGACAGAACCGCATCGACGCTTCGCCCGATGTTCGTGCGGGGGCGTGCAGCCATGCGGGCACCGAGTATTCATCATAATCGGCGATGACCACCTGCCGCGGATAATCGCGGCTGATTTTTTCGTGGGGATGCCGCAGCCAGAATGGTTCGACCTCCGCCAGGTCGGCGGCATATTCAATCTGTTCGTCCAGGCCGAAGATGATGAACTTGGCCATCCGGCGGATGGAAGGGTCGGCCAGCGCCTTGACGATGATTTCCGGGCCGATGCCGCCGGGGTCGCCCATCGTAATCCCAATGACCGTCTCATTGCCCAGCAGGTTGTTCATGGCGTCGTTCATTTAGAAGCCGTGGTCTTTGAGCTTTTCGAGGGTCAGCCCCTGTTGCGGCAGGATGGCCGACAGTTGTTTTTTAACGATCTTGACCAGAATATCCGTTTCAATGTTCACCACATCGCCGACCCGCGCCGTCTGCCAGGTTGTCTCTTTCAGCGTCGTCGGGATGACCGCCACCTCAAAGCCGGTTGCGTCTAATTGGGCGACGGTCACACTGATGCCATCGACGGCGACGGACCCTTTCAGGACCATTTGGCTCAGCAATTCCGCCGGGGCCTCGAACCGAAACTCGGCAAAATCCCCCCGTTTCCGTATGTTCGTCAGCATAGCCATCCCATCCACATGCCCCTGCACTATATGACCCCCGAACCGCCCCTGGGCGCTCATAGCCCCCTCCAGATTGACCTTAGCCCCCGGCTTGAGGCGACCCAGATTGCTCCGATCAAGGGTTTCCGAGCTGACATCGAAGGCGGCGCACCCTCCTTCCACCCGGCAGGCCGTCAGGCATACCCCGTTGACCGCGATACTGTCGCCTGCCCGTATCCCCTCGCCAGCCCGCCCCAGGCCCACCACGAGTTGCATCTGCCCGCCTTTGGACAGAATCTGCCGAACATCGCCAATGGTTTCAATAATTCCTGTAAACATCGCTTTTCCCCAAATTGTGTTTTTATCAATACTTAAAAACATCCTACGCCCTTGCCCATAAAAAGTCAAATGAGTTTTCGACCGCATCCGTGCCACAATGACCCGTCTGCGGACCCTAAAATCACCGAAGATTTTCTTTTCGGACAGGATTTTCAGTGGTAAGATATTGCCATCGGCTTTATTGCTAAAATAACGGGGATGTTTACGGGAGTGGCTTAAATGTTGAACACGATAACACGTCAGCGGCGAGGCGTCTATTTGGGCCTGGTCTTGGTACTGATGTCGGCGGGGACCGCCGTGTCGTATGGGGGCGGGCAGCGGGGGGAGCGTCCGGGCGGCGCCGGTATGGCCGCTGGCGGGGTTCAGGACGAAAAACAAGCCCAACTGCGGCGGGAAGCCCAGACGGCAATGACGCAAATCAGTCAGACCTTGACGACAATAATGGAACAAACCCGCCAAAATCAGCGGCCAACGCAATCGCTCATCGAAAACGCCGAAACCATTCTGGGACAGAGCAAGCAGTATGCACCTGTTTTGGACGACAAGCAGAAGGCCGATTTTATGCTCTTGCAGGCATGGAAAGGGTTTTATCAGAAGAATCCGGTCGAGGCGGTCAACTGGTCGATGCGGGCCTGCAAAACATACGACGCCGGTCAAGACGGATGGATCAGTCAGGCCTTGTTCTGTCTGCTCAATGACAAGCGGCCGCTGAAACCGCAGGCGGAAAAACCCCGTCAAGCGCCGCGCCGCCCGGTTAATCCGCGTCCTCGCCGCGGCGGTGAAGCGGCGGTGGCCGAAGCGGTCAAGCCGCAGCCGTTCAGCGAAAAGGGGGTGCTGGAGTTTGACCTGATGGGACTGCGCGAGGAACTGCTGCGGGATCCCTTCAGCCGGCTGGAATGCGTTACAGCCGGCGGCGACAAGGTGGAGTACAAACCCGGCCAGGACACCCTGTGCATCCTGTTCTGGCAGGACGAGGCCGCAGGGGCAGATGCCAACGATGTGCCCGTTGCGCCGATGCCGCAGACGGACGCCGCGATAATGCCCGGCACGGTGGAGATGGGTACGGCGGGTGCCTATGACACACAGAAAACAACGCTGGAAGCCCAGCGGGACTACGTCGGGCTGCTGATGGAGGCCTGCGAAAAGACCCCGACCGTGAAATTCATGCAGGTCAATACCGTCAATCCCAAGGACTTGCCGGCGTTCCTGGATGCCCTGCCCGATTACAGCGAACAGAGGGTTCCCGTGGTGGTCGCGGCGCATCCGGCGGCGAATGCCCGGCGGTTTGCCGGCCTGAACGCCGCCACGCCGTTTATGCTCATCGTGGACACGGCGGGAAAGGTCAAGTATGCCGGGACGGCGGGGGATTTTATGCCCGCCTTTATTTTGACGGAATTGACGGGCGTTCCGATTCCGCTGGAAAAAAAGACGGACCAGGAAACAATGCCCGGTCAAATGATGATGCCGGGGCTGTTTGAGCCGATGCCGACCGATCCCAACAAGCCAACCCCGGATTCCAGCGAGCCAAACAGCGGACCTGGAACGTCTGACAAGGTGCATCCGTTCGCCAATCAGGTCATCCCCGGTTTTCCCCTGCCCTCGCCTAAACCCGCCGCGATGCTTCGGTCGCTGACATGGATCAAAGGCCAGCCCGTGAAGTTTCAGCCGGGACAGGTCTATGTCGTCGAGTTTTGGGCGACATGGTGTCCGCCCTGCAAAACGAGCATCCCTCATCTGACGAAGATTCAGGAAAAATTCAAAGATAAAGGCGTGACCGTTATCGGCATTACAAATGAAACAGCAATCGGCGATGTCAAAAAATTTGTTGCCGAACAGGGCGGCAATATGAATTATACGGTAGCGATTGACAGTGAACAGCAGGTTGCGGCGGCCTATATGGGCGCTTATGGACAAAACGGGATTCCCACAGCGTTTGTCGTGGACAAGGCCGGATTGGTTGTCTGGCATGGGCACCCGGGCGAGTATCTGGAGGAGGTGTTGCGGCGGGTTACGGACCAGCCGCATGACGCGGCCATCGCGGTTCAAAGTCCCGGCGGGCCCGAGCCGGAGAAGCCCTCTTCCGTTGTCAGCCAGGCGTCTGATTTTCCAACCCAGGCGCTGGAAGATCAGCTTCGTGCCGAAAACCTGCTCCGGTCGGCTCAGATGCATATCGAGGAAAGCCGCAAGCTGACGATGAAAAATCCCCAGCAGGGCATCGAAGACGCCCGCACCGTTCTGACGGAGTTTCCCGGCACTCCGTATGCCGAACAGGCCAGAGAATTGCTGCGGCGTGTTCCCGAAAGATGGAAGAAAAGACATAATATCACAGACGCTGAGTTGGGATTTTGAAAATTCAGCACGGAGGACAGTTATGACGCATTCCTTGTCAGCGGCGGATGTGCCGGCTCTGAGCATCACTGCGCGGTGTCTGCCCGAAGCGTGGGAAAAGGCGGTGATCGCCGTCTGGGAGCAGGGTCTGACGATTAAGACCCAGTATGACAAGCCCGACGACCCGCCCAGCAAAGACGCCACGGTGATGATTACCGTGGCCGACCCGTTCAGCGAACCGCGGATTCATAAGAATTTTCCCGGCGGGCCCGAGGAACTGGAGGCCTACCGGCAGGAGGTGGTGGCGGGCATCCATGACCACTGGATCGACCCGGCGGCGGGCAAGTGGACCTATACCTATCATGAGCGGCTGTTTGCGTATTCACCGGTGGAGGATATTCGCGACCCGAAAAGTCCCAGGCCGTTCATTCCAGTAGATCAGATTCAGTATATAATTGATTCCCTTTCGTCATGTACCCACACCCGCCGCTCGCAGGCGATTACCTGGATGCCGACCTGCGACCCCAAAACCGACGACCCGCCGTGCCTGCAGCGCATCTGGTGCCGCCTGGTGCAGGAGAAGGGAGGGTACGTCCTGAATATGAATACGCATTGGCGCAGCAGGGATTTGTATAAGGCGTGGTTCATGAACGCCTACGCATTGACCGACCTGCAGAAAATCATTGCGGAAAAAATCTCCCAAAAACTCGGCCGTCCCGTGCGGGTTGGGCGGTATGTCGATATAAGCGATTCGCTGCATATTTACGGATCCTATTTTACCAATGCCCAGGTGGAAGTGGATAAAATGAAGAACACCCCGTTTATTGCCCGTGCGTGGGATTCATCGCATCCGGCGTTTGAGATGATGACGCAGGAAGCCCGGGAAAAGCTCGCGCAGGACCCCGACTGGTACGCCAGGGCGAAAGGATAACATCAAATGACCCGGAATACGTTACGATACCGCGCCGAAATCGGGCTGTTTTGTCTGCTGGCTTCGGCGGCGTGGGCCGAGGCGTGGAATTACCCGTCGCCGGACCCGGGGCGTGATGTAAGGGACCGTTCATTTTACCAGGCCCCTGCGGAAGAGGGGCTTTTGAAAAACAGCGCCGCCGGATGGCCGCGGAATGTCATTTTGCTGATTGGCGACGGCATGGGCCTCAATCACGTCGCGCTGGCGCGGCACAGCAGCGTCGGGGCGGGCGGACGTTTGCACATGGAGCGGCTGCCGGTCGGCGGGCTGGCGCGAACGTATGCCGCAAACTGCGTAATTACCGATTCGTCCGCGGCGGCGACCGCGCTGGCCTGCGGCATCAAGACCGACAACGGCAGGGTCGGGATAAGTCCCGATGGGACGGCTTACTGCAGCATTCTGGAACTGCTGGAGAAGAGGGGCTGGCGCACGGGGCTGGTCGCGACTTCGACCATCAGCCATGCGACGCCGGCGGCCTTTGCCTCGCATGTGGAATCGCGGAGCAATGAAAACGAAATCGCCGCACAGCTGGCGGGCAGCCGGGTCGATGTGCTTTTCGGCGGCGGACGGAAATACTGGAGCGACGAGCTTTTGGCCCGGGCGGCCGCCGAGGGGTATCAGGTCGTCTGGACGTGCGACCAGCTGCTGGCGCTTGCGCCCGGACCGGCGGTTGGGCTGTTTGCCGAGGACGGCATGACTACCTTTTCCCCGGAACCGTCGCTGGCCCAAATGACGCAAACGGCGATCCGGCTGCTGAGTTTTCCCGCTAAAGAGTGGTTTGCCCCAAAGCCGAAATTTTTCCTCATGGTCGAGGGCAGCCAGATTGACTGGGCCGCCCACAACGGCGATACCGACACGTGCGTGCGCCAGACGCTGCTGTTTGATATGGCGGTGCGCGAGGCGGTCGAGTTTGCCCGGCGGGACGGGCATACGCTGGTGATTGTTTCCGCCGACCACGAAACCGGCGGACTGGTGCTTGAAACCGACGAGGAAGGCCGTCTCGCGGCGGACTGGAATACCAAAAATCACACGGGCGCCGATACGCCGGTTTTTGCCTTCGGACCCGGCTCGGAAAAATTCGCGGGCACGCTGGACAATACCGACATCCCCAAACGCATCGCCGAACTGACGGGAATTGAACCATTTCCCGTCGTCCGGCATCAGGTCCCGGCCGAAGAAGCAGCCCAAGTCCGCTGAGGAAGGCAAATACCGGCTGCCGTCCGCCGTTTAAAAAAATGGCAGAGCCGAGGTTTTATTGGCGATTGTCCGATAAAACCCCGCCTTGTTTAATTGGAACTGTGTCCCCTCGAAAAAAAACGGTTATCGTCGTATCTTTCCGGTTGTCTTCTTGTCAATCGCCGGCAATTATGATAAGATAAGGGCAGTGGGGTTGATGAAAGGTTTGCTCGGCGTTTCCAATGGAAGCCCTTGCGAATCGCCGGCAAAACGGAAGGGAGAACATGATACTCTGGCTGGAAACAGGCGGGATTTTACTGGTCGCGGCGGCGGGGATTGTCCTGGGCCTTGCGGCATCGCGCATCTCGGTGCGGGCGCGTTTATTTGCCATGACGGCGGCGTTTGCCGTTGTGGGCCTGATCCTGCTGGCGCGTCAGAGCGGGCTGTGGGATGCCTTCCCCTTCCTGATTCCCATCGCGGCAAGCCGTTTGCGGTTCACCCTTCTGGCCTTTGCGGTTTCGCTGGGACTGACGGCTCCGCTGGGTCAGCTTCAGCGGTTCATTTCCCGGCTTGTCACCTGCTCCATTATGAGCGTTTTTATTGTGATTTTGGTCAGCTTGCCGTTTCTGGGACCGGCGATGATCCAGTCCGACCTGTCAGCCGTCCAGACCCGTATCGATATTGACGGTGTCTGCCGCCAGACCCAGCCGTTCACCTGCGGCCCGGCGGCGGCGGTAACCGCCCTCAATCGCCTGGGTGTCCAGGCCGCCGAAGGCGAACTTGCGCTGCAATCCCGCACCAGCCCCATCATCGGCACCTCTCCGTGGAATCTCTACCAGACGCTCAAAACCAACTACAAATCCGAAGGCATCAAATGTTCCTTTCGGCATCTTGCCTCCATTGACCAGCTTCCGCCGGACGCCATCCTGCTGGCGGTTGTGCGCGATGCGATAACCACCGACCATTGCGTGGCCGTCCTGGGCGTGAATGAAAATACCATTACGGTGGCCGATCCGGTGGCCGGACTGGTCTATATTCCCCGCGACAGCTTCAATCACCTCTGGCGCAACTGCGGCATCCTCCTCCAGCGGACGCTCTAAAAACAGAGACCAGGTTGCACCTGTTCCTGTTTTTAACGAGCTATTCCTCAAAAAACCGGTAATGGCTTGGACGCATTCCCAGCCGCTGGTAGCAGGTTTGGGCGCTGGCGTTGTCTTTTTCCACATACAGGCGAAGCCCGCAGACATCGCTGCGCTGGGCGGCCATTTCTTTGACGGCCTGGTACAGCCGCCGCAGCGCCCCCCGGCGGCGGTATTCCGGCCGCACATACACGCTCTGAATCCACCAGAAGGCGCCGTTGCGCCAGTCGCTCCACTCCGGCGTAACCAGCAGCGACCCCGCGACCTGCCCATCCGATTCAGCGACCAGGTAGAAGCCCAGGTGCGGGTTCTCGAAAACGGCACGCACTCCGGCGGCCAAAACCTCCGGATCCAATTCGAGCTGTTCGGTTTCGCGGGCCATGCGGAGGTTGAAATCCACCAGGCAGGGGATATCCTGCTGCTGGCCGGGGCGGATGCGGATGGAAGTGTCGTTATTCATAACGGTCATTTGGACTTTCCGGCGGCCAATTCGTAGGTGTCGCCGGCGATGGCGCCTTCTTCATCTGTCGGGATAACAAAGACCTTCACACGGCTTGTCTCGGCGCTGATGAGCCGTTCGTCGGATGATGAGGCATCGTTGCGGGCGGGGTCGATTTGGATCCCTATCTGCGGCTGGTCGGCACAGATTTGCGCCCTCAGGGCAGGGTTGTTTTCGCCGATGCCGCCGGTAAAGACGACCGCGTCCACCCGACCCAGCACGGCGGTATAGGCGCCAATGTACTTGGTGATGCGGTAGCAGAAGATATCCACCGCCAGTTTGGCCCGAGTGTTGCCCTCGGCCACCCGTCCCAGAAGGTTTCGCATATCATTGGAAATGCCGGAGATGCCCAGCAGGCCGCTCTGCTTGTTGCACATGGCGTTGAGCTGTTTGGTGTCGTAGCCCTTGTCGCCCAGGTAAAACAGGATGGCCGGGTCCACATCGCCGCAGCGGGTGCCCATAATCACGCCTTCCAGCGGCGTCATGCCCATCGAGGTATCGACGCTTTTGCCCGCCTTGACGGCGGTAATCGAACAGCCGTTGCCCAGGTGGCAGGTGATAATATTGGCAGCGCTTTTATCCAGCCCCATCAGTTTGGCGCAGCGTCGGGCCACGTACCGGTGACTGGTCCCGTGAAAGCCGTACCGCCGCACGCGGAATTTCTCATAGATGTCAAAGGGGAGGCCGTAGATATACGCCGCCGGCGGCAGGGTCGTATGAAAGGCGGTATCGAAGCAGGCGACCTGCACGGCGCTGGGCAGCGAGTGCATCGCCGCACGAATGCCGGTCAGGTTCGGCGGGTTGTGCAGGGGGGCAAGGTCGGCAAACCGCTCGATAGAGTCCAGCACGTGAGCGTCGATGACAACCGAGCCGGTAAATTCCTCGCCGCCGTGAACCACCCGGTGACCGACGGCTCCGATTTGCCCGATTTCGCTCAGGACGCCGATTTTTTTATCCGTCAGCGTCGATAAGATAACCGCCATCCCGGCATCGTGGTCGGCGGCGCAAATCCGGGCGGTGTGTTTGCTGCCGCTGCAGGTATGAACCAGAGCCGCATCGGCCTGACCGATGCGCTCAATCATCCCCTTGGCCAGAATCCGGCGAGCGGGCATCTCAAAAAGCTGATACTTGATGGACGAACTGCCCGCGTTAACGACTAATACTTTCATGAGCGTATATAACCTTTCTGTGTCTATAATATCCGCCGCAGCGTTCAAAGGAAGCCCAAATTATGCCCGCCGGCGGCGAGTCCGTCAATGCCCAAAAACGGCGAATTGGGAGATGTCCGGAAATTGTTCGAAACAGGGGGCTTGGGGCTGTCATGGTCCGATAAAGATGAGGGCGGGCGGCATTGATTCTTGAAAAATCGCGATTAAGCCGGCCGGCCAAAACGCCGAAAAAAGACCATCGTGAAGAAACCATTGAAAGCGTGTGAAATCTAAAGGAGCAGCGTTTGGCTTCCAGAAACAATAAACGGGCACTGACGGTTCTTCGGTTTCTGCGTGCCCGTCAGCAGCGTCAGACCGAACAGATTGATATTCTCTGCCGGGATGTCGTGGCGGCACACCGGGATTTTTCCGTCAAACTGGCTCAATTGAATTTTGTGTCGTCTTTTTACGAAACCCTGCTGGGCTGTGCCGATTTGGAAACCCTTTTGGATGCCTCTGTTGACAAGTTCCGGCAAGCGATTGACGGTGCCGATGCCGCGATTTTTCTGCTGGGTGAAAACGGCTTCGATGTCCATATTGCCGATTCCGGACTTTTTAACCCGATTGAGAAAGACCAGTTTCAAAACTGGTTCACCCCGCGGCTGGTGAACAACATCAGCCGGATGAACCGCGTCTGTTCACTGGACCAGCTGCTGCGGATGGGTCTTCAAGGACCGCCGGCGATTATGAAAACGATTTCGGCCGCCGCCGTGCCGTTGGGCCGGATCGGACAGGGCACTGGATTTGTTTTTGTCTATCGTCCCGCGCACCTGCCCCTTCAGCCGGAGGAGCTGGCGCATGCGGCGGCTGTCAGCATCGGTCTGCGGGAGGCCATCGGCTCGTTTAATCTGAAAAACCTGCCTTCCCCCGAAAAAAAAGGACTGTCCGTTTAACCGGTCTTCCCGTGTTTCGTTTTTTTACTGTTCTTGCGAAGGAATCTTATTGGCTCAGCGTTTTTTCGGCGGACTGAACGGTGTTATAAAGCAGCATGGTAATCGTCATGGGGCCGACACCGCCGGGAACCGGGGTAATCAGGGATGCCTTTTCCTTGACCGCTTCAAAATCCACATCGCCGACCAGCCGGAAGCCGTTTTTCTTTGTTGCATCTTCGACGCGGTTGACGCCCACGTCAATGACCACCGCGCCGTCTTTGACCATATCCGCGGTGATGGTATGGGGTCGGCCCGCGGCGGCGATGATGATGTCGGCGCGTTTGCAGTGTTCGGCGATATTTTTTGTGCGCGTGTGGCAGACGGTAACTGTGGCATTGCCGGTTTTGCTTTTCTGAATGAGCATGTTGGCCAGCGGCTTGCCGACGATGTTGCTTCGCCCGACGACCACGACTTCAGCCCCGTCCAGCGTGACCTTGCTGCGAATCAAAAGCTGGATAACGCCGTGGGGCGTGCAGGGCAGGTAGGCGTCCTGACCGACGACCATCTTGCCGACGTTGACGGGGTGAAAGCCGTCCACGTCTTTTTTTGGGTCAATCGCTAAAAGCACTTTGTCTTCGTCGATGTGTTTGGGCAGCGGCAATTGAACCAGAATCCCGTGAATCTTCGAATTTTTATTGAGTTTATCTACCAGCGCCAGCAAGTCCTTGTCGCTGGTGTCGGCGGGCAGGCGATTGTCGTCGCTGTAGATGCCGATTTCCTCGCAGGCCTTTTCTTTGGCGGTCACATACGATTTGGAGGCCGGGTCATCGCCGACCAGAACTACCGCCAGGCCGGGCGTTACACCTTTGGTTTTAAGCCGGGCGACCTTTTCCTTCAATTCGTCCCGCATCTGAGCGGCGACCTGTTTTCCGTCAATAATTTTTGCCGTCATTGATACTCCAGAAGTCAGAAGACAGTATTCAGAATACAGAAAATAAAACTAAGAATTTATTGTAAAGTTTTCCGTCGGTTTGGCAAGCATGCAATCAGAACATTCCTGTTACCTTGCCGGTCTTGACGTCCACGTCGATTCGCCGATACGCCGGATCAGAGCCGGTTCCCGGCATCAGTTTGATGTCGCCGGCGATGGGAACGACATAGCCGGCGCCTTCGTAAACCATCACATCGCGTATCGGCAGTTCCCAGCCGACGGGACGTCCTTTGAGGTCCGGGTCGTGCGACAGCGACAGATGCGTTTTGACCATGCAGGTTCCCAACTGCCGCATCTGCGGCTCGCTGTCGATTTTTCGGATCTTCGCCAACGCTTTTTCGGTATAAACAACGCCTTTGGCGCCGTAAATTTCTGTGGCAATCTTTTCGATGCGTTCTTTGTGCGGCATTTCCAGATTGTACAGATACCGGAAGTCCTTTTCCTCCTGTGCGGCGGCGGCCACTTTTTCGGCCAGTTCGACAGCGCCCTGGCCGCCTTTGAGCCAATGGTCGGACAGGGCCGCTTCTGCGCCGTATTTTTCCGTAATCCGCTTGACGAATGTTATTTCGGCTTCGGTGTCTGTGTGGAATTTATTGATGCAGACGATAGGCCGGATGCCGGATTTGCGGACGATGTCGATATGGGCAATCAGGTTTTCGCAGCCCTTTTCGAGCAGGTCAAGGTTTTCTTTCGTGTACTCTTCAGCAAGCGGTTTTCCGGGTTTCACCGTGGGACCGCCGCCGTGCATTTTCAACGCGCGAATCGTGGCGACGATGACGACCGCATGGGGCCTGAGGCCCGACATGCGGCACTTGAGGTTCCAGAATTTTTCAAATCCGATATCCGCCGCAAAGCCGCTTTCCGTCACCACATAATCGCTCAGCTTGGTGGCAACCAGGTCGGCGATAATGCTGCTTTGGCCGATGGCGATGTTGGCGAACGGTCCGGCGTGCACAAGAATCGGCTGGCCTTCGATGGTCTGGACGAGATTGGGATTGAGCGCATCGACCATCCATGCGGTCATTGCGCCGTCGACCTCCAGGTTGCGGGTGGTGATTTCATTGCCGTTTTTGTCGTAGGCGACAACGATTTTGGCCATACGCTCCCGCAGGTCCCGCAGGTTTTTCGCTACCGCCAGAATGGCCATCACCTCGCTGGAAACGGAAATCTGGGCGCCGGATTCCATTTCAAAACCGTCCATCTTGCCGCCTTTGCCGATGGTTATATTTCGCAGCGACTGAGCGCAATAATCAATCGCCCATTTGATCTGGACATTGTTGGGGTCGATATTGAGGCGTTTGAGGCCGATTTGGGCCAGCCGGTCGTCATCGTAGTTGTGTTCGTGCTGCATCCGGGCGGTCAGGGCAACCATGGCCAGATTGTGAGCGTTTGTGACGCATTCGATATCGCCGGTCAGGCGGATTGAAAAGGGAACCATGGGGATACACTGCGACAATCCTCCGCCGGCCGCAGACCCCTTGATGTTGAATGTCGGGCCGCCGCTGGGCTGGCGGATGCATCCGCAGACCCGTTTGCCCAATTTTCCAAGGCCCTGCACCAGGCCGATGGTGGTGGTTGTTTTTCCCTCACCAAACGGGGTTGGGGTAATGGCCGTAACGTCGATGTACCGGCCGGTGGGGGCATAGCGAAGCCGGTCGAGGATTTTGGCATAGTCCAGTTTGGCCAGTTTTTCGCCCATCGGCAGCAGTTCGCCGTAAGCCAGCCCTAGGTCGCGGGCAAGCTGGTAGAGGGGTTTCATGTTCTCTTCGGCGGCTTCGGCAATCTGCCAGTCCTTCATTGTTACAGGGTCCAGTTTTGGCATTTTTATGTCCCGTTTCTTAAATAATTTCAAATTCACAATCCAGCCGGTAAAACTGGGCTTAGTATGACAGGTTTTCGCCTTACGGGCTATATCTGGATGAATATTTTTTAGTACTATCCTGCTTTTTCGGGTGTTTTTTGCGGAAACAGGATAAGATTTTTAAAAAGAGGCCGCCGTCAAACGTATTTCCCTGAAAAAAGTTGTATTCGTAAGATGTTGTTTTTAAGGAGGTTATAAAAAATATCCGCGTGCACCGAATGGTTTTTTTGCGGAAAAAGCTTGACAAACCCGATTCTTCCGATAGAATGAGCGTTAATGAGTAACCATCTGGAGGAGAGGTGAGACACCTCAAGTTTTCCCTCTCAAACGGAAAGAACGTTTTATTGGAGGTGCAGGATGAGAAAGATTGGTTTGTTAGTCGCAATTCTTGGGGTGTGCGCAGTCGCGCAAGCAGGGGTGTTCCTCGATGTTGTCTGTTCAAATCCCAACGATCCGACCTTTGATGCAACCCACACGTGGGGTTTTGTTCCGGAACAGCAATTGGTTTGGCTGCAGGAACAATATCTTATTGTGGGACCGGACAGTGTTTATGTCAGCGGTGTAACAGAAGGCGACCCTGATCTGACGATGACGAAAGCCGTTACGAACAGCAATGGTCATGTCTGGACGGCGTATTCGCTGACGCTGGGCGGCAATGCCACCTTTGTCAGCGGTTCGAGCGACCTGCTGCCGATTGTCAGTTACAGCC
The DNA here is from genome assembly GCA_022615575.1 of Planctomycetales bacterium. Taxonomy (GTDB): domain Bacteria; phylum Planctomycetota; class Phycisphaerae; order Sedimentisphaerales; family Anaerohalosphaeraceae; genus 4572-13. The sequence continues at coordinate 45,600 of JAKEGM010000039.1, forward strand.
CTACTGAGCTTGTTTTCAGCGGCGGAACCGTGGATATTGGCCAGACATTGAATATGTCGTTTGTGGTCAATGTTCCGGTAATCGGGAATTTCCAGTTCTGCCTGACGCAGTTGGCGATTCCCGAACCGGCGACGATGGTTCTGCTGGGTCTTGGCGGTCTGGCGACGGTGCTTTTCAGGAAGAAATAAGCAGCCGGCATCATTTTGGCTGGTAAAAAATGAAAGGGATTCGGTCTCATGACTGAGTCCCTTTTTTTATGTCGCAAATCCGACAGTGAGGGTCTCTAATGCACCCCTGTTTCTGACAGGCCGGTTTGGATAGTTTATTACAAGTTCCACGCCCTGGCGAACGCCCTGAAACTGCGGTCGCAGGTCTTCTCTGCCTCCGGCGGAAAACAGCAGCCGGGCAGTTGTTTGCTCTGCAGGTGGTACCGCAGACACTCGCAGCAGATGCCCTTGCTGCCGCACCCCGGATAGGTGCATTTGCAAAATTCCAGGTTCTGTTTTTTCCTGCATTCCATCATACGGCGTTTTTCCTGCGGTTAAGCGGTTCTCAGTTCTGCGCCAAACGCTTCCGTCAGGCCTGCCAGAATCTCGTTTTGAAATCCATCCACTGTCTCATGCCGCAGGGTTCCCTGCTCATCGCGGAACCGCAATGAAACGGTAACGCTCTTTTTGCCGTCGGCGATGGGCTTGCCCCGGTACAGCCCGCCAAAGTCAATCTGTTCTAATTCGGCGGGGGCCTTGCTTTGCACCGCCGAGACGATTTGCGTCCAGGCGACCGGCTCATCGACAATCAGCGACAGGTCGCGTACAATCGCCGGAAACCGCGGAAGGGGCTTGGCCGAAGGAATTGCCCCGGCGTGTTCCAGCAGCAGGTCAAAATCCAGCTGGGCCGCCGAAACGGTCTGTTTCTCCAAATCCAGCCGGGCCGCTGTTTCGGCATTCAGCAGCCCCGCAAACCCCAGCGGCTTTTTGTTCAGCAGGATATCCGCTCCTGCCTGTGCCCACGGAAGCGAACCCGGCTTGAATTCCAGCGTCCCGGACGGGCAGATTTTCTGCACCAGTCCCTCGATCGCCCCCCGCATCGCCCGAAATTCATCGTCCATCATCAGCCCGATGCAGGAATGTTCATTCGGCAGCGTGCCCGGCCGGCGGCCGGCATCGGGAATGAACGTATCAGCCAATTCAAACAGGCGGCACGGCTTGTTGCCGACGCGGGTATTGGACTGGAAGACCTGGGCCAAAGAGCCAATCAGGTTCTGCCGCAGCAGGGTCATATTTTTTCCGAACACCCCTGAAACCGAAAGGTGCTCCCCGGCTGTCCTGCCGGTGAAGAGCGTCGCGGTTTGTTCATCGACGAAACTGACCGTTACCGTTTCAAAGAACCCCGCCCCCGTCAAAAAGGCGCGAACCTTGCCGGCGGTCTTTTCCCGCAGGTTCGGCTTGCAGACCTCGATGTGAATCTTGGGCTCCACCGGCACCTTGTCGTAGCCGTAAGAACGCGACGCCTCTTCAATAAGGTCCGCCTCCCGGTACACGTCATGCCGCCAGCTTGGCGGGGTACACATAATCAGGTCTTCGTGCCTGAACTCGGGCGAAAACCCCAGCGCCGTAAAGATCGAAAGCACGTTGTCCGGCGGAATATCAATCCCCAGCAGCGTCCGCATCCGGCCCAGCCGCATCCCGACGGTATCGCGGTCGGATTTCCGGGGATAGATATCCACAATGCCCCGGGCGACCTGTCCGCCGGAAACCTCCGCCATCAGGTGGGCGCAGCGGTTGGAAACCCATTCGAGATTTTCCGTATCGACCTGCCGTTCGAACCGAAACGAGGCCTCCGATTTAATCGCCAGCCGCCGGGCCGTGCGGCGGATGGTTACCGGCTCAAAATGAGCGGCCTCCAGCAGAATGGCCGTGGTTTGGCCGGACACTTCCGAATCCAGCCCGCCCATCACGCCGGCCAGGGCGACCGGCTGCCGGGCGTCGGCAATCACCAGCATCGAGTCGTCCAGGTCGCATTTGGTGCCGTCGATGCTGACCAGCCGTTCGCCATTGACAGCCCGTCGGACGATGATCTTCTGCCCGCCGACCTTGTGATAGTCAAAGGCGTGCGTCGGCTGCCCCGCTTCCATCATCACGTAATTGGTGACATCGACAATGTTGTTGACGCAGCGAACCCCGACCGCCTCCAGACGCCGCTGCATCCACGCCGGCGACGGGCCGTTTTTGACATGCTCGATAACCCGCGCCGTGTAGCGGTTGCACAGGGCCGGCTCATGAATCTCGACGCGGATTTTCAGGCAGGCCTGTTCAGCGGATTCGTGCAGCGGGACAGCAGGCAGCTTCAGCGGCTTGCCCGTGGCGGCCGCCAGTTCCCGCGCGATGCCGATATGTCCCAGGCAGTCGCCCCGGTTGCTGGTAATCTCCACATCCAGTACGGTATCTTCCCCGGCCTGCTCAATGCTCTCGATGGGGAAGCCCCGATTGCTCAGAATATCGCCGATGGCCTCCGCCGGCAGTCCCGTATCTATATAGTCCCGCAGCCACTCCAAAGAAATCTTCATTGCATCTCCCGTGTACAAACCCAAAAAAAGACAACAAACAACCTGATTGTCCGGACTATTCTAACGAATTTACCACGCCTTGACAAGAGATGAGCAAAAATGGCCTTACTGGCGGCAGGGGGTTCTCAATGACTCGACAAGCAAATTCTTCCCGAGCCGCGGCCCTTTGCCCCTTGACATGCAGGAATCAGAAATCAGGAATCAGGAATCAGGAATCAGAAATCAGAACGCAGAATGCAGCAATCAGGAATCGGGAATCAGGCCTGTGAATTTGTCCGTCGGGCGCGCAGGGCGC